>PLXP01000200.1 GCA_003151435.1 Acidobacteriaceae bacterium
TTCATTTCCTCACCTTCAGTTGCTACCGAAGGCTCCCGCTCTTGAACCATCCCGCAGCGTATGGCGACTTCGAGTGTGAACTGGAGCGGGTCAGGCAGCGCTACGAATTTGTCATCGCAGGCTATGTCCTGATGCCCGAGCATGTTCATCTGCTCGTTGGCGAACCCCACCAATCTTCGCTGGCTGTAGCCCTCCAGGTGATGAAACAACAGACATCGAAGAAGCTGAAAAGCGCAGGCGCGGCAGCATTCTGGCAGGCCCGGTATTACGACTTCAACGTGTACAACAAGACGACCGAGAAACTCAGGTATATGCACCGCAATCCCGTGAAACGTGGACTGGTTTCGCGGCCCGAGGATTCGCCCTGGTCCAGTTTTTGTCACTACGCTACGGGAGAGATCGGAACCGTGGAGATTGAATCGCAATGGACCGCTTCACGCCGTGAAGCAGCGAGAAAAGTGGAAGGTGCGCTTCTGTGAATCCCACCCTTGAAAATCCAAGGGTGGGGCACCCAAATCTGTGGTGGATCCGACAAAAACCCCGGAATGGTGGGGTGTTCGCTTCTGTGAATCCCACCCTTGAAATTCCAAGGGTGGGGCACCCAATCTGTGGTGGGTCCGACAAAGAGCCCGGAAGGGTGGGCCCAATCTTGTGGTGGAACCTGCAAAAGACCTAGAAGGGTAGGCTCCGCCAACGCTGAACCCTCGGCCTAACCTCACGCGTCTACAATCGGTAGTGATGTCTGACGCACTTTATCTGAGTCTGTGGTATCCCAATTTGCGGGTGGCCGCGCTGCCTGACAAGTTGACGGCGGTGCTGGGCGAGTTTGCCGCGCATGGCGGCGAAACCCGGGTGTATTCCGCCACGGTGTGGCCGGTCAACTGGAGCGAGTCGCCCGTGTTTCAACAGGTGTATGGCCGCACGGCGGGCTCCGTCGAACGCGGCGCAGATCCCCGGGTGGCCGTCGAAGAGGCGCTGGAACTGCTCCATGACGACTACGCGTACGAGTTCCAGATCGGCTGGAACCTGTGGGAACTGGAGACCGCGTCGCAGCTCGAACCGCGCTGGGTGCGTGCGCCGCGGCTGGTGCGGATAACGGGCTTCGGGCCGCTGTTTGACGACGGGGCCTACGAGCAGGACGGCCACATCCGGCTGGACTTCGGCAACGACACGCCTTTCCTGGAAGAAGAGGCGGAGTTGGACTCGATTGGCGCCGGGCACATCGCGGAAAACATCGTCCAGCTTGTGGCTCTGACCACCGCGGTCGAGAAGGGTTCGGGAGCGACCGCGCGGCTGTTGTGGAGCGAACTGGGCGAAAGCCTTGCCCAGCGGCTGGCCGCACGTCTTGGCCAGGGGAACTAGCCGGTGCGCCTTACGATCGAGCGGATGCGCACACTGGTGCTGGCGGCAGCGGCGCTGCTGATTTTGGCACTGGTGGGGTTTCTGACGGTCAACCATTGGAAGCATCGTTTCAATCTTCGCGAAATTCCCAAGCGTCTGGGCATCGATATTGAGCAGGAGTCGAACGGCGTTACTTACTCCCAGGCGCGCGGCGGGCACACGCTCTTCAAGATTCACGCCTCCAAAGTGGTGCAGTTGAAGCAGGATGGCAGGGCGATTCTGCATGACGTGCAGATCGAGCTCTACGGCGAGGACGGGTCGCGCGTGGACCGGATCGTAGGCGACGAGTTCGAGTACGACCAGAAGAACGGTGTCGCCACGGCGGCCGGTCCGGTGGAGATTACGCTGATGCGGCCGGGTGTGGCGCCGGCGGTGGCGCCCAAGGTGAAACCCGGGCAGGCGGTGAGCAATATGCCCAAAGGCTCGGCCCTGCAGAACGCCGCCAAGACCGCCGCTACGGGCGAAATACGCGTGAAAACCAGCGGGCTGACCTATACCCAGAAAACCGGCCTGGCGACGACGGCGGCGCGGGTGGAGTTTGAGATTGCGCAGGGAAGCGGCAGCTCAATGGGCGCAACCTTCGATTCAGGGGCGGGCCACGTGGTGCTGGACCACGCGGTGGAACTGAACGTGCGCCGCGGGGCCGATTCGGTGGTGGTTCACGCGCAGAATGCTGAGTTTGAGCGGGGAGACTTAAAGTGTAACCTCAAGTCGGCGACGGCCAGCTATCACGGGGGGCAGGCCTCGGCCGGAGAGGCGCAGATTCTGTTTCGCCCCGATGGGTCGGCGGTGCGGCTGGATGCGGCAAACGGGTTCTCGCTGACCACGGCCCTGGGGGCTCGCGTGGCGGCTCCCACGGGAACACTTGAATTTGACGAGCATAATCAGCCGAAACACGGGCGCCTGGCAGGCGGGGTCACCATGGACTCCGCGAGCAATGGCCGGGTGGTGCGCGGGAGTGCGCCGACGGCGGAACTGGAGTTCAACCCGCGAGGCGAGCTGCATCACGCCCACCTCGAACGCGGCGTGAACCTGCACTCCGACGAATCGAATGCGCGGCAGGACGCGCCGGGAGGCGCTCCGCTGCGGGTGAGCCGCGACTGGCGCTCCCCGGTGCTGGATATGGATTTTCGCAACGCCGGCAAGGGACACACGGAGCTGGGCAGCCTTCACGGCACGGGCGGAGTGGTGGTAACGGGCGAAAGCCAGCGCGGCAACGGGCCGGTGACGCCGTCGCGCATGGCGGCGGATCAGGTTACGGGGCAGTTTGGCGCTCACCAGCAACTGTCGCAGATCACGGGCGTGGGCCATGCCGCGCTGGAACAGGCCACGGCCGCCGGTGCGCGGCAGAGGATCAACGGGGACCGGCTGGACGCGCATTTTGCCCCTGGACGCCAGGATGCGGCGAGCAAGGGCCGAGCGAAAGACCGGACTGGAAATGGGGCTGGAAACGGACCCGGTCCTGGGGGGCCAGGCGGTGGGGATGCAGCGGCGCAAATCCAGACGGCGACGGTGGATGGGAACGTCGTGCTGGTGCAGGATGCGGCCAGCAAGCCAGGCGCACAGCCCCAGACTTCCATGCGCGCCACCTCGGGGCGGGCGGTGTATGAAGGCGCGGGAGAGTGGCTGCACCTTACGTTGAATCCGCGGGTGGAAGATGGCGGACTGCAGCTTACGGCGGACAAGCTTGATGTCTCGCAGGCTTCCGGCGATGCGTTTGCGCGCGGGAACGTGAAGGCCACCTGGGTGGACACGCCCAAGGCAGATCGGCAGGCGAAACCCTCAGGCGGCGAAACCGAGCACGGAAGCGTGACCCTGGGCGGGCAGGGACCGGCCCACGTGGTCGCGGCCGAGGCGCAACTCCACCAGTCCACCGGAGAGGCGACCTTCCGCGGAGAGGCGCGGCTGTGGCAGCAGGCAAATTCGATCTCCGCGCCGGTGATCGTGCTGGACCGGGACAGGCAGACACTTGTGGCGAGGAGTACAAATGGGTCAGACCCGGTTCGCGTGGTGCTGGTGAGCGCCGCGAACCCGGCATCCGGCGCGGCGGCAGGCAAGGCGAGCGGGGCGAAGGACCCGGGCGGCAAGCCGGCGGTGCCTTCCGTGATTCGCGTCCGCGGAGCAGACTTCAAGTACTCCGACGCCGAGCGCAAGGTTGTGATGCATGGTGGCGCGGGGGTCAGCGTGGTGGCCGAGACGTCGACAGCCACATCGGTTTCAAACGAGGTTGAACTGGTGCTGCTGCCGCCCGGGAACCACGCCGGCAAAGACGGCGGCGCGGCGCAGGTGGACCGTTTGACGGCCAGGGGGCGGGTTCAAGTGAGTTCCCAGGGCCGGCGCGGCACCGGAGAGCAACTGGTGTATTCGAGCGAAACGGGAGAGTACGTGCTGACCGGGACCGCGGCTTCGCCGCCCAGAATGACCGACCCGGCCCGGGGAACGGTGACGGGCGAGGCTTTGATATTCAATAGCCGCGATGATAGCGTCAATATCGAAGGCAACGGACGCAAGACCACTACGGACACAACGGCGCCGAAATAGGGCCGGAAATGAGTGCATGAGAGCACACATGAAGGATCGATGGAAACACTGATCGCGCAGGCACTCAGCAAAAGCTATAAGGGACGCCAGGTCGTCCGGTCCGTCGACCTGAAGATCTCCCGCGGCGAAGTGGTGGGGCTGCTGGGGCCGAACGGCGCGGGCAAGACCACGATCTTTTACATGATCGTGGGGTTGGTGGTTCCGGAGTCGGGGCGCGTGATGGTGGACGACACCGATATCACGCGGCTGCCCATGTACCTGCGGGCGCGCAACTTCGGCATCAGCTATCTTCCCCAGGAGCCATCGGTTTTCCGCAAGCTTACGGTGGAAGAAAACATCGTCGCCGTGCTGGAGGCGCAGCCGCTGGGAAATCGCGAGCGCAAGACCCGGTCGGAACGCCTGATCCATCAGTTGAACCTCGGCCACATCCGGACTACCCGGGGATATGCCTTGTCAGGCGGCGAACGGCGACGGGTGGAGATCGCGCGCTCGCTGTGCATTCAGCCCAATTTCATTCTGCTCGACGAGCCATTCAGCGGCATCGATCCAATTGCCGTGCTGGAACTGCAGAAGATCATTTTCGACTTGAAGGCAAGCGGCATCGGCATCTTAATCACCGACCACAATGTGCGCGAGACGTTGAGCGTTACCGATCGCGCCTATATCATCGCGGAGGGCCGCATCTTCCGGGCCGGCACTCCCCATGAACTGGGGAACGACGTGGACGTGCGGCGCGTGTATCTGGGGGAGGGCTTCAGCCTCGGTTGAGGCGGTTCCCAGGGTATCGCGGACAGCCTGGGATCCGAAGGATTATTTTGTAGAACGGTCCACCAAGGGGAAACGTCCTGCATCCTATTGAGAGATGGAGAGTTCCGGATTGGGTACGGTCCATTCCGGGATACAGGGATCGACAGAGGGCGTTTTCCGCGATAGGGTTTTTCTCATCCGGTTACACTGGCTTTTAGTCCAAGCGGGAAATGAGCTTCTCATATGGCGCTGTTGCAGCCCAGACTGAATCTGAAGGTGGCACAACGGCAGGTCCTGACTCCGGGCCTGATGCAGATGGTGAGCGTTCTTGCGCTCAACAAGCTCGAGCTGAAGGAGATGATCGATGCCGAGATGGTGGAGAATCCCGTCCTGGAAGAAATCGATGAGTCCGTTCCAATGCTGGACCAGGTGGCAGGCCGCGAGGAAAAGTTGGAGCGCGGAGTGGATGTGGAAGCGGCCCCGCCCAAAGACTCTTTCAACGAGATCGATTTCGGATCGTACTTTCAGGACTATCTTGATCCGGGTTACCGCACCCAGCCGGAGTATGAGGATAGCGAAAAGCCCTCGTTTGAGAACTTTCTCTCCCAGCCGACGACTCTGTCCGATCACCTGGCGTGGCAGTTGGGAGCTCTGACGCTGGAGTCCGACCTTTGCGATGCCGCGGAGTTTATTGTCGGGAACCTGGACGAAGATGGATATCTGGCCACCGGCGAGGAGGAACTNNGATCCGGCAGGCGTGGGCGCTCGCGATTTGCGCGAATGCCTGATGATCCAGATTTCAGCCCAGCAACACGAGTTTGCCCAGGTCTATGCCAGGCACCAGGCGGTGGAGCCGGGCGACGATCCCCACGGGAGCTTCCGCGTGGAGGCGGAGGCCAAGCTTGAAGAGCGGCGCCGCGCCATGGAAGTGGCGGGCACGATTGTCGACCGGCACCTGCACCTGCTGCAGAAGCGGGACGTGAAGGATCTGGCCCATGCCGTGCAGGTGACGGTGGAAGAGGCTCATGCCGCGGTGGAGTTCATCCGTACCCTCGATCCGCGGCCAGGGCGCCTCTACAACCGCGAGCAGACGCGGCTGATCGAGCCGGACGTGGTGTTCGTCAAGCGCGGCGATGAGTGGATCGTTTCAATGAACGAGGAAGACCTGCCCAGCCTGCGGCTCAGCCGGCGCTATCGCCAAATGCTGGTTGCCGAGGGCACTGACCGCGAGGTCAAGGACTATGTGAAGGAGCGTTTTCGCTCCGCAATTCAACTGATGCGCAATATCGCGCAGCGCAAGAGCACGATTCTGCGCACCTGCGAAGTGATTGTGCGCCGCCAGCAGGATTTTCTTGAATTTGGCATCGAGGCTCTGCGGCCGATGATGATCAAGGAGGTGGCGGAGGAGATTGGAGTTCATCCGTCGACGGTGAGCCGGGCGGTGGCCAACAAATATGCTCACACGCCGCAAGGTGTCATTGAACTGCGCTTCTTCTTTTCGGAGGGGTCGAACGGGCCGGAGGGCGCCGATACTCCGCTGCTGGTTCTGAAGCGCAAAGTGCGCAAGTTTATCGACGACGAAGATGCGAAGCATCCGCTGACCGACGACCAGCTTGCCGCCATGCTGCATGCGCAGGGAATCCAACTGACCCGTCGGACTGTGGCCAAATACCGAGAAGACATGAATATTCCATCGACGCACCAGCGCCGGCGGCGGGATGGGTGAGGCGGCAGTTGTCAGTTCTCAGTTGTCAGTTCTCAGTGACGCTGAACGTTGTGGGATGAGAACTCGTCGATAAGAGCGGCACTGTTTCGGGGGCGGTTATTGTCCAATTGCGGGGACTGAGAACTGACAACTGAGAACTGACAACTCGTAACTGAGGTTCGAAACTGACCGCTGCCACCGTAATGCTATAGAATCCAAGTTCTCCCACCGAGAAATGCGGCAGGAGAAAAACCGAGAGCGGAGGCTGACCATGGAAGTGGAGTTGACCGCCAGACAAGTAAGAATCTCCAAGACGCTGCGCACGCAGGCCGAGGAGGGGATGGATCGAATCGCCCGCATCATGGGCAAAACTACCAGCGCATCCATAACATTCAAAGTACAGAGGCATGTGCAGATCGCCGAGCTGACGGTGAAGGCGCGTCTGCAGACGATTGTGGCCGCAGGAGAGGCCGATACCCAAGAGTCCGCTCTGCGAGCCGCCCTGGCTCATGCTGAGCACCAGGCTCTCCGGTATCGGGACCGGAACCTGGCGCGCAAGCGGCTACCGAAGGAGGAAAAGGTCGCGGCCGCACCCCCGATTACACGTTCCAACGCGCGCTCGGCCCAGGCTGAGGGCGAAGAGAAGCCCAAACGCACGGCAACCAAAGCGCGTGCCTCGATCGCGGTGCACTCGTTTCCGGCGGGCCCGGCCATCGTGGAACCGCATATCGTCTCCAGTTCCGAGGCGATCGCCCTGAAGCCCATGACGATTGAGGAGGCCGTGAAGGAGACCGAATTCCGCGATCGCGACCTGCTGGTCTTTCGCAATGCGAATGGAGATCTGTATGTGCTCCATCGTCGGCGCGACGGGCAGATGGAACTGGTGGAAATTCCTTAAAAGCATGTTCGTGGAGGCGGGGACCAGGCTTGATCCCCGCCCTTGCGACACGTCCCGCGCGGTTTTGCGCTCAGGCCACGTCAGCCAAGGCTTAGAACCTGCGGGTTGCCCAGGAACCCCGGCGGGAAAACTGCCGGTATCCGCGTCCCACGCGGGTGCCCCGTTCCGGTTTCCGGCGCTGTGTCTGAAACGCTCCTCCTGCTTTCCCGCGGATGCTGCGGAGTCGCACGCCGCTGCCTGCCAGGAATCGCAATAGAAACCACGGAATCAGCCGCCGTCTTCAGCCGGACAACGGAGCCTTGACCCACTCCCTGAATGCGGGATTGCGTGCCTTGTCCGTGGTTCTGACGATGACCTTGGTCGCATCCTCTACCCAATTCAGGGGATGGATGCGGCTCTTTTCCGGGGATAGGATGACAAAGAATGGCCCCGGCGGCGGCATGACGCAGGGAAGACAACGGGTACGCCCGCAGCGCTGACAGGGCGCATGGGCGAGATCGACCTGAGAATCGCAGGTCGCGTGGGTCATTCAGCCTGTTCGTGCGTGGGGCCATTTGGCAAAGGCGTCACACTTGGAAGGAAAGATTGCGGGATGAGTAACGCGGCGATTGCCTGGAGCGAGATGAGCCTGAATCTGCCCGAAAACTCGGATTCCACGCAACAGCAGGAGATTCTGGATGCGTTGCCGCTGCTGGTGTTTCTGGAGCGGGCGGGGCGTATTGTGTTTGCCAACGCGGAGGCCCGGCACGTGCTGGGCATGGCCGAGGGAGAGTGGATTCAGCGACCGGTTGAAGATATTTTGTGGGGGCTGTTTCCGGGTACGGCAGAGCCGCAGACCTTGCTGGCGGGCAGCAGGCGCGGCAGCCCCTTCCACGCTACGCTGGCGTGCAAAGGCGGGCACCTGGTGCCGGTGGAGGGAACGTACAGCATCCTCGATGCGGAACTGCGCGAAGCGGTGATTGTGGCGCAGGCCGGGTCCCGGGAGCGGGCGCCCAAGCCGCGGTTGATGGAGGATGTGCTGGCCAGCATTCCTGAGGCTGTGGCCATCGTCCACGGTTCCCACGTGCTCTACACCAATTCGGCATTCACGCGCATGTTCGGATTCACCGCAGACGAAGTGAGCGGTGGCAACCTGCGCGACTTTATTGTGCCGGAGACGCGCCAGCACGAGAACGCCATGCTGCAGAAAGCGTTGAAGGAACAAGGGCGCATTACGATCGAAACGGTGCGCATCACCAAGGATGGTGAACTGGTGGATGTCGCCATGCAGGTGGCGCCGCTGCTGGTGAACGGGGACAAGGCGGGTTATGTCCTGACGTATCGCGATATTGGTGAGCGCAAGCAAGTGGAAGCCAAGCTGCAGCACGATGCCATGCACGACGTGCTCACGGGCTTGCCCAACCGGGCGCTTTTTCAGGACCGGCTGAACCTGGCACTGAGTCGTCGCGCGCGGCGCCGCGACCAGGGCTGCGGTGTGCTCTTCGTCGATCTGGACCGCTTCAAGGAAGTGAACGATTCACTGGGTCATGCCGCGGGCGACATGCTGCTGATGGCTGTGGCAGAGCGGCTGCGGGCAGTTCTGAGGCCGCAAGACACGGCGGCGCGGCTGGGCGGAGACGAGTTCGGAATCCTGGTGGAAAGTATTCTGACGGTCTCTGACCTGAACGCTGTGGCGGAGCGCGTGCTTCAGGAACTTGCCCGTTCATTCGAGATTCTCGGCAATCCGGTCAAGCCAAGTGCCAGCCTGGGTGTTGCCATGGCTGGGGACGATCATGAGACGCCGGAGTCGCTGATGCGCAATGCGGATCTCGCCATGTATCGCGCCAAGGAGAATGGCGGACAGCGATTTGAAGTTTTCGACAAACGCATGTCAGTGCACGTGGCCGGGCAGCAGGAGCGCGAACGCGAATTGCGCCACGTGCTGAACAAGCGTGAGTTCGAGCTGTGGTATCAGCCCATCTATCGGCTTGCTACCGGCCAGGTGGAGGGCTTTGAATCGCTGCTGCGCTGGCGCAGGGCAGACGGAACGGTCGATAGTTTTCGCGATCTTCTTTCTGTTGCGGACGATGTTGGTTTCGCCGCCAGCATCGCCAGGGATGCGATCGACACCGTGTGCCGGCAACTGCGAAGCTGGGAAGATGCGATTCCCGGCAACTCTCTCATGATTACCGTGAACGTAACCCACCGGCAGTTTTATCAGGACGATACAGTCGCGCATCTCAAGAGGACGCTTGCGGCGACAGGGGTGGATCCGTCGCGGCTTATGTTTGAGGTTTCAGAGACCACGCTGAACGACAATCCCGATGGGGCGGTCGCCGTGATACAGCGGCTGGTGGATTGCGGAGTGCGCGTGGCGCTGGATAACTTCGGTTCCAGTCTGGCGCCGTTGAACCACCTGGTGCGTCTTCCCATCGCGGTGGTGAAGATGGACCCGAAGCTGACCATCGCCGCGACCACCACAGGCCGCCAACTGGCGCTGGTTGAGTCGCTGATTCATGTGGGGAAATCGGTCGGTGTGCAGGTGCTGGCGCAGGGAATTGAGACGCAGGAGCAGTTGAACACGCTGCGTCGGCTCGGATGCGAACTGGGGCAAGGGCACTTGCTGTCGCACGCGCTGGAACCGGCGCGCGCACTGGAACTCGCCGTAAAGGGATGCCGGATGGTTCGGCTCGATACGTGAGCGTCTTTTCGCTTATGGCGCGCGGAGATCCAGTGTAGGATGAGCGCATGGCGCAATCAAAAAAATCCACTCGGGCGTCCTCGTCGCCGTCGGTCAAACCTACCAAAGCGAAAAATAAACCAGGCAAAGAACTGGTGATTGTCACCGGGATCTCAGGGTCAGGAAAGGCCTCGGCCCTCAAGGCATTTGAGGATCTCGGCTTTCATGCGGTCGACAATCTGCCCCTGGAGCTGTTGCCGGACTTTGCGCGATTGGTGGGTAAGTCCGCCGACATTCAGACCGCCGCGATTGTGGTCGATGTCCGCGAGGGGCAGACGCTCGACCAGCTCCCCGACATATTGAAGAGCGTCAGGATGGTATTGCCGACACGGGTGGTTTTTCTTGACGCACAAGACGCCGTGCTTGTCCGGCGCTACTCCGAAACGCGGCGCCCGCACCCGTTGGGAAAACAGGAGACAGTGTCTCGCTCCATTGTGGAAGAGCGGCAACTGCTGGATCCAATTCGCAATGTGGCCGACACGCTGATCGACACGTCCAACTTCAATGTGCATGAACTGCGTGCGCACATCCAGGCCAGGTTTGGCCATGACGAAAAAATGGAGCACCTGCTCGTTTCCTGCGTGAGTTTCGGCTTCAAAAATGGCGTGCCCCTGGATGCCGATATGGTGTTCGATGTGCGATTCCTGCCGAATCCTCACTTTGTGCCGGAGTTTCGCAAGAAGACCGGTCTCGATCCAAAGGTGGCGGCGTATGTGCGCGGCTTTCCGCAGACTGCGGAGTTTCTGGGGCGGGTGACAGACCTGATGCTTTACCTGCTGCCGCACTACGTGGGAGAAGGCAAGAGTTACCTGACTGTGGCGTTCGGGTGCACGGGCGGCCAGCATCGCAGCGTGATGATGGCGGAAGAGATGGCCAGAAGACTGAAGAAGGCCGGCTACCAGGTGAAAGCATTGCACCGTGATATGCCGCGGTAAGTCCGCTCTCATGGCTTTGCTTGTTGCTGCTAATATGCCGTCCCAAAAGTCAATTGAAAAAGTCGACGGACGGAAACGCAGATCCTTCGACTCCATTTGGCGCAAAAAGCGCGCCAAGTTCCGCCCAGGATGACAGCCTATTATTTAACGTACTTCTGGGACAGCACACTAAGTTACCTAAAGTACAAACTGACCTGGTGCGCTGGAGTTACCAGGTCTTCTTGATGAGTGTATCTACGGCGAAACCGCCATTGGCGTCGCGGGTTGCGCTTAAAGCGATGCGCGGCGAAACCCGATATTGGCCCTGGATGGTTTGGCTTTGCGTGGACGCCACGTTCGTCGAAAACGTGATAAACAGATTGCCGGTTACTCGCTGCTGAATCGTAATATTCGCGTCGGCCCCTTGGTTGCTGCTATTGGCCAGCACCGGATTGATCGATAGCTGAGAAATGCCGGCGATCTTGGAAACACGACTGGTTACCTGGCTTGAAACCTGCGACGCAATGAGTGATTCCGCCTGCTGATTTGCGGGAGTCGCGGTCGCGTTCGCACCCGCCTCAGTGGTTTTTCCGAACGCGAGAAGGTTGATGATATCGGCCGATGGCAGCGAGGGATCAGAACTGTACTGCGTACGCAACTGATCGACGGGGCCGTTGAACCTCATGCTGATGTTGTATTGCTGGATGGTCGTATTCAGAGTGACGTTCACCACTGGCTGAGTCTCCGATGGATTGACAAATTGAACGGTGCCTCCAGTGAGGACGAACCTGGAGCCGTTCAAAATAATATCGCCGCCGTTGAGATCGACGCGCCCCAGAATGACCGGGTCCGCCGCAGTTCCTCGCACGCGGAGATTGGCTGAGCCGTTCACGCTGAGCGTTCTGCTTATAAGATTCACATTGTTGGTGGAGTGCACAGCAAGGTTGAGCTGCACGTTCTGGCTGAAACCCTTCGAGGGCGGGGCCGCAACGCTGCCTGAGAATTGGCCGATGAAGTTGTTGAGATCGAAAGCCGGAGTAAACGAGAGGCTGGACAGATTGACCGTGCCTGCGAGATTCGCGTTGTCGGTTGTGCCGGCCAGCCTGAGATTGGCGTCAATGCTCTCACGCATTCCTTGCGGGTAAAGCACGCGGACCCCCTTGGCGGCCAATCCCAGATCGAACTGAACGCCCGGCCGGTATGCGACACCGCCCTGGGCTGTGATGATTCCGCCGCCCACGGTGCCCTCGAAATTCTTGATGTTAATGCGATCGGCTGTCAGAGTTAGTGCGCCGTTACCGTGCTCCAGGCCGACGGGTAAGTCAGCCGAAGCATAGCTTGCATCGACTATGTCAATCTCACCACCCAGGTTAGGTCCATCCATCTTGCCATAAGAGTTGATGTTCAACTTCAGCTGGCCCGAGCTTCTCACGTCGGGACTGAACAGTTGCGCCAACTGGAGATTGATGGTGCCTTGAAGCAGCAGGGACATAGGCCCGTTGCCGCTGGTGGGGATCGAGCCCTGGAACTGGACATCGGTGTCAGTGCCGCGGATGGCGCTGCGTTGCACGTCGATCACGCCGTTCTTGTAATCGGCGTGGATGGGCGATGCGGCTGCCAACTGGATGGCCTTGTTGTACTCCATCTTCAAGATGGGAATCGTGACCTGTGCTTCAATCAGGTTCTTGTTCTTGAGCGGGCCATGGAGCGTCGCGTGCACTTCAGTTTCTCCGGTGATTGCGTCGGCTTGTTCCGGGGCATAGGCGGCCAGCAGAGGCTGCAGCGGAATGCCCTGTGTGTCGAGTGACGCGTCAGCGAGATAATCGCCGGTAAGATCGACGCGAGCTTTTGCCTGAATGGAGGTATTCACCGCGGTTGAAGCCAGAGTCGCGTTCGCAACGTGATTCGCAACATTCATCTGCAGAGTGATGCCGGTGATGGTCTGCTTCTGAATTGCCAGGGTGGGAATCTGAAGGGTGGCGTTCAGTTGAGGATTGTCGAACGTGCCCTGGCCATTCCCGTTAAGGGCGACGACACCGGATACATCGATGTTCCTGGTCTTGAGGGCTTGCAGCTTGTCGAGTTGAACTCCCGAGGAAGTTAGTTGCGCGGTATAAGTCCTATCCTTTGAACGGACGCTTACCTTCGCTTGCAAGCTGCCCGCAGGTAACTGCGCAGACAGGTCTGCATGGGCTTCGTCACCGGTGCCGGAGAACCTTATCTCGATTGAAGTTATGGGCTCGTCATACGCTGTGACTTTTGTCAATGTAAGATTACCGGTGCCTACGGGGTTGAGCTCGGTGCCATGCATGGAGACATGCGTATTCAGAACGCCAGAGACGGGGATCTGCCGGCCCGACAGCTTTTCAAGGTCGGCGAGACTCATTTGCGATGCGTCAAGCTCGATCTGAACGGGACTGGACTTGGTGAAGGACCATTTGTCGAGCCCTGCGCTGGCGTTGAACGTGATGCGTCCATGGGTGTCGGGTTCCAGATCGGCGTGCTGCAAACTGACCAACGAGGGACTTACATCGACATTCGTTCGGAAGACTTTCCAACCGGTTCCGTTCACGTAGAGATTCGCGGCGGTGAGTTGTCCGGTCAAGCGGGGAGCAGTCATTGAGCCTTGCACGTTACCGTGAAACGAGGCTGTGCCGGAGAGATCGATTGGTTGAACCGGATGGCCGGAAGAGGCGGTCTGGAATAGATTGGCGATGGTCGCCAGTTCGCGCAGGTTATTCGCCTGCAATTGAACAGCGAGGCTGGATTGCCTGCTCACGACGCCGTTCATCGTCAGGTTGGTTTGGGGAGTGCGCAGGTAGCTCTGCGTCAACGCGAGCTGTTGGCTTCGAGCGGTGTAGGTTGCATGAATCGCGCTGTCAACTGGAACGACTAATGGCGCGGCGGCACCGGCATTGGCGGTTGCTGGGTTAGCGACGGACGGCTGCTTTCCCGCAGCGTTGCCATTGATGGTGGCGTCGGCGCGCGCTACCAGATTGTTCATGGTATTGCCCCATGACATGGTCGCGTCCGCGTTCAGTACTCCCGTGAGCGCGACGCTAGGAGCAGCAGAGGAGGCGCCCATCATCTTCCTGGCCTCGGCGAGTGAGACGCCGTGCACGGTGGCGTTGAGTTGTGTGTGGCTGTCGCCGCCGATGCTCTTCATCGTGCCTTGAGCGGTGAGTTCGCCGCCGAGAATACTGGCGCGAAGTTCGTGCAGTTGAACGTCGCCATTGGCGAGGGAATAGTGCGCCACGATGTTATCCACAGCGGCATGAACTGACGTGGTGTTGACGGTGATCTGTCGACTGGTCAGGTCGCCATTGACTACCAGCGTATCCAGCAGCGCGCGTTTGGCGACCTGCCGATATTGCGCGGATCCCGTTGCGCGGACAGTTCCGGCAGGGATGGAAGGGTTGGCTAATATCTTTGCGAGCTGTGCGCCATCGACTGTTACGTCGTACTTAGCCTGAATCGAGGGGTTGGCATAGTTCGATAGGGTGGCAGCAAGGTTGATTTGCGATGCGCCAATCGATATCTTTGCCGAGTTGAGATGGAAGGTTGTCGGGGTGGCGTCAAACTGCGCGTCCAGATCGTGCTGGAGCGGTTTGTATGTTCCGTAGACCAGGCGTCCATCCGCATAACTCAGCTTTCCCGAGTACTTAGTAAGTGCGCGATCGAAGGTGGTATGCAGGTCAACGTTGTGCAGGTCTGCCGCAAGAGCGCTGGGTATGTCGTTATAAAAGATTTCGCCGCGATCAATAACCGCGCTGCGAATGCCGAGGTCGAAGATGGTGGTGTTGCTTTTGCTGTNNCCTGGGCGTGCTGAACCTGCAGTAGAGGCGGGTTGGGGTATGGACTGGCTCCAGCGATGGTGAGGCCGTACAGATCGAGGCTCAGCCTGGAGAAATGGAGAGTGAAGTTTTGAACGGTGACGGGAACGCCGAGACTCTCGCTGGCCTGTTTTTGAACGGTGGCTAAAAGGTAAGCATGAAAGCGAGCGCTGTTCAGCAAGATGGTTGAGGTGACCGCAATCAGTAGCAGCAGCACTAACATGCCTGCGCCGATCCATGCCGCTACTCTCAACAAGCGATGGCGTCCATGCTGATGGTTGGAAGCGGAGGTTTCGCCGGAGTCTGATGGTGGAACGGAAGCATTCACGGTTGCTCCTCCTTAAAATGCCTGACCAATGCTGGCGAAGGGTTGAATGGAGCTGACGCCCGGAGCGGGGCTGAAGTTATAGCCGAGGTCGAAGCGGATGGGGCCGATTGGCGTGGCATAACGAAAGCCGATACCGATGTTGTTGGCATAGAGCGAAGTGAATTGGTGAAAGCCTACCCTGGGAAATACGTTGCCGCCATCGTAGAAAGGGACGATGCTGAGGCCCTTCTTGAACGGCAGGGGAATGCGAGCTTCAGCATTGATGAGGAGTAATTCGTTTCCACCCGCCGGAACTTTGATGAAGACGTTGCAGTCAGTGGATCCATTGCTGCATACCTGTACATCGCGCTGCGGTCCGGCTCCATCGAGTGGGAACCCGCGAAGAGAGTTGCCTCCGCCGGTAAAGTAGGTTTCGCTCAACGGGACGCGGCTGTTCGCAAAAGGCTGTGCCAGGCCGATGCGGACGCTGTTTGCCCAGACTATGTTGTGAAACTTCTGTTTGTAGAACGCGGCCTGTCCCGTCAGTTTTGCGAAGTCCACACTCGAGCCAAGCTTTGAGGAAGTAAAGTCCAGTTCGATGGATTGCAGAACGCCTTTGTGCTCATCGAGAACATTGTCGCGGGTGTCGCGCGTCAGGTTGGACGAAATTGTAGAGAGACGCACGTGACGGTCAGCGATGGGCACCAGATCGGATATCAAGACCCTGGGCAGATCGGTCTTGCTGAAGCTATAGCGCAGAAAGAGGGTGTTCTTCTGCGCGTGGTCAATGTAGCGCTGAAGCTGAAAGCTGCCGATCTCCTGCTGCGAAGAAAAGATGGGGTTCTCTTCGTTGCGATCGGCAGAGAAGGAGGTGCTGGCTCTCCATGATGACCAGCGGAAGTTTGGGTCAATGTAATAAATAGCGCCGCGTTGGTCGAGCCGCCCCGCAAAGCCGGTGAGTGAGAGAGACTCACCCTTGCCTCGGAAATTATTTCGCGTGTACTGCACGGTGCCGCGGGGACCGTAGAAAGTGGTCTGGCTGGTGGTGAAGTTCGAGGGGAGTCCCACTGGGGGCAGGTTTGGCAATGCGACTGTTCCGCTGGGAACGCTTCCACCGCGATTGATGAATTCAAAGCCAAAGCCGTAGGTGAACTCGTTCCTTTTGGCTTCGTGGACTTTTACGAGGACGTCCTCGTTGGTCTGCGTGGTGATCTGGCGCTTGGGATCGACTTCAGCCCAATCGAAGACGCCGGTGTGGTCGTAGAGCTTGCTTCCAGCAGTGAGTAGCTGGGACTCAGTCAGCGGTTGTTCCGGCTTGATGGAGGATACGTCCAGGTCGATGAGCCGCTGTCGTGTGTGCTCACGCCCCAGGGTTAACACTTCTGCCGTGGATACTTTCGGGCCTTCGTAGATGTGGTAAACGACGTTGATGTGGTGAGGGTCGGTCTTTGAAACTTCGGTGGCCGTTTCGCGAAAACTCGAGGTCAGATATCCCGCCTGAAGATAATGAGCCACAATGTTGGCGCGGTCTTCCTGCACGTGCCTCTGGGAATAGGGTTGGCCGGCGGCGAGCTTCAATCCGGCGGGCGCGTATTGGGATGAGGGAAATGTATCGGCGCCCTCCACTGTAAGTGAGTTGACGATATCGCGCGGCCCTTCGGTAACCCGAAAAGTCACGTCGATATCGCCGTCGCGATTGGTCACGGCCGGGACGACCGCGACGCCGCTGAATCCTTCAGACTGATACACGGCCTTGAGGTTATTAACGCTGGAGCGAACGAGCTGATCGCTGAACTTTCCTGACGAGAAGAGGTGTTTCTGCTCGACGGCGATGTGCGGCGTGAGGTCAGAGGAGGGTAACTTGGAGTTACCGGATAACTTCACCTCGTCTACTTTGTGTTTCTTCTCCCTGGCGATGCGATAGACGATGGTGTCGAGCTGGGGTGAGGCCTTCAGGTCTGCGTCCACTTTCACATCGAAGAAGCCCTTGGACTGGAAATAGGATGTGAGGGCCTGACGTCCTTCCTGCACGGCTTCCTGGTCTACGCCGATTCCCTGATAGACGGGAAGCAAAGACTTGCGGGTCCAGCTCCAGACGTGGGCGCCTTCAATATCGACGCGCGTGTTCACGCCCGGCTTGACCGCGAAGTGGACATCGGCGCGGTTGGTGTCTGCATGGTACTCGGCTCCAGCGAGTGTTACCTCGGCTCCCAGCAGGCCCTGCTTTTGCAATTCAGTTTGAAGGTATTGGGTGGCCCTGTTCAGCGTGGTGCGGTGATAGGTTTTTCCGGGACGGATGGCTGCGCTGCGGACACGCGCCAACAGCGACTTCAGCCTCAACTTCATGCGGTCCTGGTCGGCGGTGGGAAGGCCCGCGATGTCGACCGTGCCGAATTTGGAGCGGCGGCCCAGTTTGGTTGGGAACAATATGTCAGCGATGGCGTGATCTCGATCTACTTTGACTTCGGAGCGCACCTCGGCCTGGAAGAAGCCTTCCTGGCGGAAGAAAGTCAAAAGACTCTGCCGGTCATATTCAACTTCGGTGGCGTTGAACGGGGTTTGGATAGGGAAGTTGGCAATCTGGATGAGGCGCGAGTAAGGAAACTGCGCAGCGCCAGGAAACTGGAATATTCCAAAGTAGACCGCGGGCTCCACAATCAGCAGGACGCGCACTCCGCTGGCCTCGGGGTCCACCTGAAGGCGCACGTCTTCGAATTTTCCCGCAGTCTTGACGGCGGCCGCTGTCTGTTCAACTTTCTCTTTCGAAAAGGGCTGTCCGGGCTTCTGCGCAAACGCGGAATCGAACTGGGAGGAGCTGAGATCGGGACGACCGGCGATCTCGATCGACGCCACATTCTGCCCTTCATAGGACGACAGGATCTGGGTCGAAGCGGAAGTGTCCGTGGGAGTCGACTTGGCCGCGGACTGCGCCTGCTGGGCAGAGATGCGAAGACACATGAAGCCCAACGAACACAAGAAGAAGATAAAGCGGACCAGATTCCGCGAGCGGCCGAGGCTCAAACTGAGACGGCCGATCGAAGTGGTCAATTTGGCCCATTGGCAAAGGAGAGCAGGAACTTTCACTACTGATCAGATGCGGGCGTAAACGGGTTGGTTGACCCACTCATTGAAAGGGAAAGAGTTGCAGGCCGATTGAGCCGTGGTCTGTAACGGCCGAGCAATCGAAGTGGGCATAACGTGCATCCATAAACCTATGTGAGTAGGTGTATTTACCGAGTGGTCGAGGGATGCATATCTCAAGCCTGGGCTCAAGCGTCGATCCGCGACTGAATCGCCACGAACGGCGGGTGTGGGATATGGTGTCCACCTCACCGCTTTATTCGTTGTGGAATCTCCAGGGTGTGCCGGTGCACGTGGTGGCCACCCGGATATGGAAATCCGTGATGGAGGACCGGATCTTCGGCCACGCAGCGGAGCTGGGATTCTATTTTCTGTTCGCGCTGTTTCCCACGCTGCTTTGCGCCGGTTCGGTCCTGGGGCTGGCAGCGCGATCCGCCTTCAGGATTTATGACAGACTGCTCGACTATCTTGCCCTGGTGATTCCCACTTCGGCGCTGGGCACGGTACTGGATACTTTCAATGAGACCACCGCCGCCTCCACCTCAGGCAAGGCGACCTTTGGATTGATCGCAGCCGTCTGGTCTGCTTCCGTGGGCATTTCCGCAATTCAGGACACTCTCAACGTGGTGTACAAGGTGCAAGAAACACGCTCATACATCAAGGCGCGCATCTATGCGATCGGCTTGACCATCCTTCTCACATTGATCGTCTCGCTTGGCCTTGCTTCGATGTTCGGGGGAGACTTTACAGCGGCGTGGGAGCGCCGGTGGATCCATGACGATTTTCTGTATGCAGTGGCGGCCCTGGCGGCTCGAATCGCGGGTTGGGCGCTTGCCGCCCTGTTTCTCGCCCTGTCGTTTGCGGTGCTCTATTACTGGGCGCCAGACTTGCGCATGCGCCGCTGGCACTGGCTGACTCCGGGCGGCGTGATAGGGATCGTGGGATGGTTGGCGGCCTCTCTTGGTCTTCGCGGCTACCTGCACTTTTTTAACAATTATTCCGTGGCCTACGGCTCTCTTGGCGCGGTGATCATCCTGTTGACATGGTTCTATATGACCGGGCTGATGCTTCTGCTGGGCGCCGAAATCAACAGCCAAATCGAAGCCGCTGCTGTGGAACGGCGGGTGGGCGATACGCCCTCGCCCTCCCCGTCGCCCCAGGTGGTGGAATAGTTGGGGAGGTCCCTGCAGACTTCTTAGGGAACCTCTGAACAAGTCCATTTTGCGATCCAACATTCCCTCAGGCTAAACAGGCTGCGGAAAAAGGCTAGACTTCAAGCAAAAATCCCGAGAAGCATCCCTCGGGGCCTAAAGGCCTCGTTGATTTTGCGCATTTGCGGCACGGCTGAAGCCGTGCCCTTTCAAAACAGATGATGTCGGCAGCATAGGTGGTTGAGGGGGTTTCCCGAGCGCGGCAAGGGTAGGGCTCCCTGCAATGTGGTGATTGGAAAAAGGCAACCGCAGATTCTTCGACTCGCTACGCTCGCTCAGAATGACATCTAGATTTAGAGGGTGGCACGACTAAAGTCGTGCCCTTTCAAAGCGCAATCAACTGTGAGTTTTTCCGCAAGCTGTGAAGCCCGCCCTCTGTTTTTAGCCATTTGCGGCACCCTTCGGCTGCGCTCAGGGCAGGCTAGAAGTCGTGCCCTTTCAAAACGTCGACTTAATCAGTGGCTCCTTAGAGTTGGCGCGAAATTCCACCCGCGGGAGTCCGAACCGGATGCGTTGAATCTGCAACTATCGGGGCCCCCCGGACGTCACAAAGAGAGTGCTTGAAATGGGGTATGTCCGTGGAGCGGAACAGGCGCGATTTGTGCCGCTCAATCCAGATATGACGCCCGTATCGGCGCCGGGCTAGCATGATACGGACGTCGCCGCGGTGATAAACTTGGCGATTCGGGGTCATCCACTCACATTCCGATGCTGAGTACCGGTTCCAAAAGAATCCAAGAATGTTTTTGACGACGTGACAAGAGAAAAAATGGACCAACAATTTTCTGATTCGCACGTAACTCCGGCGAACGAGTTTGCCGGGGAATCGCCCACGCCGGTCAAGAAGCGCCGCCATCGCTGGGTATGGGTCGTTGTTCTGCTGCTTTTCGGACTCTTGTTTTACTGGGTGATCCAGCACCAGCAGAAGAGCCAGGCCGCCGCCATGGGTGGCGGGCGGCGCGCGATGGGCGGCGTGGTATCGGTGACCACAGCGACGGCGCACACCGGAGACGTGGGTATCTACCAGGATGCCATCGGAACCGTGACGCCGACCTACACCGACGCGGTGACTGCCCAGGTCACCGGCGTGATCACCGCCGTGCACTTCCGCGAAGGGCAGGTGGTGCACAAAGGCGATCGCCTGATCGACATTGATTCGCGCCAGTACGAGGCACAGCTTGCCCAAGCCCAGGGCGCGCTGGAGCGGGACCAGAATCTGCTGTCGCAGGCAAAGATGGACCTGGAGCGCTATCAGCAAGCCTGGGCGAAAAACGCCATTCCACGCCAGCAAATGGAAGACCAGGAAAAGCTGGTGCTTCAGGACCAGGGAACGGTGAAGAACGACGAAGGCAGCGTGCAGTATTACCAGGTGCAGGTGGGGTACTGCCACATTACCTCGTCCATCACGGGCCGGGTGGGTTTGCGCCTGGTGGATCCTGGAAACCTGGTGACCGCCAACTCAACCACTACCTTGCTGGTGGTGACACAGGTTCAGCCGATTACCGTGATCTTTACGCTGGCCGAGGACAGTTTGCCGCAGGTGCTGCAGCAGACGCGGGGCAAGAAGCAACTGAAGGTGGAGGCCTATGACCGGACCCAGCAAGGGCACCTGGCGACGGGAAAGCTGACATCCATCGATAACCAGATCGACACAACCACGGGTACGGTGAAGCTGCGCGCGGAGTTCGACAATCGCGATGGCACTCTTTTCCCCAACCAGTTTGTCAATACGCGTCTATTGGTGAAGACGCTTGAGAAGCAGACGCTGGTACCTTCCTCGGCCATTCAACACAACGGGAGCATCGACTTTGTCTTCTTGATCCAGAATGACAAGGCTGTGACGCGGACCGTGAAGGTGGGGAATTCGGACAAGGGAGAGACCGCGGTGCAGGGACTACAACCGGGAGATGTAGTGGCGAACAGCAGCTTTGAAAAGCTGCAGAATGGCTCACAGGTCACGATCTCCAAAGTCAAGCTTCCATCCGCGTCCGACGCACCCGAGAGCATCACCCCATGAATCCGTCTCGCCCATTTATTCTGCGGCCGGTTGCAACCGCGCTGCTGATGGCCGCCATTTTGCTCGTGGGAATCGTCGCCTATTTTCAGTTGCCGGTATCGGCGCTGCCCGAGGTGGATTACCCCACCATCCAGGTGCTGACGTTTTATCCGGGCGCCAGCCCCGACGTGATGGCGACCACGGTGACGGCTCCGCTGGAGCGGCAGTTTGGCCAGATGCAGGGCCTGAGCCAGATGACGTCAACGAGCGCCGGCGGCGTGTCGGTGATCGTGCTGCAGTTCAACCTCTCTCTCAGCCTGGATGTGGCTGAGGAAGAAGTGCAATCTTCCATCAACGGCTCACAAACATTTCTTCCGTCCGATCTGCCCACGCCGCCGGTCTACAACAAAACCAATCCCGCCGACGCGCCGGTGCTGACGCTCGCTGTTTCGTCGGATTCGATGCCGCTTTCGCAGGTTGAGGATCTGGTGGACACCCGGCTGGCGCCGCGCATTTCGCAGTTGAACGGAGTGGGACTGGTGAGCATCAGCGGAGGCCAGAAACCCGCGGTTCGCATCCAGGTAAACCCCACCGCGCTCTCGTCCCACGGCCTCAACATGGAGGATGTACGCACGGCGCTGACGCAGGCAAGCGTGAACTCCGCCAAGGGCAACTTTGACGGGCCGCGGCAGAACTACCAGATCGACGCCAACGATCAAATCACGGACGCGGCGGGTTATCGGAACGTTGTCATCTCCTATAGCAATGGCGCGCCCGTCCTGGTAAAAGATGTGGCCAATGTTGTGAGCGGTGTGGAGAACACCCGCCAGGCCGCGTGGATGAACCAGACGCCGGCAGTGATCCTGAACATCCAGCGCCAGCCCGGCGCCAACACCATCACCGTGGTCAAACGGATCCAGCAGATCTTGCCGCAACTCGAGGCGAATCTGCCGGTCTCGATCAAGGTCACGACCATGACCGACATGACCACCAGCATCCAATCGTCGGTAAACGACGTGGAGTTCGAACTGATGCTGACCATCGGCCTGGTGGTCATGGTGATCTTTCTTTTTCTGCGCAACCTCTCGGCCACCATCATTCCCAGCGTGGCTGTGCCCCTCTCGCTGATCGGTACGTTTGCCGTGATGTACATGCTGGGGTATAGCCTCGACAATCTTTCTCTGATGGCGCTCACCATTTCGACAGGCTTTGTGGTGGACGACGCCATCGTGATGATCGAGAANNGGCTTCGTCGTCGACGACGCCATCGTGATGATCGAGAACATTTCGCGCTATCTGGAACAGGGCATGGAGCCCATGGAGGCCGCGCTTACCGGCGCCGGGCAAATCGGATTCACCATCGTGTCGTTGACGGTTTCGCTCATCGCGGTGCTGATTCCGCTGTTCTTCATGGGCGATGTGGTGGGACGCCTGTTCCGCGAATTTGCGGTCACGCTGGCGGTCACCATTATTCTCTCTTTGGTGGTGTCGCTCACCCTCACGCCGATGATGTGCGCGCGCATTCTGCGGCACAACCCCAAGTCACAGCAGACCCGTTTCTATCGCGTCTCCGAGCGCATGTTCAACAGCATGATCGCGTTCTACGGGCGCACCCTGAAGGTTGTGCTGCAGTACCAGACCATTACCTTGCTGGTGGCCGCGGCGGCGCTGATCTTGACGGTGGTTCTGTACATCGTCATCCCCAAGGGCTTTTTCCCGGTGCAGGATACCGGTGTCATCCAGGGCATCTCGCAGGCGCCGCAATCGATCTCGTACAGCGACATGGCGATCAAGCAGCAGGAGCTTGCGCGGATCATTCTGCAAGACCCGGCCGTCGAAAGCCTTTCGTCGTTCATCGGTGCGGACGGGCTGAACACGACGATGAACAGCGGCCGCATCTCGATTAACTTGAAGCCGCTCAACGAGCGCAAGATGAGCGCAGCCGATGTGATTCGACGCCTGCAGACGAATTTGCTGCAGGTTTCAGCCATGCACTTGTACATGCAGCCGGTGCAGGACATCACTGTGGACGACCGCATCAGCCGGACGCAATACCAGTACACGCTTGAGGATCCGGACAGCAACGAGTTGAACGAGTGGACCAACAGATTTGTTGCGGAGCTCAAGAAGCTTCCGGAACTGGAAGACGTGGCCACGGACCAGCAAACCGGAGGCCGCGCGATTTCACTGATCATCGATCGCGTGACTGCTTCGCGGCTCGGCATTGCGCCTACCACCATCGACAACACGCTGTACGACGCCTACGGTCAACGCCAGATCAACACGTTGTACACGCAGCTCAACCAGTATCACGTGATTCTCGAGACCGCGCCGGAGTGGCAGAAGAACCCCGCAAACCTGGGTTCCTTGTACATTCAGTCGAGTTCTTCGGCGGGGGCCAGCGGTGCGGGTGCGGCAACGTCGTTTTCTTCCTCGGCATCCGCGGCGGCGGGGTCGAATGCGCTGACCACATCGGTGCGCTATACCGCATCGTCGGGGGTCATGGGTGTGCCGACCTCGGTTCTTGCGGGAACCGTTTCGAGCGGAGGCTCATCGGCGAACGGTGGCACTACATCGGGAACCACTCCGAATTCCTCGATCAGTTCGGTGGGCGCTCATGCGGTGCCGTTGAGCGCCTTTACGCAGGTGAATCCTACCACCGAGCCGCTCTCCATCAGCCACCAGGGGCAGTTTCCCGCGGTCACCGTATCGTTCAACCTGGCCCCCAAGGCGTCTCTGGGCACGGCGATTTCGAACATCGACAAGCTGAGCAAGCGGTTGAATTTTCCGCCCAGCATTCAAGCGGACTTTCAGGGAACCGCGGCTTCATTCAGGAATTCGCTCTCGAACGAAGCGGTGCTGATTCTGGCCGCGCTGGTTACGGTGTATATCGTGCTCGGCGTGCTGTATGANNATTCACCCCATCACCATTCTTTCCACTCTTCCGTCGGCGGGCGTGGGCGCCCTGCTTGCGCTCATGATCTTTGGTCAGGACCTGAGCGTCGTGGCGATCATCGGCATCATCCTGCTGATTGGTATTGTGAAGAAGAACGGCATCATGATTGTAGACTTCGCCCTGGAGTCGGAACGGGAGCATGGGAAGACTTCGACCGAAGCGATTTACGAAGCCTGCCTGATCCGTTTCAGGCCCATCATGATGACGACGATGGCGGCACTGCTGGCCGGAATTCCGCTGGCGGTTGGAACGGGGCTGGGGTCCGAGTTGCGGCGCCCACTGGGTATTGCGATGGTGGGCGGTCTGCTGCTCAGCCAGGTCCTTACGCTGTATACGACGCCGGTGATCTACATCTTCTTTGACGCGCTGGGCCAGCGGCTGACGGGGCACAGTCCTTCGCATACGGCGCCGAGGAATCAACCTGTGCATGGAGCAGAGCCTGCATGAGTCTTTCTGCTCCTTTCATTCGCCGCCCGGTCGCCACTACGCTGCTGACCATCGCAGTGGCGATGGTGGGCGCCATTGCATTCACGGTGCTGCCGGTGTCCCCGTTGCCGCAGGTGGATTTTCCCACGATCAATGTGGGCGCCAGCTTGCCGGGAGCGAGCGCAGAGATCATGGCGGCCTCGGTTGCCACTCCGCTGGAGCGGCAGTTCAGCCACATTGCCGGCATCACGGAGATGACCTCCTCCAGTTCGCTGGGAAGTACGGGAATCACGCTCCAGTTTGATCTGAGCCGCAACATCGACGGCGCAGCGCGCGATGTGCAGGCAGCCATCAACGCGGCGCGCACTTATTTGCCGGCGAATCTCCCGTCCAATCCTTCTTACCGTAAAGTGAACCCGGCCGATGCGCCGATCATGATTCTCGGTCTGACGTCAGAGAAGTACGACGTGACCAAGCTCTACGACCTGAGTTCCACGGTTCTGCAACAGAAGCTCTCGCAGATCCAGGGGGTGGGACAGGTATTTGTCGGCGGCGGCGCCACACCTTCAGTGCGCGTGGAGGTCGATCCCAAGAAGCTGGAAAGCTTTGGCATGACGCTGGGCAGCGTTCAGTCGATGCTGAGTCTCCAGAATGCGCATGAGCCGCGAGGCCAGATTTCCGACGGGGCGATGACCGCGGATATTCTGACGAACGATCAGATATCGAAGGCGGACCAGTACAAGCCTCTGATCATTGGCTACCACAAGGGCGCGGCCGTTCGCCTCTCCGACGTTGCGGACGTGGTGGACTCCGCACAGAACCTTCGCACGGCCGGGTACATGGACGGCACCCGGGCCGTTTTCATTATCATCTTTCGACAGCCCGGCGCCAACATTATCCAGACCGTCGATCGGATTACCGCGCAGTTGCCGTTTCTTGAGGCCGTGCTCCCTCAGGGAATTCATACGACCGTTGTGCTCGATCGCACCAATACCATCCGGGCATCGGTTCACGACGTCGAGCGAACGCTGATCGGTTCCATCCTCCTTGTGGTGCTGGTCGTGTTCCTTTTTCTCCGCAGCCCGCGTGCGACGCTCATTCCCACGGTCGCAGTTCCCGTTTCGCTGATTGGAACGTTCGCCGTAATGTACCTGTTCGACTATAGCCTCGACAACCTGTCACTGATGGCACTCACCGTCGCGACGGGCTTTGTGGTGGACGATGCGATCGTCGTGATGGAAAACATTACGCGCCATCTTGAAGCGGGTATGGAGCCGTTTGCCGCTGCGTATCAGGGCGCGAAGGAGATCGGGTTTACCGTCTTCTCCATCAGCATGTCGCTGATTGCCGTGTTCATTCCCATTCTCCTGATGGGAGGAATTGTCGGTCGTCTTTTCCGTGAATTTGCCGTGGTTCTTTCGACGGCCATCCTGGTTTCAATGGTCATCTCGCTGACCACGACGCCGATGATGTGCGCCCACCTGTTGAAAGCGCACCAGCAGGACGAGAAGCACAACTGGTTCTATCGCACCAGTGAGAGGTTTTTCAGCGGCATGGTTGCGGGTTACCGGCACTCGCTGACCTGGGTGCTGGATAATCCTGCCCTGACGTTGATTGTTCTTGTGCTCACGATCGCGTTGAACGTCGTGGTGATCGTCCGAATCCCCAAGGGCTTCTTCCCGCAACAGGACACGGGTTCAGTCGTAGGCGGTGTGCAGGGGCCGCAGGATGCGTCGTTCCCGTTCATGAATTTCTCTGTGAAGCAACTGGTGGGCGTGATCAAGGCCGATCCGGCGGTTGCGCATGTGAACGCCTACACGGGCGGTAACGGATCGAGCAATGGCGGATTTGTCTACATTGCTCTCAAGCCTCTGGGACCCGAACGCAGAGTTTCGGCGATGGATGTGATCAATCGCCTGCGCCCCAAGATCAACCGTCTTCCTATTGCGTCTGCATTCCTGCAGCCGGTGCAGGATGTGCGCATCGGCGGCCGCGGCGGCAATGCGATGTATCAGTACACCATCCAGACGGACAGTGTTTCAAGCCTGGCGTATTGGGGGCCCATTCTGATGACGAACATGCGGAAGCTCCCGGGTCTTCAGGATGTGAATAGCGATCAACAGAACGGCGGCTTGCAAGAGAAGCTGGACTACGACCGGACCACGGCGGCCCGGCTGGGCCAGACGGCACAGTCGCTCGATCGCTCGCTCTACAGCGCTTTTGGACAGTCGGAAGTCTCGGTGATCTACACCCAGCTGAACCAGTATTACGTGGTGATGGAAGTGGCGCCGCAATACTGGCAAGATCCATCGGGGCTAAACAACATCTACTTCACGCCGGCCGCCAATTCGTCGCGCGCAGGCGCCAACACCGTGTCTCCGCTTCTGAGCGTGCTGAAGTCGAAGGTCGGCACCACGCCGCTGCAGGTGAACCACACTGGACTGTTTCCTTCGGTGACGGTTTCATTCAACCTTGTAAACGGAATGTCGCTGAGCGATGCCACGCGCGAAATCACGGAGATGGAAACCGGTCTTGGCATGCCTTCCACGGTGCATGGTTTCTTTGCGGGTACCGCGCAGGCATATCAAGACTCGCTGGCCACCGAAAAATTCCTGATCATTACCGCGCTGCTGGCGGTGTACATTGTGCTCGGCATTCTCTACGAAAGCCTGGTGCACCCGCTCACTATCATCTCCACACTGCCTTCGGCCAGCGTGGGCGCAATGATCGCGCTGATGTTGTTCAATATCGATCTCAATGTCATTTCCATTATCGGCATCATTCTGCTGATCGGCATTGTGAAGAAGAATGCCATCATGATGATCGACTTCGCACTGGCGGCGGAGCGACAGGAGGGTCTGAACACACGCGATGCGATTTTCCAGGCATGCATGTTGCGCTTCCGGCCCATCCTGATGACAACCATGGCGGCGATGTTCGGTGCACTTCCCCTGGCCTTTGGCACGGGCACCGGTTCGGAACTGCGCCGGCCACTGGGCATTACAATTGTGGGCGGATTGCTGTTAAGCCAGTTGCTGACGCTCTATACAACTCCAGTGGTTTATCTGTTAATGGACTGGCTGCGCATTCGCGTGACGGGCAAAAGCCGTGCCACGCTTCCGGAAGGGGCCGCAGAAATTGCGTCCTAAACGAGAGAGATTTATGAACATGTTCAAGCGAATTACAACGCGATCAAAGGTCGTAACAACGGGAGGCATAGCCCTGCTTGCGTTGCTGAGCGGTTGCCGCGTGGGCCCGCCGTACCATGTACCCACGGCGCCGACTGCGACGGCTCCCAATTACAAGGAATCCACGGTGAACTTCCAGGATGCGGATGGCTGGAAGGTGGCCAGTCCGCAGGACGCGATGATCCGCGGCAAATGGTGGGAGATCTTCCACGAGCCCGAACTGAACGGGCTGGAAGAGCAGCTCAACGTGGACAACCAGAACATCAAGGTTTCGTTTGAGAACTTCATGGAAGCCCGAGCGCTGATCGCCGAGGCGCGCTCGCAGTATTGGCCCACCATTACGCTTGGCGCCTCGTGGAGCCGATCGCGCTCTTCGGGCAACCTGCACAATTCATCGCAGGCAAACGGCGGGCAGGCCTCCACACTCTGGTCGGCGCCTGTTTCTGTTTCGTGGACTCCGGACTTCTGGGGCAAGATTCGCAACGAGGTGCGTTCTGCGGAATACATGTCGCAGGTGAGTGCCGCCGATCTGGAACTCGAAAAGCTGACGGAGCAAGCCAGCCTGGCCCAATTCTATTTTGAGATTCGCGGGCAGGATATGCTGCAGCAGATATTGAACCAGACCGTGGAAGCCGACCAAAAGGCGCTCGATGCGACGCAAGGCGCGTATGACGCCGGAACGGGTGACTATATTTCCGTCGTCGAAGCACGAGCGACGTTGAAGGCCGCGCAATCCTCCGCGATCAACGTGGGCCTTTCGCGCGCGCAATATGAGCATGCGATCGCAATGCTGGTGGGCAAGGTCGCGACGGACTTTTCGATTCCCGTGAAGCCCATGATCTACACGCCTCCGGCCATTCCAACCGGTGTGCCATCGCAACTGGCCGAGCGCAGGCCCGACGTGGCCGCGGCCGAGCGCACCCTGGCATCGGCCAATGCCACGATCGGCATTGGCTATGGAGCGTTCTTTCCTCAAGTCACTCTCGCTGCCGGCGGTGGACTTGAAAGCTCCACGCTGAAGCATCTGTTCGATGCGTCGAGCCGCTTGTGGTCCATCGGACCCTCTGCTTCCCAAGTCGTATTCGACGGCGGATTGTATCGCGCCCAACTGCATCAATACGAAGCCACCTACAATGCAAACGTCGCGACGTATCGCCAGACCGTGCTCACCGCGTTCCAGCAGGTTGAGGATGCGATGTCTTCTACCAGGATCTACTCGCAGCAGATCTTGCGGCAGGAGGAGGCGGTGAAGTCCTCGCAGGAGTTTTTTGACCTGGAGATGGAGCGCTACAAGATGGGCGTCGATCCGTTTGTGAACGTGGTTACGGCGCAAACCACTCTGTACGGCAATCAGGTCACGCTCAACACACTGCAGGTGCAACAGATGATGGCAGCGGTGCAACTGGTGCAGGCTCTGGGCGGAGGATGGGATCGGTCGCAGCTTCCCACGCCGTCGCAGGTGGGAAAGAAGCTGTCGAATTCGGACTACAAGATGCAGCAGTAGCGCGATCGATTCGATCGCTGTCTTCCAGGTCTCTGACCGCATGATTTCGTGTTTTGCGATGGAGGTCTGTGGTCTCCCACCCTTGCCACAAAAACAAAGACGTGGCAAGGATGGGGCACCCGGCATTGGTACAACTTCAAGCGGTCAGAGACCTAGTGCGGTGACCGCATGATTTCGTGTTTTGCGATGGAGGTCTGTGGTCTCCCACCCTTGCCACAAAAACAAAGACGTGGCAAGGATGGGGCACCCGGCGTTGGTACAACTTCAAGCGGTCAGAGACCTAGATGGGATCTGATTTCGTCCACTGAAGATCGTCGGCGAGAGGGCAGCCGATGCAGCGAGCCGTTCTGCCGCAATGCGCCTTGCCCACAGCGACATTCAGAGCATGGAACTCGTTGAAGAGTTGGGTGTGGCCCTCGACCGGGTCGGCAGCGAAAGCTTGCTGCGTGAGACGCACCAGCGATTCGTAGCCCCTGCGATTTCGACCAGGGGCGGGCTCTACCAACTGGTGGCGCTCGGCGATTCGTCGCAGATACTCGTCTGCCATTGGAACAGCGTGGCCCAGGGCATAGAGCAGAATGGCGTCCGCGGTCTCGGGCCCGACACCGGGCAGAGCCAGCAGCCGATGGCGCAGAGCGAGTGTCGGCGTTGCAGCCAGCACGTCCAGCGATCCGGAAAACTCTTCGTCCAGCATGGCGACAAACGCTTTGAGGGCTGGAGCTTTTCGCGTTGAAAAACCGGAGGGCCGGACAAGGACTCGAAGCTCTTCGAGGGGAACGGAGCGCAAGCCGGCGATGGTCAGGGCTCCCACGGCGCGCAGGTTGGCGAGCGACTTTTCGACGGCTTTCCACGCGGTGTTCTGGGTGAGATATGCGCCGAGAACGACTTCAAAGCTGGTTTCCGCAGGCCACCAGGATTGAGGACCGTAAGCAGCAACAAGCTGGTCGTGCATCCGGCGCAGCCGCTGAAGCGGAGACGGCCGGCGAGACGATTTCAAGTGTGCGAATCCTTGCGCTGCGGCATTTGAAGTTGAATCTTCCACTCCAGGATGCGCGCGCGCGCGGCAGCGGCCTCAGCTTCAGGGATGTGGCCGGCGCGCTGCAGCGAGATGGACAGCGCGGTGTGAGCGAGCGGATCGCTGGGAGTAAGAGCCGTAAGAGCCAGGGCCGCGGCGATCGATTGTTCGAAGCGCCCGGCGTCGCGTAAAGCCCGGATGAGGCCATGATGGGCCTCGAAGTAATCGGGGTCGGCTGCGATGGCCGCACGGAAGGCCTGCGCCGCCTCAAGTGGCAGCCCCGTGGCCAGCAGATCAAGGCCGGTCTGGGAGAGTAGTTCAGCGGCTTGTGTGTTGGCTTCTATCACGGCTGTTATCAGGATATAGGCAGGACAGAAGAATGGGCCTGACGAAATTAGACTGGTCGTGAGGGCGAGATGAAAATTCATACGGAGTACATGGTTTTCGAGACGAAGAAGCGTAAGGAGATGGTGCACATCACCGACCAGGTGGAGCAGATAGTGAAGCGAAGCGGGGTGCGAGACGGCTTGTGCTTTGTCTCGCCGATGCATATCACCGCGGCAATTTATGTGAACGACCTGGAGAGCGGGCTGATCGAGGACATCGGCAAGTGGCTGGAAGAGCTGGCTCCGGCCAGGCCTGAGTACAAGCACCATCAGACGGGCGAAGATAACGGCGACGCGCACCTGAAGTCGTTGCTGCTGCACCACGAGACCACGCTGCCGGTGACCAACGGCAAGCTGGACCTGGGCACGTGGCAGCGTGTGTTTTACGCGGAGTTTGACGGACAGCGGCGCAAGCGGGTGATTGTGAAGGTATTGGGCGTGGAGTAAGAGAAGAGCGGTGTCAGCCGCTCATTCGTCGGTGATCTTGTGCCACGGACCGGTGGTGCGTGACATGCCCTGGACAGACAGATTGGACAGATTGAGCTTGGTGCGCGGCAGGACGACCAAGTCGACGCGGCGGTTGTTGGCGCGGCCTTCAGCGGTGGCGTTGCTGGCCACGGGGTGAAACTCGGCGTATCCGGCTGCTGAAAGCCGATCGGCCGGGATCACGCGCAGGTCGAGGAACAGACGGGCAATATGGGTGGCGCGCGCGGAAGAAAGCTCCCAGTTGGAGTCGAATTCAGCGGTGTGGATGGGGATGTTATCGGTATGGCCTTCAATGCGCAGATCGTAATGGGTCCGGCCCAGCGAGGTGGCAATCTGGCGGAGGGTGCCTAGACTCTCAGGGCGGGGAGTGGCAGAGCCCGAGTTGAAAAAGCCGGCTTCACGCAAGCTGATGACCAGGCCGTCGCGTCCCATTTTGATGGAGACGGTGTGTTGCGCCACCTGGTTGGAGAGAGTCTGTTCCAACTCGCGGCGCACATGATCGAGATCTTCCTTGACCTGTGCGGGCGCCAGCACATCTTCTCCCATGACGATGTTCATCGGCATCAGTGCCTGGTCGGTCCCGGAGGCCGAGTTGGTATTTTTGGCCGGCCTGCGCGAGGTATCGGCAAAGATGCCCATGGAGCGGAAGGCGGAGTCGATGGACTCTGAAATCTCCATCTGCTTCTTCTGGTCGGCTTTTGCGAAGGCGTACAGGACGACGAAGAAGCCAAAGAGGAGAGTGATGAAGTCGGCATAGGAAACCAGCCAGCGGTCGTGCGACACGCGGCTTCTGGGGACGCGAACTCTCATGCAGCGCGCTCCGGCTTTTCGCGGACTGCTTGATCGACAAACCCCGACAGCTTGACCTCAAGCATGCGCGGGTTCATGCCTTCAAGGATCGAAATCACTCCCTCGAGCATCATCTCGCGCCGCTGGTAATCGTCGCGGATGCGAATGCGCATTTTTCCGGCCAGAGGGAGGAAAAAGAGATTCGCAATGCCGACTCCATAGATGGTGGCGACAAACGCAACGGCAATGCCGCGGCCCACTTCCTGGATATTGTCGAGATGTTGCATGACCTGGATGAGGCCGAGCACCGCGCCGAGGATGCCGATGGTGGGTGAGAATCCGCCGGCCGATTCGAACTCCGCGGGGAGCCGTTCCTCGCTCTCCGTGGTGGAGTCGAGACTTACCTGCATGATGTTGCGCAAATCGGATGGTTCTGTGCCGTCGACAGCCAGCATGATGGTTTGCTTGAGAAACGGATCCTGAATGGTTTGGAGATCGGCGTCAAGAGAGACGACGCCATTGCGGCGGGCTTTGTTGGCAAAGGCAACCAGCAGGCGGATGAGCTGGTCGTGATGCTTGCGCGGAGCGGCGAACACATGAGCCATGCTGCCAAACGCCGCGCCCACGGTTGTAAGAGGGAACTGGAGGAGGACAGCGCCCATGGTGCCGCCGAAGACAATCAGGGCCGCGGTGGGCTGCAGGATCTGGCCGAGGTTGCCGCCCTCGATCAACAACCCGGCAATGATGCCGGCCACAGCCAGAAACACTCCGCCAACACTGGCTTTATCCATTGAAGTCTCCTCGGACGTGGTGCAGTTGAGGTTTGCGGCTCATCGGTCAGCGGCCGGAATTCTTTTTCGGGTCTTCGGGCTTCTTTGATGGATTGGGATGCCCCGAAAGATCGAGGCTCGCCAGAGAAACAACGCGCTGCAGATCGCCGGATGAAGGCAGGCGTCGAGCCACAGCTGCGAGCAGGCGTGCGCGGTAGGCGAGCACGCGTTCGGTCACTTCGGCGCAGTCTTCGCGGACAATGAGCTTTTCTCCGGTGATGAGGGTCAGCATGGTGTCGGGCGAGGCCTCGGCCGTCTTGATCAAGTCGCTGTTCAGCACCATGGGATTGCCGTTGAGCCTGGTGAGTTCAATCATCCTCGCCTCCTTTGAGGTAGTTATCGGCGTGGCGGCAAAAATATTGAAAGATTAGAAATGACGGGGTGAGAGTGTCCGTGGGCGGGACACTAAGTGGCCGGCCATAAAGTCCATAACATCGAAGCCGAAGAAGGGGCCAGATGCGACGACCAAATCCCGAAGGCAGCTACCCAGGGTAAACAAAGAAATGGGGGCACTCCAGGAGACAGGTCGTAAATCAACGCATTCAACAAGGAGTACCCCATGTCCCTGGGTGTCTTGAATAATCTCAATGCGATTTACGCTGCAAACAACCTGAACAACACCAGCAACAGCCTGACCAAGACTCTTCAGCAGTTGTCTTCGGGTTCGAAGATCAACTCCGGTGCGGACGACGCGGCCGGGCTTTCGCTGGTGAACGGCCTGCAGGCCAATGCGACGGCTCTGAGCCAGTCCCAGACCAACTCCTCTGAGGGCGTCGGGCTGCTGAAGGTGGCCGATGGTGCTCTCTCGCAAGTGACGAACCTGCTCAACCGTGCTGTGACGCTGGCCACCGAGGTCTCGAACGGCACCCTCAACGGTTCGCAGCAGACTGCGGCGAACCAGGAATACAGCTCAATTCTTTCCGAAATCAACAACATCGGAACGACGACCACTTACAACCAGCAGAAGGTCTTCGGCGGATCGGATGTGGCGATCTACACCGGCGACTCCTCCTCGCAGAGCGCTTCGCAGGATAACCTGCACTTCGCCACGGTCGCGTCCTCGTCTGTGGGCGATGCCAACGGCACGATGAACTACAGCCAAGGCGCAGGCGTGTTCATCAACCTTTCAAAAGACACGACGCACATTGCGGCCGGCTCGGATCAGCTTGGCACTGGTGATGGAGCGCTGACCTTCAAAGTGTGGGACTCCACCGGCGCAGGATCGGCAGTCAATGTGACGGTTACGCCAACCGGCGCCACCGAGACCGTCGATCAGTTCATCGCCCAGATCAACGGCAGCGGCCTTGGCGTGAGTGCCAGTCTGCAGACAAGTGCGCAGGCCACCGGTGCGGGGGGCGGAAGCGCAGCCGGACTGGAAACCGGAATCGAGATCACCGGCAATGTCAACACCGCAAGCGCTCCAGGAAAGGCCGGCGACGCGATGCAGGTTACCAACACCGCACTGTATGACGCTGGCACCGGCGGCGCCCAGACGGCGCTTGTTGCCGCGAGTGGCACGGGCACGGGCACTGCAATGATCAGCTACCTGGCGAATTCCAACGGCCATGCCGATCTGACCACCTATGACCTTTCCAGCCAATCGAAAGCGCAGAGTGCGTTGACGGTGCTGAACTCGGCCATCGCCGACGTGGCGGCGCAGGATGGCTACATCGGCGCGCAGATCAACACCCTGAACGCGGTCAGCTCTGTGCTCAGCACGCAGCAACAGAACGTGACGGCGGCCCAGAACGCGGTGCAGGCCACCGATTATGCGCAGGCAGCTTCCGACATGTCCAAGTACCAGATCCTGAGCCAGACCGGCATTTCGGCCCTCGCGCAGGCCAACAGCATGCAGCAGGAAGTGACCAAGCTGCTGCAGTAACTCAGCGTCCCCGGCGACGGGTCTTCGCCGCTGGGGGTGGAATGAACCGGCAACAGCCGCTAACCAGAGCAGGGCGTCCGAGAGGGCGCCCTTCTTTGCGCCAGGCCCTGCGACTTCGCTCGTCCTAAGTGATTTCCAATCCACATCAAGGCTGGTTGGCTCGCGGGCTGCATGATTTCCGCACGGAGGGAGCGATGGGCACAGTAGGGTTGAGTTTCGGATCGCCGACCAGCGGCACCGGTTTCGACGTCAGCGCGACCGTGTCGCAGATCGTCGGGAACCTGAAGAACATCGAGACTCCTTGGAAGACGCAGCTGACTTCGCTGCAGAGTCAGGACACGGCAATTTCGAGCCTCGGGACGCTGTTCTCGAAGCTTTCGAACGACATGAGTTCGCTGACCGATTTCACGGGGGTCCTGGCGCAGAAGACGGGGGCGAGTTCAAACAGCAGCGTGGTGCAGTTGACCGCCGCTTCGACTGCGGCCACCGCGGGCACGCACACGGTGGTGGTCAATAACCTGGCCCAGACCTCAAGCGGATACCTGGACGAGATCGCCAACTCGGCCGACAGCCTGTCCGGCACTCTCTCCATTGCGGTGAACGGGAATTCGCAGGAATTCGATCTATCGAAGCTGGCCAACCCGACGCTGGCCGGCCTGGCGTCCGCCATCAATTCGTCCGGGATCGGCGTGACGGCAGGGGTGTTGACCGATGCGAATGGTTCGCGGCTCAGCCTTGTTTCGGGTACCTCTGGCGCCAACGGTCAGATGACAATTACCTCGGCCCTCACCGACACTTCGCTGGTGACCGGTACGAACTCTACAGGTGCGATGAACTATAACCCGACGGTGGACGGCAAGAATGCCTCCCTCGTAGTGGATGGCGTGCCCCTGTCGAGCACCACGAACATCGTGTCGAATCTCATTCCCGGCGTGACCTTCCAGATGTTGTCTGCGAGTCCCGTTGACTCCAATGGAAACAAAGTCGGAATCCAGGTGGTGATCGGGAATGACAACGCCACGGTTGAGAGCACCATCAACTCCATGGTCATCGACTACAACTCTCTTGTGAGTGCCATCAACACCCAGCAGGGGAATGACAGTTCCGGCAATCCGGAGCCGCTGTTTGGCTCTCCGACTCTTTCGCTGCTGCAGCAGCAGCTTCTTGGCGGCATCAACAAGCAGAATCCCAACGGGTATCTTGACGCCATCACGAATTCGAGCGATACGCTCTCCGGCACGCTCACGATCGCGGTGGGCAGCGGAACCGCGCACGAGATCGACATATCCACGCTGTCGGACCAGACGCTTTCCGGCGTTGCCAGTGCCATCAACTCGGCGAGCATGGGCGTCACGGCCAACGTGTTGACGGACGCAAGCGGCTCGCGGATCGTTTTGGTCTCGGGGACTGCCGGATCAACTGGCGCGCTGAAAGTGACGTCGGCGATCACCGATACCGCGACCTCGAAGGCACTGAGTTACAACAATGGCGGGTCCGACATCTCCGGGCTGGCGAACCTGGGCATCACCATGAACAACGATGGGACGATCAGCCTGGATGTTGCTTCTCTGGATGGGGTTCTGAATTCGGATTTCGGGGGCGTGACAGCTTTCTTCCAGAACGCGAACAGTTGGGGCACGACTTTCGCCAACGTCCTGAACAACGCGGGATCCAGTTCGTCCACCGGAGTTCTGGCGCTGGCAGAGAAAGCGAACAGCACCACTGAATCCAACCTGAACGCCAACATTTCAAAAGAAGAGAGCATGATTTCGGCACAGCAGAAGAGCCTGACGACAGAATTGAATTCTGCCAACGAGATTCTGCAGGCACTGCCCTCGCAACTGGACAGCACCAACATGCTCTATGCGGCGATCAGCGGCTATAACACGAACAAGGGATAAGGAGCTTCGCGTCGATGGGAAGTTATCAGCAATATGCGTTGGAAGGGGCTTCGGCGGTCGACCTGGTTGTGGCGCTCTACGACGGCATGATCCGGTTTCTCTATGCCGCGGCCGATGCGGTGGATCGGGGCAATGAAGCGGATCGGCGCGTGGCCGTGAAGCGCACCCTGGACATCATCATTCATCTGCAAGCGCGTTTGCGCATGGATGTGGGCGGGCGGCCGGCGGAAGCGCTCAGCGAGTTCTATGCGTCGGTCTTCGCGCAGATACTGCAGGCCTCGCAATCGGCATCTCGACCGAAGTTCGAGCACGCCATTGAGTGTGTCCGCAACGTGCGCGAAGCCTGGCGGCAGGTGGCGCGGGATCCGGAAGTGAATCCAGCCCCGATCCAGGTCGCGGGCCGATCCACGGGACGGGCTCGATCGGCTTTTGAGCACGACGACTACGGAATGGACGGTGCGGCCGGCTCGAACTGGAACGCCTGATCGATTGCCTGCGGCGGGATTTCCTTGCGAGACGGGAGAAGTGAAAGTGCCCGCAGCCCGTTATCCGGCGACGGTGAGTTCTTCTTCAAGCTGTTGCTTCTGATACAGGCTGGCGTAATAACCGTCGAGTTCCAGCAACTCTTCATGCTTGCCCAACTCCACCACTCTGCCGTGACGCAAGACGGCGATCTGATCGGCGTGGCGCACGGTTGAAACGCGATGCGAGATGAGGATGGTGGTGGACGCGGCGGTATAGCTGCGCAGGCCGCCCAGAATGCGCTCTTCAGTATAGGTATCGACAGAGGCGAGTGCGTCGTCGAGGATGAGGATGGCAGGCCGTCGCAGCAGGGCGCGGGCGATGGCGGTGCGTTGTTTTTGGCCGCCGGAAAGTGTGACTCCTCGTTCGCCGACCATGGTCTCAAAGCCCTGGGGGAACTCCTCGAATTCCTTGCGGACGTGGGCGGCCTCGGCGGCTTCAAGCAACTCGCCGACGTCCGCCTGTGGTGCGCCGAAGCCCAGGTTTTCGCGCAGCGTGTCGCTGAAGAGGAACGTCTCCTGCGGCACCATCCCGATGTTGTGGCGCAACACCGCGAGCGGATATTCGCGCACCGGGCGGCCGTCGATGAGGAGAGAGCCCTCGGGCGCCTCGTAGAGCCGTGAGATGAGGTTGACGATGGTGGTTTTTCCCGAACCCGTGGGGCCGACGATGGCCAGGCTTGAGCCTGCGGGAATGTGCAGCGAGACGTTGTCCAGCACTGGAGTATCGCCGTAGCTGAAGTCGAGGTTGCGGAACTCGATTTCGCCCTGTAGAACGGCGTCCTGCGCGATGGCGGGATCGGCGGCGCTGTCGTCGATGGCCGGTTCCTGGCGCAGCAGCTCGTCAATGCGCGTGACGGAGGCGGTGCCGCGCTGGAAGATATTGACGACCCAGCCCACGGCGATGATGGGCCAGATGAGCAGAATCATGTAAGTGTTGAACGCGACGAACTGGCCGACCGTGATGCGATGCTCGATGACCAGGTGGCCGCCCGCCATCAGAGTGATGATCATCGATATGCCCAGGATGAACTCGAGCGTGGGCCATAACATGCCCATGAGCTGGACCAGCCGGAGTGCGCGGGAGATGTACTGGCGATTGAGGCGCTCGAAGAGACCGATCTGCGACTCTTCGCGGGCAAAGGCGCGGACCACGCGCGCACCGGAGTAATTCTCCTGGGCCTGGGAGGAGATTTCGGAGAAGCTGGCCTGGATGCGCTCGAAGCGGTCGTGGATCCTGCGTCCGAGATACTGCACGAGAATGCTGGCCACGGGGGCGGGTGCGAAGGCCACCAGGGTGAGATAGGGGCTGATGTGAAGCAGGAAGAATAGGGCTCCCACGGTGAACATGAGCGTGTTGGCGCTGTACATGATGGCCGGCCCCAGCAACATGCGCACGGCGTTGAGGTCGTTGGTGAGGCGGGCCATGATGTCGCCGGTGCGATAGCGCTGGTAGAACCCCGAATCCTGCTTTTCAAGGTGGCGAAACAGGTCGTTGCGCAGGTCGAATTCGATTTCGCGCGAGATGCCGATGAGGATCCAACGCTGCGCATAGAGGAAGACGCCCTTGATCAGGCCGATGGCGACGAGCATTCCGGCGAAAACGAGGATTCGCTCGCGGGGGATTCCATGGCTTAGCGCATCGATGGCGCGCTCCACAACCCTGGGGAACCGCACCCTGGCGCTGCCTGGGCTCAACTCGTCGATGGCCCTTTCGAGGACCTTGGGAAAGAGTACATAGACGGCGTTGGTGGCAACGACCGATAAACTTCCCCAAAGATAACCCCAGCGGTAGCGGCGCATGTAGGCGAAGAGGGGGCGCAGGTCGCGAAGCATACTTCTATTGTATCGGGATGAGAGCGCCGACGGTGCGCGCTAACGGAATCTGGATGGACAATCGTATGAACACGGATCATGGCTTGGCGGTGGCTCGTTCCGCCCCTACGGGGCGGACGGATTCGGTTGGAACGGCTTCCCAGGGGTGCGCTTCGCTTCCCCTGGGCTATGTTCGACACCTCCCTACGGGAGGAACTACGCACGATCTGGAGGAACCACGCACGATCTACTGCCAGGAGCGAGATCGGGAATCGGTTGAGTAAACAAAGTTCATTCATGCGATCGCCCTGCGGAATCTGGTTGGGCGACTCTGCCGGATCGATCGAAACAGGGAAAACATGAAAGAGAAAACATGGGTCTTGCCCGTGTGTCCCAGATTAGGCATCTTTCGCGGATGTGAAGGAACTTTCAAGCTTGCCGATAAAACCTCCAGACACCCTGCGAATCGGAGCTCGATGCTTGCGAGGCGCGAGTGTTTGTGAGCGAATTTGTATGACGACGAATGAGGAAAAAACTGGGGGCAGCGAGCGGAGACGCCACAGGCGGTTCGAGTGCGATGGGCACGCGGAAGTTGTTGTATTCGACTCCAATTTCCTGTTTCGTGGGGACGTTCGGGATATCAGCCTGACCGGTTGCTATATCGAAACCCGCGCGCATCTCAATCTGCGGCGATTTGCGGAGGTGGAGCTTCGCTTTACGGCGAACGGGCAGCACCTGAACACGCTGGCGCGCGTCATGGTGATTAGGCCCGGAAAAGGGGCGGGATTCGAGTTTCTGCCGGGTGATCCGCGCCTGGACAAGCCATTTCAGAAGCTGATTGAGAAGCTGGGCGCGGGGGCTCCGGCGCAATCCTGATCGGCAGAGCCGGATCAGGTGGGCGTCCGCAGCAGCAGATAGCCTCCGGTGAGTCCGAACAGAATGTCAGACGACCATGCCGCCAGCGGCGCGGGAAGGTAATTGACGGTGCCCATGGCGCCGAACAGGCCATCGACCACCCAGTAGGTGAGCGCCACGGCGATGGCAACGGCGATGCCGGTGAGCGAGCCGCGCCGTCCCATGGAGAGCGCAAACGGTATGGCCAGCACGGCCATGACGACGGCAATCAGCGGGTAAGCCAGCTTGTGCCAGAGCGCGACGCGCAGGCGCATGGTGTCGAACCCGCTCTGGCGCAGATCGCGAATGTAGCGGTCGAGCTGGCCAAAGTTCATCTCCTGCGATTGCAGGCTTTCCTTTGTGAAGTAGCCCGGCTCCTCGTGAATTTCAGGGAACGTGGTGTTGATGAAGTCGCGGTATTGGCTCACGTTGGCACCATCGAGATCGCTGACCCAGCCATTCTGAAATTTCCAGGTGGACGTGCCGGTGTCCCAGAAGACCCGCGAGGCAAAGATGCGGCGGCTGAGCGAAAATGTGGCCGGGCTGAACTCAAAGACCGAGAGGTTGGCAAACTCGTTGCGATCGCGATCGAAGAACTGGTAGTAGAAGATGCGGCCCGGCTCGCCAGGACGGGGCTCACCGAAGATCCATTTTTGATCGGGGTGCAGAAAGGTCTGCGGCGGATGGCCCTTGATGGTGCTGCGCAGTGCCTCTTGCCTGCGATTGGCCTGGGGTAGATAGAACTCGTCAAACAGAAAGAGGCTGACGGCGAGAATGGCGGCGATGGAGACGATGGGGATCACCAGCCGGTAGAGGCTGATGCCGGTGGCCTTCATGGCGATGATTTCGCTGTTGCGATTGAGCACGCCGAAGGTGACCAGCACGGCGATCAGCACCGCGAGGGGCGCAATGGTGTAGAGCATGCTGGGCGTGAGATTGACGAGGTAGGCGCCCACCGTGGTGAGGGGGATATGGTTGCGCAGGATGTCGCCCACCAGTTCGAAAAAGGTGAAGACCAGCATGAGCAAAACGAAGCCGCCCAGCACCAGGAAAAAGGTGTTGAGGAATTCGCGTATGACGTATTCGTCGAGGATGCGGGGGAACACGCCGCGCGACGTGGTGCGCATTGCGCGCGGCTGCAGGCGGTCGAGGAACTTGCTGAGGTGCACCCCGTTCTCACCGAATGCCGCGGAGGGTTTCATCCTGGGCGATCGCGAAGTCCAACTGACGATGGCAGCCAGCACGCGGCCGCCGCTGGCCATCTGCCACAGCAGGAAGATGCCGGAAACCGCGAAGACGATGTTGGCCAGCCAGACGCCCAGGAACACCGGGAATTTGTCCTGTCGAGCCAACGCCACACCTGTGTACGACAGCAGGTAGTAGGCGACTACCAGCAGGATGGTAAAGATGAACCCTGAGCTCTTGCCGCCGCGCCGCGAAACCACTCCCAGGGGAACGCCCAACAGCATGAGCACCAGGCAGGCCACGGGATAGGAAAAGCGGTTATGCAACTCGATGAGATAGCGCTTGCCGTCAGGCCCCTGGATGCGCGTGAGCAGCGTCCTGGTGGGCACGGCGTAGATGGCCGTGTCCATGCGGCCCAGGTGAACGCCGCTTTGCGGGCCCAGTCTCAGAGGCAGGTCGGTGGTGGTGAAGGTGGAGATGTTGTACTGCTGCGGCGGCCCCGCGACGGTTTCATGCCGCGCACCATCGCGCAGGCGCATCAGCAGTTCCTGAGACGAGTCGTTGACGACCGTAGCGGACTCCGCGGTGGTGATGCGGGGCTGGGCCGGATCGCTGACATCGGCCATGAAGACCTGGCGCCAGTTGGCCGCGCCTGTGCCGCCGCGCACATCCTGCACGTAGAGAACGAAATTGCGAAATTCTTCAATGAAGATGCGGGGCTGAATCTCGTACGAGGCCTGCGATGCGGCCAGCGACCGCTCCATGTTGAGAATGGCCTGATTGGCGCGGGGGGCTACATAGAGCGAGTTGACCAGACCCAGCAGCGCGCCGCCCACGGCGACGATGGAAGCGACACGGACAAAATAGCCGATGCCCAGGCCTGAAGCGCGCATGGCGATGATTTCGCTGTCGGCGGCCAGGCGGCTGAGCCCCAGCAGGATGCCCACCAGAACCGCCATGGGAATGGTGACCCAGAACAGATTGGGCAGCGTGAAGAGAAAGATCGCAGCAACGTTGCTGAAGGTGGAGCTATTGCGGACCACCATTTCCAGAATCTGGGGCAGGCGGGGCATGAAGAGAATGAACGTGAAGAGAGCGCAGCCAATGAGTGCGTGGGAGAGGATCTCGCCGAGAATGTAGCGGGTGAGGATGCGCACGTAGGAAGACCTGCTGCTAGTCTAGCGTGCCGGGGTGTGGCGTGGTGAGTCTGAAGTTCGATTCAACATTGAATGGGAGGAGTATCTGCGCGTAAATCGCGAAAACGCAGGTCCCCTTCGAAAAGCGCTCAGGGCGGGAAAGGTGAATGGGGTCCGGTTCGGTGAGGAAGAACAACCGCAGATCCTTCGACTCGCTACGCTCGCTCAGCGATGACAGCATTTTGATGGATGAATGAATGACTCACCACGCCAGCTTTCTGACCGCGTGATTTCGTACCTTGCGATGGAGGGCTGCAGTATCCCACCCTAGGCGCAAAAACAAAGACGCGCCGAGGGTGGGGCACCAGCATTGGTACAACATCAAGCGGTCAGAGACCTAGCGTGGTGCGGACGATGCCGCGGAAGCGGGTTGCCAACGGCGCAGGCGCAGGCTGTTGGTGAGCACGCTGACGGAACTGAATGCCATGGCAGCGGCGGCCACCCAGGGGCTGAGCAGGATGTGGAAGCCGGGATAGAGAAGCCCCGCTGCCAGCGGAATGCCGATTACGTTGTATCCGGCCGCCCAAATCAGGTTCTGGCGCATGACGCGCACCGTGGAGCGAGCCAGATGGAGCGCGGCGGGAATGGCGGAAGGCTGCGCGCGCAGCAGCAGCACGTCCCCGGCCTCCTGCGCGAGGTCGGCGCCAGTGCCCATGGCGATTCCGGCATCCGCCTGGGCCAGCGCTCCGGCGTCGTTGATGCCATCGCCCACCATGGCGACGCGCAGGCCGCTCTGCTGCAGGGCGCGAATGCGGGCCAGCTTTCCAGCCGGGTCGAGCCCGGCTTCTACCTCGGTAATGCCGGCCTGCTGCGCGACTGGGCCCGCCGCGGCGGAGGAGTCGCCCGTCAACATCAGTACGCGGAGTCCGCTGTGGCGCAACTCGGCGATGGCTTCGGCCGCGTCGGCGCGCAGTGCGTCGCGAGCGTCAAAGAATCCTGACGGCGCGCCGTCGAGGGCCATCCAGAGGCGCGTCACTCCCGGATCGGGCGGTGCGATGCCCTCCGGAAGCTTGATGAACGACTCCGCGAACAGGGCTTCGTTGCCGAGCATGCACTCGTGACCTTCGACGTTGGCGGTGAGTCCCCGGCCGGGCACAATCTGGACATCTTCGGCGGCTGGCCATACCAGTCCAAGGCCGCGTGCATGGTCCACAACGGCGTGGGCCAGCGGATGGTTCGAGCGCTCCTCGGCTGCCGCGGCCATGCGCAGCAGGTCGTTCTCCGCGTGGCCGGCGAGCGGATGGATCGCCGCCAGAACCGGCCGTCCCACGGTGAGGGTGCCGGTCTTGTCGAGCACGATGGCGTCAAGGTGGGCCAGCCGCTCAAGGGCTTCGCCGCCTTTGAATAGAACTCCGAGCTGCGCGCCGCGGCCCACGGCAACGGTAAGCGCCGCGGGTACGGCCAGTCCCATGGCGCAGGGGCAGGCGATGACCAGCACCGCGACGGTGTTGGCCAACGCCAGTTGGAGGGAGTGGGCTGCGACAATCCATGCCAGAAACGTAATTACGGCCAGACCCAGCACCACGGGCACGAAGATGGAACTGGCGCGGTCGGCGAGCCGCTCCATGGGCGCGCGCGAAGATTGAGCCTGCTCTACCATGCGCGTGATCTGCGCCAGCACGGTGGCCTCGCCCAGCGACTGCGCCTGGCATACCACCGCGCCATCGTAGTTGAGCGAGCCGGCCAGCACGCGGCCACCCGGCTCGCGCGGCAGTGGTTCAGATTCGCCGGTCAGCATCGACTCATCGACTGTGGTGCGGCCTTCCAGAATCGTCGCGTCCACCGGAAAGCGTTCGCCGGGCAGAACCAGCACGCTGTCGCCGGGGCGAATCTCATCGAGCGGCACCAGGGTTTCGACGCCATCGACGATGCGCCGCGCGGTGACCGGGCGCAGGCGGCTGAGGGAGTCGAGGGCGGCCAGGGCGCGGCGCTTGGCGCGTGCCTCCAGCGCCTTGCCCAGCAGCAGGAAGCCCATGATGAGCAGCACCGCATCAAAGTAAACCTGGCGTCCCGGCGCGGGCCAGAGGGTGGCGTAAGCAGAATAAGTGAACGCAACACTGGTGCCGAGCGCCACCAGCGTGTTCATGTTGGTGGTTCCGTGACGCAGGCTGCGGATGGCGCTCACGAAGATGCTGCGCCCGGCCCACGGCATCAGGATCGCCGTAACCGCCAGCAAAAACCAGCGCAGCAAGCCGGGCGGAAGAGCGTAGAGCCACGGAAAGAAGCGCATGAGCGCGTGGTCGAGAACGCCCATCTCCGCGCCCAAGGGCATGGCCAGCAGCATGGCCGCGGCGCCGGCGGCGAGCGTGATGTAAGCCTTTCGCGCAGACCCGGCGTCAGATGATTCGGAAGCCTTGCCGGCGGCATCGGGCCGCGGAAGAACCGCGTCGTAGCCGGCATCGCGGATGGCCTGGACTAATGCTTCAGGCTGCGCTACGGCAGGGTCAAAGACCACGCTGGCGCGGTGCGCCATGAGGTCGACGTGCGCCGATTCAACGCCGGCGGTGGAGCGCAGCGCGTCTTCAACATGATGCTGGCACGAAGCGCAGGTCATGCCCAATACGGGCAGTGTCACCGATTCTGTAATCGGTTCGGCCAACTTATTGCACCGCTGGTGCTGGAGTGGCTGCGCCGGTGGAATCCAGATGGGCCGGGTAGCCCGCCTTCGCCAATGCCGCGACGGCACGATCCACGGGAAGCGGTTCCTGGTCCGAGGCAATCCGCGCCGCACCGACGCGAACCTCTTTCACGTCAAGACCTTCAGTTGAAGCGAGAGCCTGGCTCACGCGGCGAACGCAGGCGCCGCAGTGCATTCCATCGATACGCAATGTGAATTCCGACATTGTTGTCACCCGTTATTTGTGATGATAGCGCTATCGAAAAGATGCAGTTGACCCTACCTTTGCAGGATGAAGGCGCGGTCTGTTGTACTTCGCGTCCGTCGCGGCACTATCTTAGAAAGGACTCGAATTTTGTGGAGATCTATGCAGAGAGAATTTCCTGTTGCGCCGCTGGTGGGTGTGGGCGCGGTGGTGGTGAAGGACGGCCGCGTGCTGCTGGTGCAGCGCGGAACCGAGCCTTTGAAGGGCCAGTGGTCGCTGCCCGGCGGCCTGATCGAGATTGGCGAAACGCTTAGTGCGGCGGTGGTCCGCGAAGTGCTGGAGGAGACGGGCCTGTTGGTGGAGCCGGTGGAGTTGGTTGAACTCCTCGACCGCATTTATCGCGAGGGCGAGCGCGTCCGCTACCATTATGTGATCGCGGATTACCTGTGCCGGGTGGTGGGCGGAACGCTGCTGGCAGCGTCAGATGCGGACGCGGTGCGATGGGCTGAGCCGGCGGAGTGGGACGCTCTGGGTCTTGACCCGGTGACCATGCGCGTGATCGAGGCCGGGTGGCAGCTGGCGATCAAGGCGAAAGAAGGGGAGAGCCTGTGAGACCGATTCAAAAACTGCAGTGGGTACTGGGCGTGATGGGTGCGTTCATCCTGGCCATCGCCATTGGATTTTGGGAGCGGCCGGTCAGCTACTTCAACGAGCTGCTGTATTTCCAAATGGACGTGGCGGGCGCTCAGAGTGACTCAGTGACGGTGGCAGGGCACCGCATCCACTATTACGTGCAGGGACCGAGCGGTGGTCCAGCGGTGGTGCTGGTGCATGGGCTGGGCGGACACGCCGAGGATTGGCGCAACCTGGCGCCGTATCTTACCCACGCAGGTTACCGCGTCTATACACCTGATTTGCCCGGTTACGGCCGCAGCCAACAGCCAACGGACTTCTCCTATTCCATCCCCGATGAAGTCGGGGTCGTGGTGGGCTTCATGGATGCGATGGGGTTGAAGCAGGTGGACCTCGGCGGCTGGTCAATGGGCGGATGGATCGTGCAGCGTGTGGCGTACGAGCATCCCGAGCGCGTTCGGCGGCTCATCCTGTTCGACAGCGCGGGGCTCTATGAAACGCCGGCATGGAATACGGCGCTGTTTACGCCGGAATCGACCGGGGAACTGGACGAGCTCGATGCGCTGTTGATGCCGCATCCGCCGAAAGTGCCGGGGTTCATTGCTCGCGATATTCTGCGCAAGTCAAGTGAGAATGCGTGGGTGATCCAGCGGGCGCTGAAAACCATGCTGACCGGCCACGACTCCACCGACAGCGTGCTGCCGCAGTTGAAGATGCCGGTGCTGATTGTGTGGGGCGAGCTTGACCGAATCACGCCGCTGAGCCAGGGCGAGAAGATGCATCGGCTGGTTCCGCAGTCGCAACTCGATGTGATTGAAGGCTGCGGTCATCTGGCTCCCGTGCAATGCGCGGACAAGATTGGGCCGGGGTTTGTGGAGTTTCTGAGAACAGGGAATAGGGAATAGGGAATAGGGAACAGAAAAGCATGGGGCGCAATCGGCACAGCGGATTGCACCCCATGCTTTTCTTGATCAACAGCCCGGAAACGCAGATCCTTCGACTCGCTTCGCTCGCTCTGGATGACAGCAGTTATTCGACGAATGAGCGACTCACAACATTAAAACGACAAGCGCGCACTCACCTGAATTTCCCGTCCGGGCGTAGAGACTTCCGTGATGCTGCCGAAGCTCGAAGTATTCACGAACCGGTTTGGAGTTCCCAGGTTGGTGTGGTTGAAGGCGTTGAAGAACTCGGCGCGCGCTTCAAATCTCGCCTTTTCGGCCACGCTGAACTCGCGCACCACGCCGAGGTCCATGGTCTGCATTCCGGGACCGTACACCGAGTTGCGTCCCACGTTGCCGTAGGTGTAAGCCGGGGGAGCCGCAAAAGCATGGGGATTGAACCATGTGGTCGAGTTATGAGTGCCGGAGCCAAAGATCTTCTGGCCGGTGAGGTTGGCGCGGATGGGGTTCTCTCCGACGACCGTTCCGGCATTGGCGGTATCGCCGAAGACCGAGAGGGTGAGCGGGAAGCCGCTCTGCGCCTGATATTCCATGGAGCCGCGCCAGTCGCGGGTGAGGGCGCGTGTTAGCCGGTTCGCGCCATAGGGCGCCGGGCTGTAGACAGCACTTAGCGCAAAGCGGTGGCGGACGTCGCAGCCAGGGCCCTTCTCCGCATTCAGATTGTCATTATTCTGCGCAGTGGCCGCCTCGAACATGGGCGAACGGAAGTCTGGCGCGTTCTCAAGCGACTTGGCAAATGTGTAATTGGCCAGGAAGCTCAGCCCGTTTGCATAGCGGCGGCGCACGTTCACATAACCGGCGTCGTACCAGCTCTGCGACGTGTTTTCAAGCAGGTTGATGGTGCTGACGGGAAACGATCCGTTGAATGTGGGAGCCAGCGCCACCGTGGACGGAAAGACGCTGTTGGCGACAAAGTTGATTCGTGGGTGCGGACGGCGAGGCTGAATCAAGCCGGGACCAGGCTGCGCGTTGTTGATGAGGTGGGAGCGCTGCAGGTGGAACCCGCCTGCGCCGAGGTAGCCGACTTCAAGCGTGGTCTCACTGCCCAACTGCTTCTCGAGCGAGGCGCTCCACTGCTGGATGTACTGCGCCGGCGCGTGCAACTGCAGCGTGGTGAAACTCACCACCGAGGTGCCCAGTACCGGCGCGGGAAAGTTCAGCGTCGGGATGCTGGGAATATACGGGTCGCTTTGCGAGGTCAACGGGAAAACATAAGGCACGTTGTGGCGCTGGTTGCACCATGTATTCATGTCAACCGGCGTGTAGAAGATGCCGTAGGCCACGTGCGCCACCACGCCAAGGCTGGGGAGGTTTTGAGCCAGGCCGAGGCGCGGCGCGAAGTTGGTGTGGTTGGCATACATCAGGCCTTTGGGGTAGCCGTTCTGTCCACCGATAAACACCTGGGGCGTTCCGCTGCCGAGGTCGATGTTGCTGTTGGTGTAGCGAATGTCGACCAGAGGGCTCATGAACTCGTAGCGCACGCCATAAGTCAGCGTGGTGGTTGTTGTCAATCGCCACGAGTCCTGCGCGAAGCCGTCCGCATACCACTGGCGCAGGTCCATCTGGGGCACGCCGGCCTGACCCTGGCGCGCTGCCGGCAGTCCCAGCAGGAAGCTGGCCAGCGCCGATCCGGTGCCGTCATTCAACGCGTCTTTGGTGGTGAAGCCGTTGGTGAACTGGTAGAAGCCGCGATTCTGGAAGAAGCCCCACATCGGCCAAATGAACTTCTGGTACGAAGTGCCGAACTTGGTGCTGTGGCGGCCGATTTGCCAGTTAAGCGAATCGCGGCCCTCGACCACCGTGTCCCATGCATGCATCGGCGTGGCCAGGTAGCTGTCGCCGAGCGGCGAAAATCCCTGCACGTTGAAGTAGGGCGCGCCCCAGGCCGCGGGGCCGCCAAAGCCGGTTCCCGCGATTCCCAACTCCGTGACGATATCGTTCTTGTTCGCGCTTTCGGTGGTGTGCATCATGGTGAGGCGCGAGATGGCGCCCGAAGCCATGTTGACCAAATGCGAAGAGAAGACGTGGTTCCACTCCAGCACGCCCTGCTGCGAAAGGTCGTCGTGATAGAAGCCGAAGCCCGGCAGACCTTGGGGCATGAAACCAAATTCACCTGCGCCCGAGTAGCGGAAGAACGCGGTGTCACCGTTGCCAAAATTGTGGTCAACGCGAAAGGTCCCCTGGTCGTTCGTCATGCGCTCTTTGCGGTTGTCAAGATAGTTGTTGGCATCGTTGCCCGCGCCGATCACCGTTGGCTGCCCCATCATGGTGCTGCTTCCCATGTTCATGGTGTTGGGCTGCGGCGTGTACTTTGTCAGCATGATCCTGGCGGCTTGCGTCAGCTTTCCGGGCGGAATCACATTCTTCACGCCGTTGTACTCGAACTGCTGGCGGATGTACTGCGGATTCGTCTTGCCGGCGGGCAAGCCGGGATTGAAGCCCGGGTTAGGCGCCGTGGTGGAGGGGTCGAAGATATCTACGCCGCTCTGGCTGAAGTCGCCGGAGACCTCGGCCGGCGTAGGCACCGTGTCCACCATCGCCATGGTTTCAACGTGCCGCAGACCTTCGTAGTTCACAAAGAAGAAGGTCTTGCCCGCGTGCCAAACCGGGCCGCCCAGCGAAGAGCCAAAGTTGTTCTGCACCAGGAAATTGGAACTGCCCATCTGGTTGAACGAGTGGGCGTCCATCGCACCGTTGCGCAGGAACTCGTAGGCCGTACCGTGAAAGCGAGCCGAACCGGAGCGCGTGACGATGTTGATCTGGCCGCCGCCAGCTCCGCCCATGTCGGCGGAATAGCTGCCGGTCTGCACCTGGAACTCCTGCACCGCGTCGGGCGATGCGCTCAGGTTCTGGGTGCTGAAGGTGGGATCGGTGTTGGTGGCGCCATCGAGCAGAAAGTAGTTCGCATTCGGACGGCTTCCGCCGATGCTGACGGCCGAACGCTCGCCGGGTCGCCAGTAGAGGGGATTCATGTCGCCGGCGGAGGCGCCATGGCTCATGTGCGCGCCGGGAACAGTGAGAACCAAGTCAATCAACATGCGGCCATTCAGGGGAAGGGAATCGACAGAGCGCTGATCCACCACTTCGCCGACACTGGCATCCTGCGTCTTGAGCAGTTCGCCGGTTGCATTGACGTTCACGGTCTGTGTGTCGCCGGTGAGACGCAACTGCAGATCGAGCGTGGCCTGTTGGCCCACCTCGAGATCGATGGTCTCTGTCGCCTGTTTGAATCCGGAGCTGTCGACGTCAAGGCGATAGGCGCCCGGTTGCAGGCCCGCAATCTCGTAAAGCCCCGTCGCGTTGGCTACGACTTCGCGCTGGGCGCCGGTTCCGGTCGCAGTGATGTGCAGGTGGGCGCCTGGAATGGGACGACGTTGCGGGTCAAGAATCGATCCACGCACCACGGCGTAATTGCTCTGTGCGCGGGCTGAGATCAGGGAAAGAAACAGCAAACAGACTGCGACGGATACACTTCTGCGAATCATGGCTCTCCAAGCGGTCAGGAACTTGTTGGGTGTCCTCGGATCGAGACTGGGACGATGGGCCGAACACATACGTTGTGTGAGCGGTTACACCTTTGTTGCGCGTTACCGTGACATTTGGCGACACGGTGGGGTGCGCGATTGATTTCATTGAAGTTTGGGCCTTCGAAGGCATGAGAGTCTTCCCCCATTCGATGGGTACGCATCTCATACTTTCGGTTGACCCTGAAAAACAAGGGCCATTCCGCCTGGCGGAATGGCCCTTGAGATAAGGCGTACAGGATGTGCGGGTGAAAGAAGCGTTACACGCCGATCACGGCGCAAAGTTCTTTCACAGCTGCCGCGCTCTTCTTCAACGCAGCGTCTTCTTCCGGCGTGAGCTTGATCTCGATGATCTTCTCAAGGCCGGCCGCACCCAGTTTGCAGGGTACGCCGATGTAGAAGCCATCGATACCGTATTCGCCTTGCAGATAAGCGGCGCAGGGCAGAATCTTCTTCTTGTCTTTGAGAATGGCCTCGACCATCTCGACCGCGGCCGCGGAAGGTGCGTAGTAAGCGCTGCCGGTCTTGAGGTGCTTCACGATTTCAGCGCCGCCGTCGCGGGTGCGCTGTATCAGTTCCTCAAGGCGTGCGGGCTCAATGAGTTCGGTGATGGGAATGCCCGCGACCGTCGAGTAGCGCGCCAGGGGAACCATGGTGTCGCCGTGGCCGCCGAGCACAAAAGCCGTCACGTTTTCAACGCTCACGCTCAACTCTTCGGCGATGAAGGTGCGGAAACGCGCGGAGTCGAGCACGCCGGCCATTCCGATGACACGCTCGCGGTTGAAGCCGGCCTGACGGAAGGCGGCCTGCGCCATGGCGTCCAGGGGGTTCGACACGATGATCAGAATGGACTCGGGCGACTGCGCAACTATCTTCTGCACCACGTCCGACATGATTTTGAAATTGGTGTGGAGCAGGTCGTCGCGGCTCATGCCGGGCTTGCGCGGGATGCCGGCGGTGATGATCACGATGTCGGAGTTGGCCGTCGCCGCATAATCGTTGGACCCGATCACGTGCACGTCGCGCTTCTCAATCGGCATCGCTTCAAGCAGGTCGAGAGCCTTGCCTTGCGGCACACCCTCCACCACGTCGATCAGGACCACATCGGCCAGTTCCTTGGCCGCAATCCAGTGCGCGGCCGTGGCGCCCACGTTGCCGGCGCCGACAATACTTACTTTTTTACGCATTTGATTTTCTCCGTAGGGATGGTGGAGCTGTCCCTCAGGGGCTAAAGCCCCGTTGCCTTTTGAATATTTGCGGCACGGCTAAAGCCGTGCCCTTTCAAAGCGAGACGCATTGTTAAGCGAAACGCAGTTCTGATTTGTCGTATGTCATTCACGACACGGCATACGACTGTCGTATGTCATTCACAACACGGCGTACGATGCTTTCAACTCTGGCGACGGCTTGCCGCCGACGCTTTTTGCTGACAACTGACAACTGTGAACTGACAACTGGTTTTACATGTTGCCGATGATGCGCGTGGCAAACTCGCTGGTGCCGACCTTGGTTGCGCCCGCGGTTTGCCGCTCGAAATCATAGGTGACGAATTTCTGCAAAATGGTCTTTTCGAGCGATTGCTCGATGAGTTTGGCTGCTTCTTTCCAGCCGATGAACTCCAGCAGCATGACGCCGGAGAGAATCACCGAGCCGGGATTGATCATGTCCTTGTCGGCATACTTGGGCGCGGTGCCGTGCGTGGCCTCAAACACCGCATAACCATCGCCGATGTTGGCGCCGGGCGCGATGCCCAGGCCGCCCACCTGCGCCGCCGCGGCGTCGGAGATGTAGTCGCCATTGAGATTGGTGGTGGCGAGCACACTGTAGTCGGCGGGGCGGATGATGATCTGCTGGAAGATGGAGTCGGCGATGCGGTCGTTGATGAGCAGCTTGTTCTTCCACTCGCCGTTGCCGTGGGTCTTGCCGATGGAGTCAAGCACAGCCTTCACCTCGGCGTGGACGCCGGCGCGAAAGGCCGGCGACGCGAACTCCAGGCCGGGCTCAATGAGCGCCGCGTTGTCTTCAATGGAGAGGCCGGGGTTGGCATCGAGATTGCCGAGGATCCAGCTTTCGCGCTCGGTGACGGTCTGCTGGCGGAACTCCTCAACAGCTACTTCGTAGCCCCATTCGCGGAAGGCGCCCTCGGTGAACTT
>PLXP01000160.1 GCA_003151435.1 Acidobacteriaceae bacterium
CCTGAGCAAGATGGATATTCATCTAGAATCAATAACATACAATTTGAAAATATCCTCAATAATTGTCAGTTCAAGAGCCCCCAGAGCACGAATTGCCAGCTCATCGACCGTCACCGACTTCGCCAGGTTTCGCGGTTGATCGACATCCCAAAATTGAGGGGCAACCAGTCAGTATTTGCCGCGGTTCGCAAACCAGGTTGACGGAATCTATCGCCCGGATCACCAAGTTTGGAGTAAGGAGGTTTTGACGAGCTGAGTCTACTATGTCCAGGGTCGGCCGGTCGGCCGCCAATCTTACTGATCACGGTATCCAAATTCTGGTCCGGTCTTCTGAACAGTTGTTAGTTCATGGAAGTATTGTTTGAAGGAAGATTCCGCACAAAACTCCGCAATTTTCGTCGTAGACACAAAAGTTACGCTCGCACTGATCTTGAAGAAGTCACCTCATCACAGGAGGGTAAACACTTATTTGTTAATGAGATAGGCAAATGTTAAAAGTTGCCAGAATTGCTTAGGAATATGTTCAGTTGCCAGAATAATTGTTCATGTCCAGCACCCTTCATCATGCGGCTGCGGCTAGGCCTCGATCACGGCCTTGGAGAGATTGCGCGGGCGGTCGACGTCCACGCCATGTTCCAAAGCCATGAAATAGCTGAAAAGCTGCAGCGGGATGACCTCAGAGATCGGCAGCAGGTATTCGCCCGCCTGCTCAATCCAAATGCAATCCGTGGCCAGTTTGGCAACCTCGTGGTCGCTGCTGTTGGCGAGAACGATCACGCGGGCGCCCTGCTTCTTCATGTCTTCGAGCAACTGGAGCGTCTTCTCGTAGCGCATAAGCGAGTCTTCAAGATTGCGATCGACGGTAGCCAGCACGACCAGCGGGGTGTTTTCGCCGACCAGTGCGTTGGGGCCGTGCTTTAACTCGCCGGATGGGTAGCCCTCCGCGTGGACATACGACGACTCCTTCATCTTCAGCGCGCCTTCGCGGGCAATGGCGTAGTGGATGCCGCGGCCGAGATAGAGGAACGTGCTGGCATCCGCGTAACGTGCGGCAAGACTCTGCGTCGCAGCCCTCCATGTGTCGAGCTGGCGTTCAATCTGGGCCGGCACCGCTTGCAGTTCGCGGATCCTGCGATCGATNNGTAAAGCGCCGTGAGCTGGCAGGTGAAGCTCTTGGTGGCCGGAATGGCAAGCTCGGTGCCTGCGGCGAGCGGCATGGCGGCAGTCGCCTCGCGCAGCATGGAACTGCCCGATACATTGGCGATAGCGAGGGAGTGCTGTCCCGATCCATAGGCGCAGCGCAGGGCCGCGAGTGTGTCTGACGTTTCACCCGACTGCGAGATCACCAGCAGCGAAGGATGGCGGGGGTTGGCCGCCCCGCGGCAGGCGTACTCGCTGGCGTACTCCACGTCCACAGCCAGTCCGCAGAGATCCTCGAAGAGGATTTCGGCAGCCAGTCCGGCGTGCCGGCTGGAACCACTGGCCGCGATCAGCACTTCGCCGCGCGGGTTGAGCCAGTGGGCGATGGGGGCAAATGCCTCTGTGCTGAGGGACGAGCCGCTCAAATAGAGAGCGAGGGTGCGCCGGATGGCGTCAGGCTGCTCATAGATTTCACGCAACATCGCGTGCGGGAAGTCGGTCATGAATCTCCTCAAGCCATGCCTCACGGGGAAGGCCGGCAGACCTGATTCTATAAGCGCAGGCCGCGGACGTGCTGTACATAGTGGCGATGACCTCTTTCGTGTCCCATGTCTCAGAATCGAGACATGAGGCACCCGGCATTTTTGGTACCGTTGACGGCGCGCGGGCGGGAGTGTTCACAATTTCCACGATGGGCCGGGGTATGCTGGTTGCATGTCCAGGCTAAGCCTTCCCCTTTCGTCCTTGACGCTCTGCGCTCTGCTGGCGCTGGCATTTTGCCCAACCGCTTTTTTTGCCCAGTCTGCCGGGTCAAGCTGGACGTTTGCCGTCTCCGGGGACAGCCGCAACTGCGGCGACTTTGTGATGCCGGCCATCGCGGCCAAGGTCACAGGGGAGAAGGACGCCTTTTACTGGCACCTGGGAGACTTCCGCTGGATGTCGTCGCCGGATCAGGACTGGCTGGCGATGACTCCCGGAGCGGCACAGCTCTCCAAGGCCGAGTATCAGCAGCGGGCCTGGGATGACTTTCTGACGCACCAGATGGCGGCCTTCGGAGGATTTCCGGTGTTTCTGGGGCGCGGCAATCACGAGGCCGTGTCGCCCATGACGCGCGACGGGTACACCGCCAAGTTCTCCGGCTTTCTCGATCGCCCCGAGGTTGCGGCGCAACGCAGCCTGGATGGGGCTGAAGCGGCGCCGGTCGGTCCGTGGTACCACTGGACGCAAGGCGGAGTGGACTTCATTACGCTCGACAACTCCACCCGCGATGAGTTCTCAGACGCACAGCTTCATTGGCTGCGCGGGGTGCTCGATCGCGACCTGGATCCGCGCTCCGGCGTTCGCGCCATCGTGGCGGGCATGCACGAGGCGCTGCCGCACTCCACCGGCTCTGAGCATGCCATGGACGACTGGGACCTGGGGGAGCGAACCGGGGAGCTGGTCTACAACTGGTTCTACGATGCGCAGGCCGCGGGCAAGCACGTCTATCTCATCGCCAGCCACTCTCACTACTACTCGCCCAATATCTTCAACACGCCCTATTGGAAGCAGCGGACGAAAAAGGTGGTTCCGGGGTTGATTATTGGCACGGCGGGCGCGCATCGTTACCTGCTACCCAAAACCGCGGACAAGGCGGCGAAGGCGTTGATCTACGGGTACGTTCAGGGGACGGTTCACGCCGACGGCAGCATCGACTTTGCGTTGCATGAGTTGAGCGAAGCCGACCTGGTCCAGTCCAAGTGGCCGAATGCGCCCCTCGACGCCATCCACGAGTGCTACATCCACAATCGTGACACCGCGGCTGGTGTGGAGTAACTGGATCGAATCGATGCCCCCAGTGGGTCAGGGCGGGAATTCAGTGCCGGCACAACCGGGGCCAAATCAGGTGGATCTTCATTCAATGAGGCGTGCTGATTCTGGCATGCTTCCAGCCGCCTGCAGCTCCAGCAGGATCGCGGCCCCGTGCGGCTCCAGGTTGATGGCCGAGGCGTGGCCGTTGTTGTCCCGCAGAATGGTTGCGCACAGGCTCAACCCCAGGCCTGCTGTTTCTCCGCCAGCGGCCTGCGGCGACACGAAGGGGTCGAAGGCGCGCAGCGGCTGCTCAAACCCCGCCCCCGTATGCGCCACCAGGATCTGCACATGGTTGCCTTCGGCCGTGGCCTCCAGGCGCACCGTCCTGTCCGCCGAGTCACCCACACTTTCCACAGCTTCCATGGCAAACTGCAGGCAATGGAGTACGGCCTGGCGCAGTTGCTGGGGATGGCACAGAACCCTGGGCAGTCCGGGAGCAATGCTGAGGCGGAACTCGATGGAGCGGTGCAGAAACTCGGAGCGGTGCAGATGCTCCATATCCTGCAGCAGTTCGGCCACGGATACCGCGGCAAGCTGGCCGCCGGGCGCGCGTGCGATGCGCGACAAGCTCTCAAGCGTGGATCGCATATGGCGCGCCTCGCTCAGGATGGCTTCAATTGCCTTGCGGTCCTGGGAGTCCATCCGCGTTGTTTCCTCCAGCAGCGAAGCGTAGCCCAGGATGACCGTGAGCGGATTGTTGAGCTGCTGGGTGACGCTGGCCGCCAACTGGCCAAGGCCGGCAAATTTCTCTGAGTCAATCAACTTTTCAAGCATTCGGGTCTGGCTTCGCACGGCCTGCAACCGCGCAGTCAGCATTTCCACGGGAAGCAAGTCGTCGGCGCGAAGATCCTCCCAGAAATCGCGATTCCGCATACCGGCCAGCAGCAGCGCACCTTCCATCACGGAGCGGCCTTGCATGGGCACGGCCAGGGCGGAAGTAAACTGCAGGCGCTTGAGGTCGTCGCCCGGTCCTAGCCAGGGTTCCAGGTCCAAGTGCAAAGTCTGACTGTTCTCGACGGCCGGCGGAGCAGACCCCGGCTCAAGAAACCCTGCAACCGGAATGCGTGCAACCATCGTGTCCAGGGCCCGGGCGGTTGCCTTGTCGAATCCGGCCGTCCCGGCAAGACTGAAGTGGCCCGAGCTGTGCAGCAGGACCAGGGCGGCGTGTGAAAAGCGGCTATTCGTCACCACCGTCTGGCAGATCTCCGCTGCCTGACGATCGAAATCCTCCAATCGCCGCCGGGAAAGCACCAGGTTCGTATAGGCTTCCATCTCGCGGCGCGCGAAACGCTCGCGTTCTCCGGCTGCCTTGTTAATCTCGAGTTCGTTTTCGAGAGCCAGCAGGATGAGACCCAGCGCGGTAGCCACCTTGGCCATGATGATGAACCGGGTCAGGTGAAGGCTGATGAACGGATCGGCTGCGATCCAATGCACGATAAACAACATCGGACACGCCCACACCATCAGGCCCAGCACACTCACCACCACGCCCGGCGAGAAGCGCCGAAAAACGAAGATCACGAGCAGCGCTGTCATGACGTGGTTGCCCGATTCGGCAAGAACCAGCGGCCAATAAAGTCCGGCGTGGAAATAGAACCACAGCGCGAAGCCGCCAAACAGGACGCAGGCAACGGCGCCGATCCAGGTGGGCAGGTTGCCCTTGGCGCGGTTCCACATCAGGCCTACAAGAATTGAAAGCAGGCCAAGGCCGGGGAACAGCCAGAACATCGGTCCGCGCGGGGCCACGTTATGAAACACGCCGTAGGACAGAACGGCGTAGACAAACAAAGGGATCGTATAAGGAATAACGTAAAGAACCCGGATTCTTCCGATCCGAAAGCGCAGCGGCGACAGCGATCCGAGAAACAGCGCCGAGCTGAGCAGGGCACAGGCCTGGCCCGTGGCCGCAATCCATGGCTTTGTGCCCTCGGCAAAGTCCCATATGCCCTGGGGGTATACCAGAAACATGCGCACGACGACGAAGAGGAATGCCAGAAACCAAAGGAATGTACGCGTATCGCGCGAGCGCAGATAAAGATGCCCAAAGGCAGGCAACAGGAGGGTTGTAAGGATCAGCGCCGGCATCTGGTACGAGTCAGCCATGGTAGCAGGGAATCTCCTTTTTCATCCTCACAAGGAGAACGCGGTGGCCCGCAGCGGTGTGAGAGCGGGGAATCGGGGAATCAGGACCTGCCGCCGCATCAAGATTGTGATGCCACCCAGCCACTATGTCTATGCGTCTAATGTTGTAGGCGCCGCCAATCCGGGTGCGGCAGGCAGGCGAAACCGTCTGCTTCGGAGCCTGTTTCGGGAGCGTGGAGAGTGATTCGAGTGGCAAATCGATGGGGGATCTTTGTGTTGGCAGCCGCGCTCGGCGCGTTGCCCACCGCGGCGCAAGACAAGGACAGCTTTACGCCGATGGCGCTGGACGCCGGGTTCGGGCCGATGGACATCAGCACGCCCACGACACCCCCGGAGGAGATTATCCACAAGTTTGCCGCCAAGGAAAGCGAGTTCCGTGAGGCGCTGAACCACTATACCTACCGCCGGCTGGCCCGGGTACAGACCATTGACGACGACAACAAGGTGGACGGCGAATATTACCAGGTGGACGACGTGACCTTCGACTCGACGGGAAGGCGCACGGAGAAGACCGTTTTCGCGCCCGAGAGCACGCTGCAGCGGGTGCAGATGTCACCGTCCGATATGCAGGACATCCAGCGTGGATATCCCTTCGTCCTCACTGCCGAGGAGATCGGCCAGTACGACGTGAAATATGTGGGCCGTCAAAAAGTGGACGAAGTGGATTGCTATGCTTTCGATGTCAGCCCCAAGGTGATTGAAAAAAAGAAGCGTTACATGCTGGGACGCATATGGGTGGACGCCACCGACCTGCAGATCGTGGTGACGAACGGCCGCATGGTGCCGGANNTATACCAAAGGCGAAGGCGTGCTGCACTTTACCGGCGGCCACGGCTATCTGGCTGAGGATGTGCATATGCGCGACACCATCAAGTACACCGACTACAAGCGCTTCGGATCGACGGCGAAGATCATTTACGACGGGAAAGAGATCGATCCGAATCAGCCGCAGAAGCCGCAGAAGTGATAGGGAACAGGGAATAGGGAATAGGGAATAGAAAACCGGTCCTCACTTGCGGATTTGCTTCATCATGGCAACGAGCATTCGGCTGACCTCACCGCAAAGGCTTTCCGCCAGTTGCCGCTCAGGTTCCAATCCGAATTTTAGTGCCTGTGAAATCACGAGTTGCATCTCCACCTCGCAGTTGGAACCGCGCGCATGGCCGAGAAATTGAAAATATTCTCCCTTCGTGGACCTGCCGTAGCCTTCAGCAATATTGCTGGCGACCGATACGGATGCTCTTCGCAGTTGATTGGTCAGTCCGAACCGCTCGGAAGTGGGGAAGGAAGAAGTGAGTCGATAGACCGCCAGGGACATCTGAACCGCACGCTGCCATACCACGAGATCCTTGAATGACTGGCCCACAATCTCCTCCGGCTCTGGCTTCACGAATTGCGCAGAGCATATCGGAGGACCCGCCACCCGGGTTGTGAGCAGGGACACGCGAAACGACCGAAGTGGTTAGTCTCTTCTGTTCCCTGTTCCCTGTTCCCTATTCCCTGTTCCCTGTTCCCTAATAGAAAAGATACTTCCGCCAGCGATCGTCGCCCCGTCCCAGCATGCGCATGATCTGGCGGCTGGTATGCAATGAGAACGGCCGGGGCTCGCGCAGCAGGACCATATCGTCAATCTCGTTCAACATGCGGTTGCCCTTGCGGCGGTTGCAGGCGTGGCAACACGCCACCAGGTTCTCCCACGTGGAGTTGCCGCCGCGCGAGCGCGGAATGACATGGTCCAGCGTGAGTTCGCCGGAGGGCAGCAGGACGCTGCAATACTGACAGGTGTTGCGATCGCGCAGCAGGATGTTTTTGCGCGAGAGGGCGCGCGTCTGGTGAGGAATGCGGCGGTACTCCAACAAGCGAATCACGGAAGGCATGGCGATGAGACTGCGCTGCGCGTGCAGCGTGAGGCCGTGCTCCTCCTCTGTGCGCGCAATGCCCTTCAGCACCAGCACCAGCGCCCGCCGCGCTCCGCAGATGTTGATCGGCTCGTACGATGCGTTGAGCACCAGCACAGGCATTTGCAGAATATGGTTGGAATGCACAACGGCCGTTTCGCCCGCGTACGCAGCGGCCCTCGCTAACGATTTTTGTTTCCGTGCATGAATCATGGCTTTTCCCAGCGACATCTCTTCACCCTCGTCAAAAAGATGGTTGGTTCCCGTGCATGCTGGCCGGATTGTCGGCCGGCGCATCATCGCGCAGGCCGGTAGTTTGGTTCTGGTCACCCGTGAATGAATCTGAATCACTTGCGCTCTCGTTGTGCCCATTGCGACTGTAGCGCCGCGCCCGCGCCAAAGTGGCAACCCACACCGATGCGGCTCCAGCCTGCATCAATGCCCGTGCGGCAGCGCGCGCCGTGGCCCCGGTGGTGAGAATGTCGTCGATTAATAAGATGTGCTGATGGTCAACGGCGTGCGGATCGAAAACCATGAATGCGCCGCGCACATTCAGGCGGCGTTGGCGCGGTGTCAGGCTGGCCTGGCTCGCTGTCGAACGCAGCCGCATCAGAGTGCTCGATGCGAGGGTCAGCCGCCACTCGGGATGCGTGGTGCGCAGCGCATCCAGCGCATGCGCCGCCAGCAGTCGCGCCTGGTTGAAGCCGCGCTCCGCGTGCTTTGACCGATGCAGCGGCACCGGAATCACCAGCATTTCACCGGGCGCCTCTGCGGCCAATGGGGCGATGGCAAGGGCCAGCATCCGGCCCAGACGGCGAGCCGCGGGATGCAATCCGTCGTATTTGAGCGCATGAATCGCCGCTCGCATGCCGTCTTGATACGGGCCATAAGCAACGGCGCGCACAAAAGCGGGAGGAGCCAATCGACAAGCCCGGCAAAGCTCCGGGCGCGAGACGAATTCGGCCTGCGCGAGGTCCAGTTCGTCGCCGCAACAGACACACACGGGTCCGCTGAGGACGGCGATTTCTGTCCAGCAGACATCACAAATTGGCGCGGAGGAGACCTGCGGCAGAGGGGAGCCGCATAAAGTGCAACAGGCAGGAAGGAGGGCGCAACTCAGTGCGTCCAGGGGACTTCGAAGCACACGAGCCACAGCTCGCCACGCGGAAGTCTCCGAGGGTGGAACGTCGAACGTCAGTGAACCGGAGTCCCTGCGGAAGACGCACCTCACTTTGAAGGAAGAGCAAGTTTAGCAACCAGCTTGCCGTTTCTTCCACTCACCTATATCTATACGCGTTTTTCGCCTTCGATAGCAAGCATCGCGGTGGGGAATTGTTCCGTTGTTGTTGCCCGGTAACTACAGGATGAAAAAGACCTGGACGCCGCAAGATCAGTGGAGAATCAGGCTGATACACCGTTTTCTTTTCAACTGCAGCAAGTCAGGAGTTGATCGGCAAGGCGATGCAGGAAGGCGGCGCGCAACTCAGTCAATTGAATTGGAATTTTACGGCGAATGGTGGGCGTTGCGGCTCGCCGGACATCCGGCAGACGTTTTCTCCGTCCGCCGGATCCCGTCGTAGTTCAGGGGCGATCACGGTCGCTTCGGATCGTCGGTTTTGCGGTGGCTGCGGTCAACCTCGTTCGCCGCATCGCGGGCCGTGTCCTTGATGTTGCCCAATGCCTTCTCGACCTTGCCCTTCACCTGCTGGGCTGCGCCGTCTACCTGGGTACCGGTGTCGCCTGTCCACTCGCCGACCTGACGCTTTGCGCGACCGGCTACGTCGTCGATGGTGCCCTTCACTGTGTCCTTGTCCATAAGTCCACCTCCGTGGATTCCTTGCGTCTTTCAAAAAACGTTTTCGCTTGCGACCGAACCCGCGACTGCCATGCGAGTTCCGACTCGGATGGGTTCGAAACGACAGGCATTAAATCGCCGACCGTCGGCCCGAAATCAACTGGAGAACAAGCACGATTACTGCCGCTATGAGCAGCAGGTGGATAAACCCTCCCAAGGTGTAACTGCTCACCAGTCCAACCAACCACAAAACCAGGAGGATCACAAAAATTGTCCAAAGCTTTCTTTATCTCCTGAGGCGAAGAATTTCTTGCCTCAATCTCTACGACACACGCTTTGACGCCAAGGTGCCGCAGCAGGGTTGTTTGGTGCAGAGGACTCGATGACGCCTGACGAGCCGCGCACTCGTTGCGCCGGGCCCCATACAGCCTCTGAAATTAAAATAGGCATCCTAATCTCAGGTCGTGAACTTTGCGTACGCCCCCGAGCGACCGCGAGGCATTGCGCCCAGCAAAGCGCGCCCATCAAGGCGGAAAAGGAGAAAAACATGCTTCTACTCATCATCCTCGTCGTGCTCATCTTTGGGTTCGGCTATGGCGGCTACAGGGCAGGCCCTGGACTTGGCTATTACGGGGGCGGGGGACTCAGTCTGATCCTCGTCATCGTGCTCGTCCTGCTGCTCCTCAAAGTAATCTGATCCACCCATCGCCAACTTCGGCCTCCCGGCGGCTTTCCCCTTTGGGGTTTAGCCGTTGGGGAGGATCAGGCTCCCGAGCATCGAGTCACATTGCTCTCATTCAGCCGCGGGGCTGCGCGCTCCACGCGCATGCCGCTGGATGCCTGCGGCGCGCATCTGCTCAAACTGGGCGTCCAGTACATCCAGTTCCACATCGCTCAGCTTTTCAATATTCATCATGTGATCTCGCGCCTTGTCGATTGCCCTGATCAACTCATCGAGCTTCAGGTTGATGGCGCGCGCATCGCGGTTCTGCGTGTTCTGGATGAGGAAGACCATCAGGAACGTGACGATGCCCGTTCCGGAATTGATGACGAGCTGCCAGGTATCCGAGTAGTGAAACACCGGCCCCGAAACTGCCCAGATTGCAATGATCGATCCCGCCCAGATGAAAGCCCATTTCGAGCCCAGCCAGTAAGAAGCTCCACTGGCGAATCGCCCAAACCGGTCGTTGCCGTTGATGGTCTGGGATTGGATCTCAGATGTAATCTTGCGCATGACTCGGCCCTCTTCGTGTTTAGATGCGCGGCACGGCCTGCTTCCGAATGCCCGCGCTGCAGTGGCGATACGATACACTGCAACCCGTGGAGGATCGACGTCTTTGTTTCTTCGAGGTCTTGCCTGGTTCGTCCTTGTCGCCGCTCTCCGCCTGCCCGGCGTCTGCCAGTCTCAACAACCGCAACCGCCCGCAAAGCCCGCGCCGAGCGGCATGAGCGGCATTGCGGGAGGATTGGGCGCGGCGCCCGTTTACGATGAGCAACATCTGCCCATCACCAAGGGGGGCATCGTTGACAAGGGACCGGTCGTCTTTCAGGACGTCACCAAAGAGGCCGGCCTTTCCGGATGGATCCACAAGATGGGTGTGCCTGAAAAGAACTTCATCGTTGAGACCAATGGATCGGGCGTCGCCCTCCTTGACTACGACAACGATGGTTGGCTCGATATCTACCTGGTGAATGGTTCAACATTCAATGCGCTGGACGGGAAGGAGGAGCCGCCCCATGCCGCGCTCTTCCACAACAATCACGACGGCACGTTTACCGACGTGGCCGCCAAGGCCGGCGTGACCAACGACCGCTGGGGATACGGCGTCAGCGTTGCCGACTACGACAATGACGGCTGGCCCGACATCTACGTGGGCAACTACGGAAAGAATCGCCTCTACCACAACAATCATGACGGCACGTTCACCGATGTAGCGGAAACGGCGAGGGTGACGCTGGGCAACTGGTCGCCCGGCTCCACGTGGGGAGACTACGACGGCGATGGCCGGCTCGATCTCTATGTCACCGGCTATGTTCACTTCGATCGCGACAACCTGCCCGTTGCCGGCTCCAAGGCCGTGGGTTTCGCCAATTGTCTCTATCGCGGCGCAACCGTAAACTGTGGCCCCCGCGGCCTGCCGGGCGAACCGGACCACCTGTTCCACAACAACGGCGACGGCACGTTTACCGATGTCACGGTGAAGGCCGGTGTGGAAGACAAGGACCGCTACTACGGCTTCAGCACCATCTTTGTGGATATCAACGGCGACGGAAAGCCGGACCTGGTGGTCGGCAATGACTCCGAACCCAACTTTCTCTACATCAACAAGGGCGACGGTACGTTTGACGATCAGAGCTACGTGTCGGGATTCGCGCTGAACAAGGATGGCCGCGAGATCGCCTCAATGGGGATCGCCGCGGGCGACTACGAAAACAATGGCCTCATCGACTTTTTCGTCACCGACTTTGGCGACGATTACAAGGTGCTCTTCCACAACGATGGCGACGCCAGCTTCAGCGACGTGAGCTACAAGGCGGGCATAGCGCAAACGACGATTCCCTTTGTGGGCTGGGGCGATGGCTTTATCGACTACGACAACGATGGATGGCTCGATCTCTTCATGACCAACGGCCACGTCTATCCGCAGGTGGACCAGCACGACTGGGGCACCAGCTTCGCCGAGCGCCCGCTGCTTTTCCACAACGTGCCGGGCGCAGGTGGAAAAGAGCGCCACTTCGATTACGTTCCGCCGGTGAAGGGCTCCGGTCTGGCGGTCGTGGTTCCGGGGCGCGGCGCGGCCTTCGGCGACCTGTTCAACGACGGCAAAATCGATGTGATCATCAACCCCATCGACGGGCCGCCCGTGTTGCTGCGGAACGTGAACCCGGATCATCACCACTGGGTGGAGATGAAGCTGGTGGGGGGCGCGAAAAGCCCTCGCGACGCGACCTGCGCCACGGTGTATCACAAGGCGAACGGCATGCGCATGCGCCAGGATGTGCTGTCGAGCGGCAGCTATATCTCGTCGAACGACCGCCGCATTCACTTCGGGCTGGGAGACGCCACCAACGCGGGCACGGCGGAGATTCACTGGCCCTCCGGCGCTAAGGAAACCATCAAGCTGCCGGCGGTGGACCGCATCTACACCATCACGGAAGGCGTGGGCATTACCGGTGCTCTGTGTGGCGGCGCGCCCTGTACGGACGCGGCGCCGGCTGCAGCGCCGCCTTCGCAATCGACGAAGCCCGCGGCTCATTAGCCAGTTCAACGCACTCAGTTTCAACGTACTGTGAAGGGATTGTCGTGCCCCCGGTTCGCCTGCATGACGCGCGCTCACGCTGGATGGCCTTGCTGCTTGCGTGCGGTCTCGCGGCCGGTTTGCAGGCCGCCTTCGCGCCGGCTCAGCAAGCTCAGCAGCCTGCGACTCGACAACCATCGACACAACAGCGTCAGAAGCCTCAGGAAACGAACGGGATGGGAGGCATCTCTTCCGCCGGAACGTTTGCGCCGGTGTATGACGCCGAAAAACGCCCCATCACCGCGGGTGGCTTTGTCGACAAGGGTCCGCTGATCTTTGAAGACGCGACCAGGGCTGCCGGGCTGGACAAGTGGCGGCACGTCATGGGCACGTTGCGAAAGAAGTACATCCTCGAGACCGACGGCTCGGGCGTGGGCCTCATCGATTACGACAACGACGGCTGGCTCGACATTTACCTTGTCAACGGGTCCACCTACGACACCCTCAGCGGCAAGAAGACGCCGCCACATGCCGCGCTGTTCCACAACAATCACGACGGTACCTTTACCGATGTGGCAGCCAAGGCCGGCGTCACCAACGACCGCTGGGGATTCGGCGTGGCCATTGGCGACTATGACAACGATGGCTGGCCCGATATCTTTGTGGCTAACTTCGGCAAGAACCGTCTTTACCACAACAACCACAACGGCACCTTTACCGACGTGGGCGAAAAGGCCGGGGTCGCGCTCGGCAACTGGTCTGACGGCGCCACCTGGGGCGACTACGACGGCGATGGACGCCTCGACCTGTTCGTGTCCGGCTACGTGCATTACGACTTGAAGCACGAGCCCACCCCGACCGACGGCACCGTTGCGCTTGCCTTTTGCCAGTTGCACTCGGTCCCCGTGATGTGCGGACCGCACGGCCTTCAAGGCGAGCCCGATCATCTGTTTCACAACAACGGAGACGGTACATTCACCGACGTGAGTGTCAAGGCCGGTGTCGCGGACCAGAATGCCTACTACGGTTTCACCTCGATCTTTGTGGACGTAAACAACGACGGCAAGGTTGACCTGCTGGTTGCGAACGACTCAGAGCCCAACTACCTCTACATCAACAAAGGCGATGGCACGTTTGAAGATCAGAGCTACGTGTCGGGCTTTGCGCTCAACAAGGATGGGCGCGAGATCGCGTCCATGGGCCTGGCCGTGGGCGACTACTTGAACAATGGCCTCGTCGACCTGCTGATCACCGACTTCTCCGACGACTTCAAGGCGCTCTACCGCAACGACGGCGAAGCAAGCTTTACCGATGTCGCCGACGAGGCCGGAATCACGCAGATGGCGATACCGTTTGTGAGCTGGGGCGCGGGCTTTCTGGACTACGACAACGATGGCTGGAAAGACCTGATGATGGTCAACGGGCACGTTTATCCAGAAGTGGATCAACACGACTGGGGAACCACGTTTGCCGAGAGGCCGCTGCTGTTTCGCAACACGGGCAACGGAAAATTCGCCTACGTGCCTCCCGTGAAAGGCTCGGGGCTGGCGACGCTGACTTCAGGACGCGGTGCGGCTTTTGGGGATCTCTTCAACAACGGCAAGATCGACGTAGTCATCAACCCCATCGACGGCCCGCCGGTATTGCTGAAGAACGTGAGCCCCGACAGGCATCACTGGGTGGAGTTGAAGCTGGTGGGCGGGCCGAAGAGCCCGCGCGATGCGGTCGGGGCTACGGTCTACCTGACCGCCAACGGCATGCGCCAGCGCGAAGACGTGATGAGCGGAGGAAGTTATATCTCGTCGAACGACCAGCGCCCGCACTTCGGATTGGGCGACGCAACAGAGGCCGGCGCCGCGGAGATTCATTGGCCGTCGGGCGCGAAGGAGACGGTGAAACTGGCGGCGGTGGACCGCATTTATACCGTTGTGGAGGGAGTCGGCATTACCGGCGTGTTGTGCGGTGCAAAGCGGTGTTCGCCCGGCGATGCGGCCAAAACTCAAGAGCCGGCGACGAAAGCGGCACCTTAGGGAACACCATCGCGAGGGCGGAACGCGTTTGAATGCTTTCCGCCCTGCGAAGCACGGGACAGGATCTAAAAAACGCCGGCCAGGAACGTCTCCACCGACGACATGCGCTCGCCCGTGGCGCCGCTCAGCGCCAGCACCGTGGGCGACAGCGTCAGCACCGGGCAATGCCCGTGCGCCAGCACCTTGTACACCACGCCGTGCCGCGTGATGGCTGCGAATGCGGAAGCGCCGTGTGCTCCCAGCACAATCAGGTCGGCCTGCTGCGCGCGGCACTGGTAGAGCAACTCCTCGGTCGGATCGCCCGGCACCACGATGGCCTGCACTTCGATCTTCTTCTGCAGCTCGGCGGGGATCATGGCAAGCAGATCGTTTTCGATCTGGTCGATGCTGCGTCCGGCGAGAACCTCACTGCGTTCCTGCGGCTTGATGACATGCTGCAGAATGAGGCGCGCATTATGTTGCGCAGCCAGTTCGGCGGCAAAGCGGGCCACCACCAGGCTGGTATCGAGCATGCTGACGGCGCACAGAATCGTCTTGGTGGCGAAGTTGCGATACGTGCCCTCCACCACGTCGGGACCCACGATTAACACCGGAAGGCTGGCGGTGCGGAGAACCGCCTCCGCCACGGAACCGACCAGCAGCTTGCCAATGGGGCCCGGAGAGTGAGTGCCCATCACGATGCGGTCGATTTGCCGCTCGCGTGTGTAGGTGAGGATCTGGTCGGCGGCCAGTCCCGGACGCACCACAACCTCACAGCGCAGGCCGGCTGCTCGCGCACGTTGAGCCAAAGGCTCAAGATGGCGCATTTCGGTCCGGGCCGCGGCGGCGTAGTCGTAGTAGCGGATGCCGGAGGTCTCAGAGGCGGCAACCACCAGCGTGTCATAGGCGTGGAAGAGAATGAGGTCGGCACCGAATTCGGAGGCTTGCGCAAGTGCGAAGGCGAAGGCTTTCTCGTTGGCGGGAACTTCGGAGGCAAAGAGGATGGTCGAGGGCTTGCTCCATCCCGGCTTCAAGACGGTTGCCATAGGAACCTCCTGGCAGTGCGAACATAAATAGTGACGCGTTGACTATCTAACGCACGGTGCTGGTAAACACACTTCCATGTGATTCAGCTCTCCAAGATATGCAGGAATCCAACCTGATGTGAAGCAATTCCCGAAAGAAACGTTGCCCGGGGAGGAAGAAATTTATCGGGACATCGGCCTTCGGAACCTGGTTCGGGACATTATTTCCATCAAAAGTGATCCTAATCACAGCCTTCGCGCCTTCGACCCTGCTCTTCTTGGTAAGTAATCGTTGCGATTTCCCCCGCAGAGGGTACAATTTCTCGCCGGACGCCGCGATTTCGCTGGAGGTTGTATGCAGCCGATGCACAATATTCCCGCCCGCAGCGGGTTGAATTTCGACGAAACCCCGTTTCTGGCTATCTGGGAAGTCACTCAGTCGTGTGACCTGGCGTGCAAGCACTGCCGCGCCGCAGCCCAGCCCATCGCCCACCCCGACCAGCTCACGACGGCCGAGGGCAAGGCCCTGATCGACCAGATCTCTGACATGCAGGTGCCCATCTTCGTCTTTACCGGCGGCGATCCGCTCAAGCGAGCCGACGTGTACGATCTGATCCGCTATGCCGCCGGGAAAGGCGTGAAGGTTGCGCTCACCCCCAGCGCTACGCCGCTGTTGACCCGCGAGGCCATTTTCAAGCTCAAGGAAGCGGGCCTGGTGCGGCTCGGCATCTCGCTCGACGGGTCCACCCCGGAGATTCACGACAAGTTCCGGGGCCTGCCCGGCGCATGGGCGCGCACCATTCAAGCCATCGAATGGGCCAACGAAGCAGGAATTCCCATCCAGGTTCACTCCACNNATCAGCCGTCACAACGCCGACGATCTCGACAATCTCTGCGCGCTGTTCGAGAAGATGGCCATCGTGATGTGGAACGTCTTCTTCCTGGTGCCTGTGGGCCGCGGGCAGCTCGGCGATCTGCTCTCGGGTGAGGAGTTTGAGCAGGTGTTCGGCAAGATTTACGAGCTGTCGCACCGGGTCAACTTCCAGATCAAGACCACGGAAGCGATGCACTACCGCCGCTACCTGCTGCAGCACAACCTCCAAGAAAAACAAATCGAGGCCAAGCGCATGGGCCATGGCAGCGGCCACCCCGGCGTGGCACACGCTTATGAGGCCGGCACACCCACCAGCGACCCAAAGACCCGCACCGCGACCTGGGCCACACGCCGCGTGAATGACGGCAAGGGCTTCATGTTCATCTCGCACGTAGGCAATGTCTATCCCAGCGGATTCCTGCCCATTCACGCCGGCAATATCCGCGAGACGCCGCTCGCCGACATCTATCGCAATTCGCCCATCTTCAAGTCGTTGCGCGACACCAGCCAGTTGGAAGGCAAGTGCGGCGCCTGCGAATACAAGGAAATCTGCGGTGGTTCGCGAGCCCGAGCCTATGCTGTTACCGGCGATCCGCTGGCCCAGGAACCCTGCTGCATCTACCAGCCGCGCAACTGGGTTCCGCGTCAGGAAGCGGAACCTGCCGCCCTGTGCCAGCCCGAACAGTCGGCCACACTGGTGACACTTTAGGCACACACACCATGGGCACATCGCCCCGATTTCACATGGTGACGGGCTGCGGCTGCTAATCTGGGTGAGCGACGCAGGTGAGCGCACCGCCACTCGCGAACGACCTTCACACCGAGGAGCCCGATGGGCTCCTCAACTTTTTTGTGTGCTGGCCAGCAGCCGGGGTGCCCGCATTTCAGCGACTCCACAAGCGAAAGGTAAAGGTACTCGCCACCCTACGGCGAGAGTCTACCATTGCGCCACTGTAATGGCGGTCAACGGCAGGTCATCAAGCGGCCTTTGAAAAGGCAGGGCTCTAGCTAAAGCCCTGTAGGCAATGCCGACTCACCCACCTAAACCTGATTGGTGATTCCCTATCGCAGCACGGACCAGATGGCGAGGTTCAGTCCCACCATCAGCACTGCCGATGCGGGGATGAGAAGCAAAGCCTTCTTCAGCCGCAGTGGATCGCCGCCCGCGATGGCGCCGATGAGCCGCGAGCTGACCGCCAGTCCCGCCCATCCGCACGTGATCACAAAGCCCATCGCGGTTCCACCCATGCGTGGAAAGGCGGTGCCGACGATGGCCAGGGTGGTGGGAAACACCGGCGCCATGGAAATACCCGCGATGAACACCAGCGCAAAGGCTGCCGTGGGCTTGTTGGTTCGCAGCATCAGGAATGTGGTCACGGCCATGGCAATAGAAGCTGCCAGCGTGACCTCGACCGCGGGCACGTGGATGAGAATGGGCGAGACGCCGACGCGGCCGATGAGCAGCCCCAATGCGAATCCTAGCGACAGGATGTTCAACGCGCGCGATTCCGGAATGCCCTGCGCGATGAGATGGCGCGGCAACCAGTTCCACACGCCCACTTCGCAGGTGATGTAGAGAAACAGGAAGGCGCCCAGCATGAAGAGCAGCGGCCGGCCGAGGATGGGGCCCACATCGGCCAGCACGAAACCCGCTGAACCCGTGGGCGCGGGCATTTTGGCAACGGCCTGCACCACGAGCGTCGCCACCGTCACCGTCGCGATGGTGTAACAGAGCCGCACCCAGTTCCTCTTGAACACATTGGCTGAAATGAAAGGTGTGGCCAGGCCTCCGAGGCCAAAGAAGAGATTCACCAGGTTCAGCACGGTCGCGCTGTGCGCGCCCCCTGCGCTGTTGGCAAGCGCATTCGCGCCCGTGACCACGATGCCGCCGCCGACCCCGAGCAGAAACAGCAGCAGCACGATGCTGCCGAATCCCTTGGACCGAGGCAGCGCAAAAAGAGCCACGCCAATGAACGCCAGGCCGAGGATGAGACCCGCTTTGTCGCCTTGGGTATCCAGCAGCGGACCCACGCCAAGCGAGGCAATCATCAGTCCCAGCGCCTGCGCGAACGCGATGGTTCCATTCTGCTTGGGGGTGAGGTGGAACCGGTCGGACAGGTCGGGAAGGATGGTGCCCAGCATGGCGGCGATCATTCCGTAAACGAAGATGGCCAGGATGGCGGCAAAGATCAACACGCGGCGGTCTTCCTTTCGACTCCGGGGTCGGAGGGCATACCATGGACAGGACGCATAGCACGCTCTCGTTGCTTCAGTTCGATTTCGCAAGAATTGTATCGCCTCACAATCGCCCTCGCAGACGGCGATGAATTCGGTCGATCGTGAACTCCTCGGTTTCACTCCAGTAAACTGAGTGTGCAATGAGCACGGGACAAAGAAGCGTACGAGGAGCGGTCACCCTGTTGCTGGCCGCCGGGCTGGCAATCGCCGGGTGCGGAACGCCCGGAGCGCCGCAACCGCCCTCGCTCAACCTGCCCGATCGCGTCACCGACCTGGCCGCAGTTCGCGCCGGCAACCATGTATCCCTCACCTGGATTATGCCCAGGCGCAACACCGACAAACTCCCGCTGAAGGCGAACGTACCGGTGCATGTGTGCCGTCGCGAAGCGGAGAACGAATGCGCCCCCGTAGCAGACCTGGAGCAGGCCCCTGCTGCCTCCGGCTCGTTCAGCGAAACGCTTCCCGCCGCGCTGACCACGGGGACTCCCCGCGCTCTGGAGTATTTTGTCGAACTGAAGAATCGCAATGGCCGGTCAGCAGGGCCATCGAATGCCGCAATCGTCCTCGCGGGTCAGTCGCCGGCTTCCGTGACTGGTTTGGCCGCCGAGGTGCGCAAAGCGGGAGTGGTTCTTCGCTGGACTCCGGACACCACCACCACCGCCGTCCTTCTGCACCGCAAACTGCTGACTCCCGCCGCGCCCAAGCCGCACAAGGGGGCATTGGCAGCGCCCGCTGAGCCCATCGAGCAAAAGTTGCTGGTGGAAGGCGACCGTGCCAGCGCCGGCCAGGCCCTCGACAAAAGCATTGTCTTCGGCCAGACCTACGAATATCGTGCCCAGCGCGTGGCGCGTATCGACGTGAACGGCCAGACTCTGGAACTCGCGGGAGAAATTTCCGCGCCCGTCCGGGTTGAAGCGGTGGATGTGTTTCCGCCGGCGGTGCCTACAGGCCTGGCCGCCGTTGCCACTGCTGCGGATTCCGGCGCCGGCACAGAAGCCTCCATCGACCTGAGCTGGCAGCCTGGCACGGAGGCTGATCTCGCGGGTTACGAAGTGTATCGCCGCGAAGAGGAGTCGCCCTGGCAGCGCATCTCCGGAGAGCAGGCAGTGGTTGCGCCGGCCTTCCACGATACCCATGTGCTGCCCGGCCACACCTACATCTACGCCGTCAGCGCCCTCGATCAGGGCGGACATGAAAGCGGCCGCTCCGCCGAAGCGCAAGAGACCGTGCCCAACCCCTGATCGCCCGTGCCGCAAGGAGAGTTCCCATGAGGTACTGCCGCTTTATCTTCGAAGGCCACGTCCACTACGGCTCCGTGGAGGATCGCGCTCAAGAGCCCTGGATCGTCGATCTCGCCGCCGCGCCTGAAGAGGACCTGGCCTTCCACCTGGCCCACGCCCGCAAGAGAGCCCTTGTGGACGACCCAACGGGCTTCGACTTCGAACCGATGCCGCTGAGCGCGGCGAACCTGCTGGCGCCGGTCACGCCATCGAAGATCGTCTGCGTGGGCCGCAACTATCGCGACCACGCCAAAGAGCTTGGCAACGAAGTGCCCGCCGAGCCGCTGCTCTTCTTCAAGCCGCCGTCGTCGCTGCTCAACCCCGGGGGCGTGGTGCGCATGCCGACTGCCTCGGCGCGCATTGACTTTGAAGGCGAACTGGCGCTCGTGATCGGCAAACGCGCCACAAAACTGAAGCCGGATGCCGACTGGCGCAGCGTGGTGCGCGGCTACACCCTGGCCAACGACGTCACCGCCCGCGATCTGCAAAAGAAAGACGGCCAATGGACCCGCGCCAAGGGCTTTGATAGCTTCTGCCCGGTGGGGCCATGGGTCAGTGACGAGGTCGATCCCACGGCCGGGTTCGAGATTGAAACCCGCGTGAACGGCGAACTGCGCCAGCACGGCTCGACGGCGGACTTTATCTTTGGTATTCCGGAGTTGCTGGCCTACATCACCGCTGCCATTACGCTGGAGCCGGGCGACCTGGTGCTGACGGGCACTCCGGCCGGCGTCGGCCCGCTCAACGCCGGCGACCGCGTGGAGGTGTCGATGCCCGGGCTGGGCGTGCTGACGAACACTTTCCAGCCCGAGCACAGCTGACATGAAGCCATCTTCAAATGCAACTCCTGCCCTGCGCGTGAATCTCTACTAGAGGTACACTAAGGGCGCGGACGCACCTCAACACACCCTTCCCCAGGAGGAATCATGCCGCAAAATCTACTCGAGCAGTTGCGGAACTACACCACCGTGGTTGCCGACACCGGCGATATTGAGGCGATGGAAAAATTCCGCCCCACCGACGCCACCACCAACCCATCCCTCATCACCACCGCTGCCCAAATGCCGCAGTATCAGGAGATTGTGGACAGCGTGCTCAAGGGAGCGCGTAACGACAAGGGCGAAAGCGCCAGCGACAAGGACGTAGCCAACCTGGCTTTCCAGCGCCTCGCCATCGCCTTCGGCAGAAAGATCCTGGCCATCGTACCCGGCCGCGTCTCCACCGAGGTGGACGCGCGCCTCTCCTACGACACCGAGGCCACCATCGAGCAGGCCCACAGCATTATCAAGCAGTACGACGACGCCGGCATCGGCCGCGACCACGTCCTCATCAAGATCGCTTCGACATGGGAAGGTATCCGCGCCGCCGAAGTGCTTGAGAAGGAAGGCATTCACTGCAACCTGACGCTGCTCTTCGGCATGCACCAGGCAGTCGCCTGCGCCGAGGCCAAGGTCACGCTGGTTTCGCCGTTCGTCGGCCGCATCCTCGACTGGTACAAGAAGGACACCGGCAAGGATTACCAGAGCGCGGACGACCCCGGCGTGCAGTCCGTAACCACGATCTACAACTACTTCAAGAAGTTCGGCTACAAGACGCAGGTGATGGGCGCCAGCTTCCGCAACATTGGCGAAATCAAGGAGTTGGCGGGCTGCGATCTGCTTACCATCTCACCCCAACTGCTGGCCGAGCTCGAATCGACGCAAGCCGACTTGCCTCGCAAGCTTGACCCCGAGGCGGCCAAGTCTCTGTCCATCGATAAGATCCCCATGGACGAGGCCACCTTCGAGCGGATGCACGCGGAAGATCGCATGGCCCACGACAAGCTGAAGGAGGGCATCGAAGGCTTCTCCGCGGCGCTGGTCAAGCTTGAAACGCTGCTCGCCAATCGCCTGGCTCAGCTGGAGTCCCGCACACCTGCAACCGTCTAGCTCGCATTTGTGCTCCAGCGATTCCCAAGGGCAGCCTTCGCGGCTGCCCTTTTCTTCTGTCAATCCCTCAAAAGATGGAGGGCAAAATCTAAAGTTCTACCCAAAAGTGATGTAGATCACTTGCAAAGTCCATACCTTTCAGTAGTCTCTTTTCCATAGAAAGCGAATCAGCATGGCCGGGCATACGCCCCGCGCTGCGCACGTTGCACCGGGACTCAATGGCTCGAACCCCACGCGTGCGCTTACCGGAGACGTGTATGCAGATACAGGCTCATCTTCTCGAACCCTTCTTTCATCACGAAGTCCACAACATCTTCGAAGGCAAGCTCGGTCTCAATGAACCGCGTGTGACGGCGTACGTTGCGCGGTTGCTGTGCAACTTCGCAGAAACGGATAGCCTCTTTCTGGTGCGCGGCGCCGGCGGACACACGGTCGATGAGTTGAACGCTATGAGGCTGGCAGCCGACCCCGTCCATGGCACCGCGCCTTCATTCGACGCTGAACGAGCCATGCGGAAATACATTGGCGACTACGCGCTCTTCGTGGGCGGCATGGTCCCGGAGGCCATCGACACGGGCCTCGGCACCTGTAGCCCTCGTCGGCCCACCCACGGCGAACTGATCATCGCGGGCAAGGAAAGCTACTATATCGTCAGCCAGTTCAACGTCTTCGAATACAAGAAGGAAGCGCCAATGTTTGAGCGGCTCTGCGACCAGTTTGAGCGCTACATGCTGGGCCTTTCACTCGTGCGCGAGGAACTCAGGAAGCGCCTGGTTCTACCGCAACAGGCCAGCCATGGCTCAACAGGCTGAGGAAGAAATCCCGATGCGGCGCGGGCATTTCTGCGGGCTATGAAAGCGATGGCCATGGCTATTTGATGTCTCGCGGTCGATGCTTGCGATTCCGCAAGTCCTATAGCAGCAAGCGAATTTACGATTTGCAATCGCGGCGCCACACTGCCAACAAAGTGGGCGCATACATGTTGGCAAACACAACATATGCGATAGTCTCGTTGTCAAAGCAATGTAAATGGGGCACGCCGAGAGGTTCACAGGGGCTCTCGGTGAAATGCCCAGGGCAGTGGCTGGTGCACTCCGGCTGCGCGCGATCGGCAACCGGCCATAGCCTCATGAGGGGACTGGCTGCGCGCGTGGCCAACGAGCGAATTATCTGATCGGGCTCACGGGAGGTGCGTATGCAGCCAGAGACTCATCCACTCGAATCGTTCTTCCATCAGGCCGTCCGCAACAGCTACGAAGGCAGGCTCGGGCTCAACGATCCCGACGTCACCGGCTACGTAGCGCGCCTGCTCTGCGAGTTCTCGCAGTCTGACAAGCTCTACAAGGTCCGCGATGAAATGGGCCGCCCCATCGCGGAGCTGGATCAGATGATGACCGCTGCCGACCCCATCCATGGCACCGCGGCGTCCTTCGATGCCGAGCGGATGGTGCGCAAGCATATCGGCGACTACGCGCTATTCGTTGCCGGCATGTATCCGGAAGCTGTGGAAACGGGGCGCCAACGTCGGCGCCATCACCCCAGCCTCGGCGAATTGATCCATGCGGGCAAGGAGAGCTACTACATCGTGAGCCAGTTCAACCTGTTCGAGTATGAGCAGGAAGCGCCACTGTTTGGCCGGCTTTCCGACTGGTTCGAGCGCTGCATCCTGGGCCTGACGCTGGTGCGCGACGAACTGAATCATCATCGGCGCTTGCTGCCGCCGCCGGTGAACTGATTCGGCGCGCCATCAAAAGATAGCCAAGATGCCGCACTGCCACAGCAGCTGCGGCGCCCTGTTCCCTGTTCCCTAGGTCTCTGACCGCGTGATTTCGTGCCTTGCGATGGAGTCTGTGGTATCCCACCCTTGCCACAAAAACAAAGACGTGGCAAGGATGGGGCACCCGGCATTGGTACAACTTCAAGCGGTCAGAAACCTAGTCCCTGCCTCTATTCCGACCACACCCCCAGCACATTCCCCGCGCCATCCGAGAAGTGAAACCGCCGTCCCCCGGGAAACTCAAACGTCGGCACCACGATACTGCCTCCCGCTGCCACAATGGCGGTTTCAGTCGCATTCAGATCGGCCGAGTACAACACGATCAGCGGCGCGAACTTGCCGGCGTGTTCCGGCGAAGCGCCTTTGGCAAAGCCGATGGCGATGCCCGCGTCTTCCGCTTTGCAGTCGATGTAATCCGGACCCCAATCTTTGAAACTCCAGCCAAACACAGTGGCATAGAATGCTTTCGTCCGCTCAATGTCGGCCGAATGAAATTCGATGTAGTTGATCTTGTGGTGATGCGCAGGATGAGCCATGGCTTTTCTCCTTTTGTGTTGGGAATGCGTGGAGGCGAGGGAAAGGAGGTTGCGAATCGAAGGCGCTGCACACCTTTCCCGGTGTGCTCTCGAAGCGCCTCCATCCACATTCCCTCAAGAGTCGGAGAGTGCCGGAAGAGCCCGCTGGTTGGGTGCGAGGCGCGGACTCGCGAGGTACGAGGAAAACGTAGCATAAGCACCCGCGGTGTGCAACGAGATTGCCGATTTCCCATCGCCTTGCAGACAGTCCTGACGCATGCCGCATCTAATTCTTGTGGGCGGCGGAGGTGGTGCGGTGTCGATGCGCCGGGAACACAATCAAGGCCCGAAGGTTACCCACCCGAAAGGCTGGCGCCTATGTACCTCCGCGTGACGGTTTCCCTTCCTGCCAGCCTCGTTGTGCCGGGCGCCATTGCATTGGCGCTAGCGGCCGCTTATCTGCTGGCCGGTGGGGTCTTGGAGCGTCAGCAATGATTGACTCATCTGGCACATTCCGCATCGCCACTTACAACATTCATAAGTGTCGTGGCATCGATCGGAAAGTCTCGCCTGCCCGCATCATTGCTGTCATTCGCGAGCTGCGTGCGGACGTCGTGTGCCTTCAGGAAGTGGTGAATGCGCCCGAGATCTCATCGACCGCCGAGTGCATTCCTCAAGTTCCGCGACTCCTTGATCAGGCCGGGGAAATCGCGCGCGCGTTGCCTGAGTACGCGTGGGCCTTCGGCGACAACCGGCCGTTTTACACCGGCACCTACGGAAATATGACGTTGTCGCGCTTCCCTCTTCGCGGCTGGTGCAATCACGATCTGTCGCGGCGAAGGAGGGAACGGCGCGGCGTGCTCGAGACCGAGATTGAAATGGCAAACGGGAGAACCGCACACATCTTCAATGTGCATCTGGGCACCGGCCACATGGAGCGCCGCTATCAGGCCAGAAAGCTCATCGGCCCGCAGATCCTGACGCGCTCTGAATTCAAGGGCCCGCGCCTGGTGATCGGCGACTTCAACGAGTGGACGCGCGGCCTTACAACCAGGCTGCTGCGCGAGAGCTTTAACAGCTTCCGGCCGCGGCACGTTGCTCGCTTTCCGCGCACCTATCCAGGGCTCCTGCCGATATTGACTCTTGACCACTGCTACTATGAGCTGCCGCTGGTGCTTGAGGAGAACAAACTCTGGTACACGCGTACGGCGTTGGTCGCGTCGGACCACTTACCCCTGGTTGCAACCTTCTGCCTCAGTGAACGCGCGGCTTAATGGCTCCAGTTACATGCGCGAGTTATGACGCTTGCGAAAGCGAAGTTACTTACCACGCCACGGGGAAACTCCGCCTGTCACGGAGCGGCCGGGCACCCGGATTACAGGATATAGCGCGACAGATCCTGATCGCGCACAATCGACGCCACCATCTGCTTCACATACAAATCGCTGATCAGGAAGACCTTTTCAGGGCCCGATGCAGTCATGCGCTCAGAGTAAGGCAGCGGCGTGGAAGACTCCTTCTTGATCGCCTCTGAAAGGGCCGCGGCCTGCTCCTCATCCGGAGCTCGCCGCGCCACATCGGGCGCCAGGAAGCTGACGTCTTCGAGCACGCGCTCCATGATGGTGTGCAACCGCCGCGCGCCGATGTTCTCAGTGGTTTCATTCACCTTGAAGGCAAACTGCGCCATCTCAAGCAGGGCTTCAGGAGAGAACTCCAGCCGTACGCCTTCGGTCTCAAGCAGCGCCGAATATTGCTTCGTGAGTGAAGCTTTAGGCTCCGTGAGGATGCGCAGAAAATCTTCGACGGTAAGTGACTGTAACTCGACGCGGATGGGGAAACGGCCTTGTAACTCGGGGATAAGATCGCTGGGCTTGGAAACATGAAACGCGCCCGCGGCGATGAACAAAATGTGGTCGGTGCGCACCATGCCGTAGCGCGTGTTCACCGTGGTTCCTTCCACGATGGGAAGGATGTCGCGCTGAACGCCTTCGCGGGAAACGTCAGGTCCGTGACCGCCCTCGCGCCCCGCGATCTTGTCAATCTCATCCAGAAACACGATGCCGCTGGACTCGACGCGCTCCACCGCCGCGCGATTCACCTGGTCCATGTCGATGAGACGGCCTTCTTCTTCCTGCACAAGGTAGTCGAACGCATCGGCCACCTTCATCTTGCGCTTCTTGCTGCTGCCGCCAAAAATGTTGGGCAGCATGTCCTTGAGGTTCATCTCCATGTCCTCAAGGTTCTGGTTGCTGATGATGCCGAACTGCGGCGTGTTGCGTTCGCGCACATCCAGCTCCACCATGCGGTCGTCGAGCTTGCCCTCACGGAACTGCTGGCGCATCTTCTCGCGCGAGCGCTGATGGCTCTCCACGCCGGGCAACGTGAGCTGACCGTCCTGCCCTGGCGGAGCGGTCGGGGCCGGCGGTGGCGGCAGCAGCACATCCAGCAGCCGCTCCTCGGCGTTCATCTCCGCCTTGTCTTCCACCTCTTCCAGCCGCTCTTCGCGCACCATGTCGATGGAGATCTCCACCAGGTCGCGAATCATCGATTCCACATCGCGTCCTACATAGCCTACTTCGGTAAACTTCGAGGCTTCCACCTTGAGGAATGGAGAGTTGGTGAGCTTCGCAAGCCTGCGCGCAATCTCTGTTTTGCCCACGCCCGTTGGCCCAATCATGATGATGTTCTTGGGCATGATGTCGTCGGCAATGTCGGGTGGCAGCTTCTGGCGGCGCTGGCGATTCCTGAGTGCAATCGCGACCGCGCGCTTGGCGGCCCTCTGGCCCACCACGTGCTTGTCAAGTTCCGTGACAATTTCGCGCGGCGTCAACTCGTCGAGCGCGAGATCCTGTTCTTCGGCGGATGCGGGAAGATAAATGGCCATGGATAAGTGGGCGCGAGCGCTCGCTAGCCCTTCAACTCCTCAATCGTCACGTGGTCGTTTGTATAGATGCAGATGTCGCCGGCAATCTTCATTGCTTTTTGCGCAATCTCCAGCGCGCCCAGGTCAGTGTTTTCAAGCAGCGCGCGCGCCGCGGCCGTGGCGTAGGGGCCGCCGGAGCCGATAGCGGCAATGGGTTCGTCGGGATCGATGACATCTCCCGATCCGGAGATCAGAAAGGTCTGCCCCTGGTCGGCCACCACCAGCAGGGCCTCAAGGTTGCGCAGCATCTTGTCGGTGCGCCAGTCCTTGGCCAGCTCCACGGCGGCGCGGTTCAAATTGCCCGCATATTGCTCCAACTTGGTCTCAAAGCGCGCGAAAAGCGAGAACGCATCTGCCGTGGACCCGGCAAACCCGGCCAGAATCTTCTCCTGGTAGAGGCGGCGAATCTTCTTTGCGGAGTGCTTCAACACGTGGTCGCCGAGCGTGACCTGGCCGTCCGCAGCCATCACCACGTCGCCGTTGCGGCGCACACAAATCACGGTGGTAGAACGGATTCGGGGACGTTGTGCCGTTGCTGTAATCTGAGTCGAATCCAAGAAAAACCTCCGGAAATTGCGCGTCCGGCAGGCCGGAACTCCCACAAGATGCAGTGTCGAGTATATCGCAGCGGGACAGGCGGCCGAAGGGGCCGTCGACCGCGGCGCTCCCCCGCAAGCCCGCCTGCGCTATCCTTGAACAGGGCTTCCCTGTGGCGGAGCCCAGCCTCGAATGAGCCTCCAAGACGCACGAATTTGGGAGATTGCCGCCGGAGCAGCGGTGCTGGCCGGTGTGGCGACCGTCAGCGCCTGGTTGGTCTTCCGCGACCGCCCTACTCCAGAAGAGCAGGAGCAGGCCCGCCGCCAATTCCTCACGCAGTCCGGCCGCATCGTCGATGGAACCCTGCTCGACTGTTTTCAGGTTCCGGCGGACGACGGGCGCACGCTGATGATGTTGCTATATGACTACATTATTGGCGGGGTGGATTACGAGTGCTCTCAGGACATCACCAACATGAGCGAAGTGGTGGATGTGGCCCAGGTCCGAGCCGGGTTTCCGTGCTCGGTCCGCTACCAGCCCGGCAACCCCCAAAATAGCATCGTGGTGGCGGAAAAATGGTCGGGCCTGCGGGTAAAGCTGCCCGTGCTCCCCGCCTATGACGACCCCGATGCGCTCGATCCAGAAAGACCGTCCTGAGCCACCCTGAATGAGCTTCGGGGCGGGTGCCAGAGCCGCCCCGAAGCTTTTGGGAGGGTCGCTTCGGTACCTCGGCGGGGTTGGCGCCCGATACCCATCCCCGGTTACACTTCTTCTATGCATGTCCTCGCGTCGCCCGCCTCCCCAGCTTCCGGCAAGGGCGCAGACCGGGGTCCCCACGAACGAGTCTCTGTTCGTGGGGTGGAAGACCGGACACAATCCGTACTGCGGTTTTCGCTGGTCGCCACGCTCGCCTACGTCGCGGTCACCTTCATTGCGGGCCTGCGCGCTCACTCGCTCGCCCTGCTGTCTGAAGCCGGCCACAACGCGTCGGACTTCCTGGCCCTGGTGCTAAGCTTCGCCGCCGTCTACTTTCAGACCCGGCCGGCCGATCACTCCAAGACGTTTGGCTACCAGCGCGCGGGCGTGCTGGCGGCCTTTATCAACGCCGCAACCCTCATCCTTATCTCCATCTGGATTGCCGTCGAAGCCATTCACAGGCTCAGTGCGCCGGTGGCCGTCCAACCGCGGCTGATGATGATCGTGGCCGCCGCCGGCGTGGTGATGAACGGCGTGATCGCCGCCCTGCTGTGGGGCGTGGCCCGCGACGTGAACATGCGCAGCGCCTTCCTCCACATGGCAGGCGACACCCTCTCGACCGCCGCCGTCATCGTCGGTGGCGCGGGCATCCTCTTCACCGGGCAGAATTGGATCGATCCTGTCCTCTCGCTGATCATCGCCGCGCTGATCCTGTGGTCGAGCATCGGCATCGTCCGCGAAACCCTCAATATCCTGCTTGAGGGCACGCCCAGCGGTGTCGCCCTGCCTGACATTCGCGCCGGCATGGAAGCCGTCGAAGGCGTCATCAACGTCCACGACCTGCACTGCTGGAGCCTCGGTTCGCAGTCCCGCGCGCTGGCCTGCCACGTCACCATCGACGACATTCCGCCGTCAGAGAGCGCCTGCATCCTGCAGAAAATAAACCACCTGCTCAAGGAGCACTACAACATCTGCCACACCACCATCCAGTTTGAGCACACCGGTTGCGAGGTTCTTGAGGGCTGCGTGGTGCCCATGGAACAGATGGCCAGTGACCCGGGCCATCACCACCACGGCCATTCCCACTAGGCCGTCGCCGCGCAACTGTTCGCACTGAAATCTGAAAACTGACAACTGAGAACTGTAGACTGTTTCCATGGAAGAGTTCAGTCGCATTCAGCGTCTTCCTCCGTATGTCTTCAACATTACGGGGGAGATGAAAGTTTCCGCGCGCCGCCGCGGAGAAGACATCATCGACTTCGGCATGGG
>PLXP01000172.1 GCA_003151435.1 Acidobacteriaceae bacterium
GAACCTAACGTTTACCGGTACTAATCCGACTACTGTTCCCTAAAGCACGCTGGATGAGTGCATTCGCCTGGTATCAAAAACAGGGCTCCATTTTGGGTTGCAACGATTGGGACTAGCCGTCGAAGTGGCGGGTTCGGCCACTCAGCAGTTTGTCGAGGTGCGTCTCTCAGGCAAACAATCACTCCGGATGTTAAGATGCCGGGTAGCAGCGGTCGAAGGATCGACGTGGGGTCAGTTCTCGCCTGCGTTTTCCGGACTCTCGTTGCTCTGGACACTTATTCAGCATTTGCCGGCGATTCGACGAACGTCCGAATGATCAGAGTCGCTGACCTCATTGAGAAACACGTTGCGTCTCTTCGGCTTGCTTAACGTAACGACGTATTTGGTCGATATGTGAACAGGGGTATGCAGCGAGTGTGATCGAGGCAGAGCCGCGCTGAACCCTTAGGATGATCTGGTGATGACTTTGAGCAGGCGAATCCGCGCGATGCTGTGGATGAGCTGGCTAATTCCACTGTGCGCGGGCGCGCAGCAATATGCCTTCCATGATGACAGCGAAGATGAAGGCCTTAATAGCCTGACGGTGAACTGTCTCTTGCAGGACCATGCGGGCCTTTTGTGGGTGTGCACTGAGAATGGGCTATACACGTTCGACGGGGCCACCTACACCCGGATCGGTGCGGCGCAGGGCCTGTCTGATAGCTATATCGTCTCGATTCATGAAGATGCTCATGGCGAACTGTGGGTTGGAACCTCCAACCATCTTTATCACGGGGATAGCAGGCAGTTCAGCGTTATCCCTTCGGGAACGTATGGAATCGCGGGCGGCACCGGCCAACAGCTAAGTTCGACGGCATCGGGTCAGGTGTTGACAGTCAGCCGTCACCGCCTATTTGAACTGACGCGCGCTGACCCTGGCGGATCCTGGAGCGTAAGTCCATTCTTTCCACAGGCGTCGTTGGAGGCCTACCCTCTGCTCAACTCCATCACCAGCGTCTATGTCAGGCGCAGCGGACATGTGTGGTTGGGATGCGGTAACGCCATGTGCGAGGTCTCAGGGAACAGCGTGAAGGTCTGGGGAATGAAAGAGGGAGTACCCGCCGATGCCTGGTCGTGGTTTCTCGAAGACTCGGCTGGGCGGCTATGGGCACGTGGCTATCGCCATATTCTTGAGCTCAGCCCGCGCGGCACGGAGTTCACCAACGAAGACATTCGCTCAGCTCCAGTCACCTTCCACAGCACGTTTGTGCCCATCGTCGAGGACGCGGGTCATCGAATTCTGACCCGCACTGACCGTGGACTGGCTATCTGGAGCCAGGGTCGCTGGCAGACGCTGGATGCAAAAAACGGTCTCACATTTCCCAGCATATTGGCTTTGTTGGTCGACCGCGACGGTGCTCTTTGGTTGGGGACCTATGGAAAGGGTGTTAAGCGCTGGCTTGGCTATGGCAATTGGGAGACTTGGTCGGAGGGACAAGGCCTCGGGGGGAATCCCGTTTGGAACCTGGTCCGCGACCCTCGGGGAACTCTATGGGCGGCAACCGAGTCCGGCATTGCTACGCTTGACCGGGAGCGGGCGAGGTTTGTTCCCTGGCATCCGAATGCTGGCGTGCCAAGGGGGCAGGTTGTAACCGTCCAGGAAGCGCGCGATCGAAGCCTTTGGTTTTCCACTACGGCGGGGCGTCTGCTCCGTTACTCGCCGACGACAGGCGAGATGCGACATGCAACTCTGCCATCGGGTGTGCGGCAGGTGTGGTTGGACTCCTCAGATCGGGTATGGGGTTTGACTGGCGGCGGAATCTATACTTCTGACTCGTCTTTGAAGGCCATCACCAAGGTGCGCGATCCGGCAGTTCCCGATCAACTGTACTCTGACGCCTGTGAAGACAACAGCCATGGCCTGTGGTTCGCCTCCAAGGCCGGCATCCTGCATTTCGCTGATGGCAAATGGACCAGAATCGCATTAACCGGCAGAGACACCACCGACGGTTTTGCCGGCGTAGCCTGCGCCCCCGACGGCACGCTTTGGCTGGGAGGGGCCTCAAGAGGGGTATTGCACCTCCGCCCGGTTCAGGGACAGAAAGGGATTGTGGCTGCTGACACGGATCCTCAGGCGCCGCAGGAACTGAACTCCGCGGAGGTGATGTTTCTGCGGTTCGACCGCCGCGGCTGGATTTGGATCGGCACCGGCTCTGGAGTTTACGTGTTCAACGGGACCAGGTGGAGGCACGTTACGGAAAAGGACGGGCTCACCTGGAACGACTGCAATGAAGGCTCATTCTTTGCCGATGACGACGGATCTGTCTGGATCGGCACCTCGAACGGCTTGTCGCACCTGCTGCATCCCGAGGAACTCTTCGAGCAGCGAGAATTGCGCATCATTACCGTCGATGCGATGCTCGGAGACGCGCGTGTACCCGTCGCTGGTTCTTCTTCGTTTGCGTGGGCGGGCGAACCGTTTCGAGTACATTTGGTAACTTCTGCGATAGGAGATCAATCGTCGATCATCTACCGGTATCGCCTTGCGGGCCTGGAAAGGAACTGGGCCGCCAGCAAAAGCCAGGACCTGCACTATACTTCACTTCCGGATGGCAAGTATCGGCTCGAGTTGTATGCGGAAGACCCAGATCGGGGCATTCGTTCTCCGCTCACAGCCATTTCGTTTCGCGTGCGTCCGCCGTGGTGGAGGAGCATTCCGTTTGAGATTGGTTTAGGTGCATGTTTGCTGGCAATGGTGTATAGCCTCATGCGTTTTCGAGAGCGCAATCTTATACTGCGGCAGGCCCAGTTGGAGGCCTTGGTGGGCGCAAGAACCGAAGACTTGCAATTGGAGAAGAAGCAACTGATGGAGGCGCGCGAAGCCTTGCGTGAACAGGCCCTCCACGATGCGCTCACCGGACTCCTGAATCACGGAGCAATCTGCGAAATTCTTGACCGCGAGATGGCCCGCGTCCGGCGTGACGGGAGCAACCTCACCATCTTGATGATCGACCTGGACCATTTCAAGTCGGTCAACGACTCTCACGGCCACATCGCAGGGGACGCGGTGCTGCGAGAAGTTGCGCGGCGCATGACCGGCTCGATCCGGCCCTACGACGCTGCGGGCCGCTATGGGGGCGAGGAGTTTCTCGTGATCATGCCCGATTTTGGCTCCGCGCGGGACGTTAGCCGCCTGGCGATCGTGCATCAGGCCATTTGCCGCGAGCCCATTCAAATCCCTAACGGGCAGGTGAACATCACCTGTAGTTTCGGGGTCAGTGTCTTGCTCCGCGACAAGCCCATAACAGCAGTGCAATTCCTCGACCAGGCGGACAAGGCGCTGTACAAAGCCAAAGATGCAGGCAGGAATTGCATCGACTTCCATGAGCCCTTGCAGACGGGATGATGCGGAGCCTGCCCTGTCGGCCGACACAGAATCGCCGATGCGCTCACCGTGAACAAATTACTCCCTTGAAGTCGGCCAGTGTTCAGAAATCTTTGTCGCGCTGGGCGCCTACTGCCGACACAGGTCGACTCAATCATCCATCCCAACGGGGGGCGCTTTTGGGGGTCCCGGGCTGAGTTGTGGACAAGCCGGAAGTTGACCTCTAGTGTTGCGACCGCATGGATATGTAATCTCCCATGTCTTAGAAGCGAGACCTGGGGCACCCAGACCGTCATGAGATAGATTTCCAAATCACACGGTCACGGTACTAGTGTGGTGAGTCTGAAGTTCGCGACATATTTGTGCTCTTTGAACCGCAGATCCTTCGACTCCGTTGGGCGCAAAAAACGCGCCCAACTCCGCTCAAGGATGACATTCGTTTTTGGTACGGTGTTCAGACTCACCACACCGGTCACCCCTCGTAGAAGGTCATTTTCTGCAACTGCCTGGTATCAAATGAAGAGAGATTTTCACGTCCGCTTTACGGGCTCCAACTGTTTGAGCATTCCGGCGTGCCGCATCAAGCTAATCCGCTTTGCTTGAGTCTTTCGGAGCGAAGTGGAGTTCGTCGTTGCCCTCTTCGAAGGTGACACGAATTTGCACGGGAGTGGCAATCTCACCAGACTCAACCCGGTCGCGCACCCGCCCGATAAAACTTGCGGCGAATTCCCGATCGAGAACGAGCAAACGCGTTGCCCTGGCCAGGCGGCCGAGGTAGCGCGGCGCGAGCCTGATCCATCGCCGGGCTGAACCGGCTTCCGTTTCCAGACACTCGCTGGCGATCGCATCGAGTTTGGGCAGCCACCGGGCCGGCGCCGACGCCACACTCCACACCACGAGAGCTGTATCCGACGTGGGATCGGCCCCATCCTGCGTCTCCTGCTGACGCCGTTCCCGATCATGTTCGGCGGAGTCCGCGCTGGGCCGAAGCAAATCAGGCATGACCCCGCGCTCCAGCATTTCGCACTCCAGCGCCTGGGGCGGCAAGGCCACGCACACCGCAACCGTCTGCCGCTTGCGAATCTCGTTTTTCAGGATGCGCAGGGCCTCGTCGAGTGTGCTCACCAGGAAGTCGACGACGCCGTCGCGCACGGCTTGCTTTTGGGCTGCGGGGTCCGCGGTGGCGCACAACGAGGCTGCACCGGCAATGTTGGACGCCACGACAAGCGCGCGGCCGTCTTCATCGAGTTGCGCGGCATAAAGGAGCTTGCCGCCCAGATCCGGTTCCGGGTTCAGATCGGGTGCGGAATCCAATCCGGCGTTCGGAGTCGAAACCAGGTCCACGTAGAACCCGTGGACGCGGAGGAGAAAGACGAACTCGGCGTTGCGGTCAGAATCGCTGGCCATGGGGATCACTCGGTGAATACGGGTTGCTTCAGATCCCACATCTCAGAATCGAGATGCGGGGCACCCGATGGTCTGTGGCGGTTCGTCCATCCCACATCTCAGAATCGAGATGTGGGGCACCCAATTACCAGGAGGCGTACGGTTGGCCGTCGGACCCTTGATCCTGCGCCCCGGAGTGGACATTGTCGATGCCGGGATCGGTCTGGTCAAGCGAGCGCAGCGCGTCGCCGGTCTCAGTCACCCAGGTCTCCTTGCTGTGGGTCATGGGATCCTCGGGGATGCTCTTGAGGTAGCCGTCCTGGATGAGGTCGTCGAGCGACTGCGGCCCCTTCTGCTTGTCCGCGGTGTAGGAGTCGATGGCATTGCGCAGCACGTGCAGATCTTCCTTGAGCACGGCTTCACGGGCCTGCTTGATGGCGCCGATATAGCTGGGGATGGCCACCGTCATGAGCACGCCGATAATCAACATCACGATGGCCAACTCGATCAGCGTAAAGCCCGCGTCCTGTTTGCGATTTCTGCGCATAGCTGTCCTTACCAGTCAGAATACTTGGTTCCATCGAGGGCCGTTCCGGGGGATTTGGAATGGACGTCGAAAACGCTTTGCCCGCCGTAGGAGTCCGAGGTTGGGTCGTCCTGCATGGAGCGCAGGCCCCACTCGGTATTTCCCGTCATCGGGTCCACCGGAATGCGGCGCAGGAACTTGACCTTCTTGCCCTGCACGTCGACGCCGTTCACCAGCGTCTCCATGTCGGGCGGATAGTTCTGGCTGTCGATCTTGGTCTGGAAGGCCCCTTTATCCGCGGCGTCCTTGTACTTGTCGATGGCGTCGCGCATCTGCCATAGATCGTAGCGCAGTTCGCGCTCCTTCTCCCGCTTGACCTTGAACATGGCAATGGGCACCGCCGCCGAGGCGAGGATCGCCAGGATCGCGACGGTCACGATGAGCTCGACAAATGTGAGCCCACGCTCCGCGTTCTTCCGGATTGGCAGCCTGACGCTCATCGGTCCCCTACTTCACCGTTATGCTGATCTGCGTCCCCTGTGCCTGTATTGCCTGCTGGGCGCTGGTGACGGCGCTGGACCGCGTAATCGCGATCGTACTGTCGCCAGCCGCCTTGGCCTGGAAGCTGAGTACGCAGACTACCCCCGCGCCGTTCACTCCGGGCGTACCCGGCGGACGCGATGCGTTGATGGTTACATTGCCCGGACCGTCATCCCGGTGGAGCAACGCCGCAGCCTGCCCGTCGCGGCTAAGAAAGTCGCCCGCGTCCACATTCACCAGCGATAGCTTATCGGCGTCGTACCGAACCTGCAAAGGAATAGATGCCACGTCCGCAGCACCGCTCACCACGATCGGTACCTGGAAGGTGGCACCCGCGGCCACCGGACCGGGGGAATTCATCATGAAGTTTACCTTGGCTCCCGGCGGGCCGGGTGCGGCCGGTGGTGGCGCCATGGGGGGAGAAGTCACCGGCGGCGTAGACGGAGATGCCGGTGGCGGGCCGCTCTCTGTCGCGGGCGGCGGAGTCACCCCGAGGTTTGGCTGCGGAACCGGCGTTGTGGAATTTCCACCCGCGGCCGTCTTCATCTGCGCCAAGGCGGCTGGGGCGGCCGACAGGGCACTCTGCCCTGAAACCCTGCCCACGCTCGACGATGTTGCGACGGGCATGACTTGAGGCGGCGTATTCGCTCCCGGGCCGTTGGCGGCGATGTGGCGCAGTTCGATGGACTGGCCGACGCCGGTGTCGATGGTGCGCAAGTTGGTCGCCGTAAGCTCCTGCGAACGGACCACGTGAGGCACCATGAGGAACACAACCTCGTCGTCGGTGATGGTGTGGTCTTTGGAGCCGAAAAGGTATTTGAGAATCGGGATGGAACTCAGGCCGGGAATGCCGCTCCAGCTTACCTGGTCCTGCTGGTTGAGAATGCCGCTGAGGATGTTGGCTTCGCCCTCGCGCAGGCGGACCACTTCTTCAGTGCTCTTCTGCGCGATGATCGGCTCGGTCACGCCGCTGATGGTGACGGAGCTGCTCTGCGCAGTGACCTCGATCTTCATCTTCAGCGTCACATCGCGGTCGTAGTGGACGGTGGGTGTGATCTCAATGTTCACGCCGACGTCGAGGTACTGGAACTGCGTTTCAGCCATGGGGCTGACACCCGCGGCCACGCCCACGCCGGACTGGAACGAACCGGTAGCGATCGGGATGCGTTCGCCGATCTTCATGGTCGCCTTCTGCGAGTCGGTGGCGCGAATGCGCGGATTCTGCAGAATCTTGGTGTTCGAGTCGGAGAGCAGCAGGTTGGCGGTCGCCGAACCAATGGTGACGGCGAAATTGGACGCATTCAGATGGGCAAGGTTGTAGAGCGTGGGAGTGGTGGTGGTGGTGCCGGTGGTGGTGGTTGTGGAACTGGTGGTGCTGGTGGAAGTGGTGGGCTGCAGGGCCACGCCGACGCTGCTGGGCCAGGCGATGCCGAGCGTCCGCTGCCAGTTCTTGCTGACCTCCATCACGGCGATGTCGATCACTACTTCAGGGCGAGCCTTGTCGAGGTCGTTGATGAGTTTCTGCGCCAGCATCAACTCATCGGGCGTACCGCGCACCACCAGGGCATTCTGGCTGGCCACGCCATAAACCTTGATATTGAGAATCACATTGCGCAGCGCGGTCTGCACATCGTTCAAGTCGTTCTGCTGCCATGCGTTGGTCAGGTAAAACGTCTGTACGGCCTGCTCGTCCAACTCGGTTCGCTTGGCGCGCGTGTTCTGGGCCACGAAGAGGGTGTTGGAGGTGATGGGCCGCCAGAAGGTGTTGGACATGGTGCCCACAATGCGCAGCGCGTCGAGCAGCGACACGTTGGTCAGGTCAACCTGGATGCGTTTCGAAGTATATTCGGGATCGAAGAGCACGTTGATGCCCGCCGCTCTGCCGATGGCCTGGTAGATCACCTTTGTGTCTTCGGCCATGTGCAGGGTGAGTGGCTCGTTGGAGACCGGCTTGAGCTGTACGGGCGAGCCCATGGAATCGATCTCTTCCATGCGGCTGGCTTGCTCAGGCAAGCCGGTGTCGACCCTGGGCTGCGCCTCGCCCTGCAGATCGCGAACGTGGGCAATCTCCTGCTGCGCGGCCTCATTTCCAGGATCGATCTCGGCCGCATGCAGAAACTCCGCCAGGGCCCCCTGCTGGTCGCCTGCCTGCAGCATCTTGCGGCCCTTGGTGAGGTGCGTGGAAGAAGCCCAGAGGCGCACGCGGGCGAGGGCGGTGCGGAAGCGCAGGTCCTTGGGAGCCTTGGCGTAGGCCTTCTGGTAGCTGTCAAAGGCGGTGTCGTAGTCCTCGCGCGTTTCGGCTGCCTGGCCAAGTTTGTAGAGCGTGTTGGCGGACTGAGCGTGAAGGCTCGCGCTGCACAGGCTTGAGATGGCGAGAATCGTATAGAGCGCGATCCAGAAGGTAGTTCTGGAGGCAGCCGGAAGACCAACGTGGATCATCGAACTCCCTGGCGTCCTTGCCGCCGGCCCACATTCCGCACCTGTAACCTGGGGGCGGCTTGGGTGCGGGCTGTTTAGGTGCGGGCTGCCTTGGCCGCCCGGGACGCATATGTGCTGGTGGGATTTCCCCATCCAATGTTGCCTCATTTTAGCAAAGCTCCAGTATCCGGCGTTTGAAAGTTGCCCCGGTGCTAGGATGAAGATTCGAGGACGCTTCCCCATGGCCCGCCAGACCAGTCACGTGATTGTACAGCCCGACCGCACGGGACCGCAGAAAGCGGCGCAACCGCGCGACCCTGTGGCCTCCGGCGAACGCGACGCTGCCCAAAACCGTGCCGCCAGCCATAACTACTTTTTGATGGAGAAGTTTGAGGCGGGCGTGGCCCTGCGCGGCACCGAGGTGAAGTCGATCCGCGAGGGCAAGGCCAATCTCAAGGATTCCTACGGCCTGATCAAGGACGGCGAGGCGTTTCTGCTCAACGTGCATATCGGTCCCTATTCCCACGGAAACATCTCCAACCACGACGAAACCCGCACCCGCAAACTGCTGTTGCACCGCGAAGAGGTTCGCAAGCTACTGTCGAAGACGCAGGTGAAGGGTCACACGCTCATCCCCACCCGCCTGTACTTTCGGCACGGGCGGGTAAAGTGTGAGCTGGCCGTGGCTAAGGGCAAGCAGGACTGGGACAAGCGCGAGACAGAACGCCGCCGCGAAGCCGACCGCGAAGCCCGCGCCGCAGTGAACGCCAGCAAACACCGCATGGGGCGCTGAGAAACACATCTTCGTCGCCAGACCCAGAAGATCAGCGGATCACCACGATCTCAATGCCGAGATCGAGGTTCTTCCAGGCACGGTCGGCGGTGTAGACGGTGGCCTTGCGCTCGATGGCAAGGGCCAGACAAGCTCGATCACCCGACGAGAGGCCCAACGGCTGGCTCACTCCAATCAGTTCAGCGGCAATTCGTGCCTGCTTGTCTGTGAAGAAGCAAATTTCACATTGCAAGGCGAGGATGAGACTCCAGGCGTGGTCGACAGCGACTCCCCTCTGAAGGAGCCGGGTGTGCACCTCAGCAAGGTTGACGGCGCTCAAGAGTCCACCTTCGAGTAGACGAACGACTGCGTCGCTGCCGGGTTCGTTCAGGGTGACCGCAAGGACGACAGAGGAGTCCAGGACCGCGACTTTACGCAATCTCCCCCTCATTCCTTGATCGATCCTGCTCAATTTCGCGTTCGAACCCCTCCTTCTCGCGGCGCGCTTCCTCGCGGCGTTCGGCAATCAGCTCCTCAGAGAGCAATCGGCCTGGAGTGATGTACGGGACCAGCTCCCGCTGGATTCTGCGGATTCGTGCCGGATGCGACTCAATGCGCAGCGCGCCGTCCTCCACATCCATATAGAGGTTGTCGCCTGGCCGAATTCCCATCTGCTCCCGTATCGCCGCAGGAATCACAATGCGGCCATTCGGGCTTAGCCTCGTCTTTGCTCGTAGAATATTTTTGACATTTTCAGCCATTTCTGTCACCAAAATCAAATTATGTCGCTCATGGCCATCGATGACAATTGCGCATTCCTCGAAAGCGCTCATCCCTCTGGGCCTCCCGGCGTTCAAATCCGGCTGAAGTTGTCAAAATGGGGCTACGCAGTGAAACAATAGACCCCATGCGGACTGAACTCTCCTTCTCTACCCTCTCCGGAATTGAAATCGACCTGCTGGCCGTGCTGGCCGCCGACACCCAAACCGCCAAGGGCCCTGACGCCAAACCCCAGCCTGTGTTGCTGACCGAAGACGAAGCGATCAAGGCAGCCGCGGCGACGGTGCTGGCCAGCGGCGAATACAAGGCCGCGGCCAACGAAACGCTGCTATTGCACGCGCCCGCCGGCCTGAAGGCCAAGCGCCTGCTGATTGTTGGCCTGGGCAAGCAGGCCAAGGCCACGGTCCACAGCGTGCGCAATGCCGCTGGAACCGCCGTTCGCTTCACCAAGCCGCGCGGAATTCGCGAGTTGGTGTTTGCGCTGCCTGAGGCTGATTTATTGCCACCCGGACCGTGCGTTCGGGCTGCGGTTGAGGGCGCGTTTGTGGGCGATTTCGACGCGGACACCTATCGCAGCGACCGCAAGGACCTGAGCGTGCAATCGTTCACCGTGACGGCCCCGGCCGGCATGGACAAGAAGGCTCTCGCATCAGCCTTCGCGGAAGGCGTGATCGTCGGCGAGAGCCAGAACTTCACCAGGACGCTGGTCAATGAACCCGGCAACGTGCTGACGCCTACTGTTTTCGGCCAGCGCGCCGCGGACATGGCCAAGGAAGTCGGCCTGCAGTGCGAGGTGTTCTCCACTGAAAAGCTGCATGAACTGAAAATGGGCGCCTTCTGGAGTGTTTCGCAGGGCTCAGAGGAGCCGCCCGCGCTGATCGTGATGCGCTATGAACCCGAGGGCGTGAAGGACGGCCCGGTGCTCGGCCTGGTGGGCAAGGGCATCACCTTCGACACTGGCGGCATCTCCATCAAGCCCGCCGACAACATGGAGAAGATGAAGTACGACATGGCCGGCGGCGCAGCCATGATCGGAGCCATGCGCGCCATCGCGCTGCTCAAACCGCGCGTGCGCGTGATTGGGATCGTCTGCGCGTCAGAGAACATGCCCGACGGCAAGGCGCAAAAGCCTGGCGATGTGCAGACCGCCATGTCTGGCAAGACCATTGAGATCATCAACACCGACGCCGAAGGCCGGCTGGTGCTGGCCGATGGGCTGGCTTATGCAAAGCAGTTGGGCGCAACCCACCTGATTGACGCAGCGACCTTGACCGGCGCCTGCGTGGTGGCCCTGGGCATGGTCAACGCCGGCGCATTCTCGAACGACGATGAGACTTTCGACAAATTCAGCGCGGCGCTCGCGACCTCTGGCGAGAAGTTCTGGCGGCTTCCCCTCGGCGAAGAGTATGCCGAGATGATCAAGAGCGACATCGGCGACATCAAGAACACCGGCGGACGCTGGGGAGGCGCCATCACCGCTGCCGAGTTCCTGAAGGTCTTTGCGGAAGATACGCCGTGGATTCACCTCGACATCGCAGGCATGGCCTGGGTGGAGGACGCGCGGCCGTACATCGCCAAGGGGCCGAGCGGGATTGCGGTGCGATCGATTCTGGAGTGGGTGCGGAGTTACTAGCGCATTGTCGATGCAGATGCTGACATCTCAGCAGCACATCAAGTGGCTTTTTCCTGACGAAGAAGCCACCCAGCTTCACAGAATCTAATAAGATCTGAATCGGAAATGCTGTAGCATCCAGCTTCCCGTCAGCGAGGCCTGATCGCGTGGCTGAAGAACAGGTGAATTGCGACTCTGCCTGGCTCATCTTCTACAGTTTGGGCAACCACGCACTCTCCGTGGAATGTATCCCGCCGCGGCTGCCGGAAACTGGCCACATCCTTCGGATTCGCATTCCCCACAGCGGCAATCTCGCACGCGCCCGTGACCGAAAAAGACACCGGCACCACAGCATCGGGTGCCCTTCTCCGCTGCCGCACCCAACGGCAGCATCGCCGTCGCAGCCATGCCCGCCAATCCCTGGATCGCCTCGCCGCCAGCCGGGCGCACAGAATCGTGCGTGTCACGCACGCTGTTAACGACCAGCGAATTGTTGCGCCGTGTGTATGCAAAACCGAGAACGGCATTTCCCTCAAGTGCCTCGATGAGTTCTTCTGCGATCTCTTCAGCAGACCTATCCGCTCTCGAACGGACACTCTTTGCTACAACTCCCATCCGCTCTCGACGTACAATGGATCGCTCCATGACGGCCCGCCTTTCAGGTTACTTTTTTGTGAATCGGAGCTTTGAGCGGCCAGAAGTCCGCGCTCTTGTGCCTCGTTCAAACTCCACCTTGCGACGATCTGTACAAATATCTCTAGCCCGCTCGGGCTCAAACCGCTGCGCTCTCCGGCACTTGCCAGGTTGGGCACCCGATTCTTATGCCACAAGCAGCCGTTCGACCCGGCATGCAGCGTCGTCTTGAACGCTCGGAAGCACTTGAAACCCGCGATCCATCGTAAAAGAAACGCTCGCGTGGCCTCCTTGACAGAACGCTCATGGTGAGGCAACGTCAAAGTGCAACAGCAGGACGGATCCCGGATGCGCGCACCCGAGCGAAGTGTCGAACTCACGCAGGTTACGGAATGGGAAGACGGGAAGGTTCGTTCGCTGCAAGACGTTCTCGCAGCCGAAGAGCCGCTTGAGATCCGGATTGGCGGCATCCCGCTGACGGTTACGATGCGGACCCCGGGGCACGATCTTGAACTGGCGGCGGGATTCCTGCTTACCGAAGGGATCATTGCGTCGGCCGACCAGATTGCCAACCTTTGCGCCAAGACCCCGGTAGATGGACGGAAGAGCAACGTACTGGAGGTCGATCTGAAAGATAAAGCCTTCGATCCCAAGAGGTTGCAGCGAAATTTCTTTGCCGCATCCAGTTGCGGGATTTGCGGCAAAGCGTCGATCAATGCGATTCGTGTCCGCGGCTTGCGGCAGCCCGATCGCGTCTTCCGCGTCGATCCAGAAATCCTGTGCCGGTTACCGGAAATCCTCCGCTCTGAACAGACGGTCTTCAACCGGACCGGAGGCCTGCATGCAGCGGCGCTCTTTGACGCCACCGGCCGCCTGATCGTCCTGCGCGAGGACATCGGCCGGCATAACGCCGTCGACAAGATCGCCGGATGGGCGCTTCTGGAGAAGAGACTGCCGCTATCCCGGCACGTGATGCTGGTCAGCGGCAGGGGTGGTTTTGAGATCGTTCAAAAAGCGCTGGCGGCGGGAATCCCCATCCTGGCTTCGGTGTCGGCGCCTTCCAGCCTGGCCGTCAAGCTCGCCCGTGAACTGGGGCTGACTCTCATCGGCTTCCTCCGTGACCGCCGTTTTGTGATCTACTCTTCGGAATTCCGCTGCAGCCCCGCAGGCGACGCGCAATAGACCTCGCCCTCGGAGCCCAATGGCGCGTAGGCACCCTTACCGCAGACGACCTTTTGTGCCGCTCAGGCCACCCCCGTAACGAAGGATTACGAAGGCACTTTACGGATATGCGGTTTGCGTACTAATATGCCAACTCAGTCACGGAGGGACACTTCCCCATGTCCGCCAGCGTCAACGGCAGCCCCCAGGCCATCCTGGCGGGGGAGCGGCTGATCGATGTCATCAATCGCTGCGGCGTCCAGATCCCGCAGGTTTGCTATCACCCTCAGCTAAGACCGATCCAAACCTGCGATACCTGCATGGTGGAGGTGGACGGCAAGCTGGTGAGAGCCTGTGGCACCCTCGCGGCAGACGGCATGAACGTGGTCACTTCCTCGCCGCGCACGGACGCGGCACAGCGCGAAGCCTTTGACCATATCCTCGGCAATCATCAGCTCTACTGTACGGTCTGCGACAACAACAACGGCGACTGCACGGTGCACAACACAACCAGCCTTCTCCACGTTGAGCACCAGCAAATCCCTTACACCCCCAAGCCGTATGAAGTGGATACGTCCAATCCCTTCTACCGCTACGATCCGGATCAATGCATCCTCTGCGGACGCTGCGTCGAGGCTTGCCAGAACCTGCAAGTGAATGAAACTCTCAGCATCCATTGGGAGGACGCCCATCCGCGCGTGCTCTGGGATGGCGGGGCGCCGATAGGCGAATCGAGCTGCGTCTCATGCGGCCACTGCATCACCGTCTGCCCCTGCAATGCGCTGATGGAGAAGTCCATGCTTGGCGAGGCCGGCTACTTCACCTCCCTGCCCAAGCCCGCGCTCGACGGAATGATCGATGTCGTAAAGGGCATCGAACCGGAGCTTGGTTACGGCTCGATTCTGCAGATCTCTGAAGTGGAAGCGGCCATGCGCGAGTCGCACATCAAGCGCACCAAGACCGTCTGCACCTACTGCGGAGTCGGTTGCAGCTTCGATATCTGGACCAAAGACCGGCATATCCTGAAGGTCGAGCCTGCCCACGGCCCTGCCAACGGCGTTTCTACCTGCATCAAGGGAAAGTTTGGCTGGGACTATGTGAACAGCCCCGACCGCCTCACCAGGCCCCTCATCCGCGAAGGAGACTCCTTCCGCGAAGCATCGTGGGACGAGGCTCTGACTCTGGTGGCGCGCAGGTTTGCCGAAATCAAGGCGGACACTGGACCGGATTCGCTGGCCTTTATCTCTTCTTCAAAATGCACCAACGAAGAAAGTTATCTGATGCAAAAGCTGGCCAGGGCGGTGATTGGCACCAATAACATGGATAACTGCTCCCGCTACTGCCAGGCGCCCGCCACCACTGGATTGTTTCGTACAGTTGGCTACGGCGGCGATTCCGGCTCGATCTCCGACATCGAGAAGGCCGGACTGGTCTTGATTATTGGCAGCAATACCGCCGAGAGCCACCCGGTGCTGGCTACGCGCGTCAAGCGCAGCCACAAGCTGCGCGGCCAAAAGCTGATCGTCTCCGACCTTCGCGAAAACGAAATGGCGCGCCGCGCGGATGTATTCCTGCATCCGCGTCCGGGCACCGATCTCTTCTGGCTCTCGGCGGTTACACGCTACATCCTCGACAACGGACTTGCCAATCAGACATTCATCGATCAGTGGGTCAATGGCGCCGAAGAATACATCAAGAGCCTCGAACCCTTCACGCTTGAAATGGCCAGCCAAAGATGTGGAATCCCCATTGAAACACTCACCAAGGTCGCCCGCATGATCGCGGAGGCCGACAGCGTCTGTGTCCTCTGGGCCATGGGAGTGACGCAGCATATCATGGGCTCCGACACGTCGACGGCGATCTCCAATCTCCTCCTTGCTACCGGAAACTACATGCGGCCAGGAACGGGCGCCTATCCGTTGCGTGGACATAACAACGTGCAGGGAGCCAGCGACCATGGCGCGATGCCGAATTTCTTCCCCGGCTACCAGAAGGTGGACGATCCCGCGATTCGGGCCAAGTTTGAAAAGGCATGGAATGTCACCTTGCCGCCCAAGCCTGGACTCAACAACCACCTGATGATCGACGCCATTCACGACGGCCGCCTCAAGGCCATGTATGTTTTCGGCGAAGAGATGAGCATTGTCGATTCGAATGCCAATTATGTAGCCGCCGCGCTGTCGAAGTTGGATTTCTTTGTCATGCAGGAGATCTTCTTCACTGAGACCTGCCGCTTTGCGGATGTCGTCCTTCCGGCCTGCCCGAGCCTGGAGAAGGAGGGAACCTTTACCAGCACCGAGAGACGCATCCAACGGCTCTATCGGGTTTTTGAGCCGCTCGCTGAAAGCCGCCCGGACTGGCAGATCATTCAGGAGATTGCCAACCGCCTTGGGGCCGGCTGGAGGTACGACCATCCATCTCAGATATACGAAGAGATAGCTCCGCTGACGCCGCTGATGGCAGGCGTTACTTACGAGCGCCTGGATGGGTATAAGTCCCTGCAGTGGCCCGTGGCCGAAGATGGAAGCGACCAGCCCTTGCTCTATACAAAGCAGTTCAGCTTTCCCGACGGCAAGGCGACGTTCTTCCCCTTGTCCTGGTCGGAGCCATCCGATCAGCAGAACGCCGAATTCGATCTGCACCTCAACAATGGTCGCCTTCTTGAGCATTTCCATGAAGGCAATATGACCTATCGCACCGATGGCATCCGCGAGAAGACTCCATGTACCTTTGTTGAAGTATCGCCGGAGCTAGCCACGGAGCGCGGAATCCAGACGGGAAGTTGGGTTCAGCTCACCTCGCGCTACGGAAAGGTGCGCGCACAGGCTCTAATCACCGATCGAGTCCAGGGGAAGGAACTGTACATGCCCATGAACTCTGTCGACGAGCCGGTCAACCGCCTCACCAGCAGCTATACGGACAAGGCGACTTATACGCCTGCCTATAAGGAGACCTCCGTGCAGCTTGAAGTGCTGGGAGAAACAGGCGAAAATCCGCTGCCGCGCACGAACTCCCGCCACGGCCATCCGACACCTCAAAACGGCGTGGAAGTGGAGCGCAAGTGGAAACGCGCGGACTATCGCGAACCCGGCAGTCAACTGGTTCAAATCCAGACTCGCTAGCTGCATTCGCCGGCAAGGAGAACAAAGATGGCTCGACCAATTCCTCTCGAGTTACCACCCCGCGATCCGCGCGAGGAGTTGCGCAAGCGGCTGGAAGAAGCTCCTGTTGAGCACGCCGAGGCCTTGCTCGACTCGTATGAGTTGCTGCAACAGTTGCATGACCAGGGCGTGTTTCAACTGTTGCGCGGCGTGATCGGGGCAAGCGACAAGCTGGTCGAAACTGCGGTGGAAACCGCCAGGTCCGGCGAATCCGTGCGGGCGATGCGCAATGCGATCATTCTCGGCAAGATGCTGAGTCTCATCAATCCGGACATACTCCAGGGTGTTGCCGTGGCCGTCTGTGAAACCCTCGGATCCTACCACAAGCCAGTGATTGAGCCGCCGGGGATTTTCTCGCTTCTTGGCCAATTTCGTCACGAAGAGTTGCGGAGAAGCATGGCGCTTATCAACCGATTTCTGGAAACTCTCGGCAACCAGATCAAGTTGCAGGCGGGCTGCAAATAGACACTGAATCAGTTCACGAAAGTTGCTTTGGAGAAATTGTATGTCGACCACGAATCGCTGGGGACTCGCAGCAGCGGGATTCCTCATGCAGATGGCTCTCGGCGCGGTCTACGCGTGGAGCGTTTTCCGGGTTCCGCTTTCAAAACAATTTCATTGGTCCATCTCCGAAGTCACCCTGACATTCACGATCTGCATCTTTGTTCTAGGCGTCTCGGCCTTCTTCGGCGGCCTGTGGCTCAATAAAAAGGGCCCTCGCATCGTTGCGCTTACCGGTGGTTTTTTGTATGGCCTTGGCGTCTTCCTCGCCAGCTTCTCCGCAGGCAAACTGTGGTGGCTGTATTTGAGCTATGGACTTATCGAAGGAATCGGCCTTGGCCTCGGCTACATCGTCCCTGTCACTGCGCTGGTCAAGTGGTTTCCCGATCGCAGAGGTTTGATTACCGGTATAGCTGTCGGCGGCTTTGGCGCCGGCGCTTTGGTAACGGCTCCCTTAGCCACCTACCTCATTCAAAGAGTCGGCGTTTTGCAGACATTTGCTTGGCTGGGCATTGTGTATCTTGTGGTGACCATGGCTACCGGTTATTTCATGAAGAACCCGCCAGAGGGGTGGAAGCCGGCAGGCTGGGTTCCCAGCGCAACCCTGACAGCGCAGCGCGCTGCAAAGGATTACACACTCGGTGGCGCCCTGAAGACCTGGCAATGGTGGGCACTGTGGGCACTGCTGTTTCTCAACACCTCTGCCGGCATCTCGCTCATTTCGCAGGAATCGCCAATCTTTCAGGAGATTGCCAAGGTCAGCGTGATCGCGGCCGCGGGAATGGTCGGCATTGCCAGCATCGGTAATGGAGTAGGCCGCATTTTCTGGGCCTGGACCTCCGATGCGCTTACCCGGCGATGGACCTTCCTGGCGATGTTTCTGGTGCAGGTTGGTCTCTTTTGGATGCTGCCAAGCCTCTCCACGGCGTCGGTCCTTACCGTTGTGTCGTTCATCATTCTGATGTGCTACGGCGGGGGATTCGGCACCATGCCGGCCTTTGCGGCCGACTATTTTGGATCGAAGAATGTGGGCCCTATCTATGGTCTTATGCTGACCGCATGGGGCTGTGCCAGCGCCTTCGGTCCGCTGCTCATCGCCCACCTGCGCCAGTCCAGCGGATCGTATGTCGGTGGACTGCACCTCATTGCAGGCATCATGGCCGTATCCGTAGTGCTACCCGCACTGGTCTCGCCGCCCGCATCACAGAAGAGTTGAGGCGGCATGTGGCTAGGAAGAGTTTGATCTGAACCAAGCGAGAGCCCGACAAATTACGTACCAAGGGTCGATGAGAGCCTGAATGATATTGAAGGGCAGGAGATGGCGCGGGAAGAATGACACTCTTGACCATCTTGTTCGGATGTTGCGACGAGTTACTGGTCACGGTTTCGTTGTCTTTGGCCGTGGAATTCGTGGCCGTGCTGTATGGAGATTATTCCTGAATCTGTCTAATCTGGAATAGGTCGTGGGAAACACCCATAGGACGGGCCACGTAAGGCGCTACTGTCTACGGTCGCCAGACTCAGTACCGTTGTTGAGTCACAAGCCGAAACGTCAGCGCTTCGGCGTCACCTGGCAATTTGAAGTTGACGGCAAGAGGGCCACTGGCTTCGTCCTTTGAAACGACGACGGCCTAGGCGCATTGCCTAGGCCGTCGCGGTGAACTGTGGTTGTTTAATGAGGGGCATCGCGCTGCCGCGAGTGCCCAAACATTTTCACTTATGGTCCAAAGCCGCAACCGCTCGTTGGCGCTACCCGGTTGACCGGGCCCCTGGGCGACAGAGTCGTCGCTCCATTGGAAAGATCGCCATCTTGCGTTCCGGGTCGAAGGACACATTTCTACGTGAAAGGATGCGGTAGCGTCCCGCGCGGTTGAATTCTCTCCGCCGGGGTAACCTTGGGGTCAGGGGCGCGATGCCCTAGGCCACAGTCACCTCACGCACTGTACTTTTAGAAGAGGATCTCTGCATCTTTTGGACTGCCCTCCTTCCCAGTACGAGACCAATGTACCCCCCGAACGCTCGCGCCGTCAACACCAGCCATTGCCCGGACTAAAAACCACAGCGTGCACAGTTTCGGAGCAGTTCTTCCAGACTGCTTCGTGACCTTCAGCGGCTGGCGCGACATTGCGAAACGATCGTCGAGAGCATAATGTTGGGGCCCAGAGATGAAAAGGGAGATTTCAATAAGGAGCGTCTTTATGTCAACAAGGCGAATTGGCATTCTCACCGGAGGCGGCGACGTCCCGGGTCTGAATTCGGTTATTAAGTCGGTCGTCTATCGGGGAGTCGAAATCGGATGCGAAGTTCTTGGCATTCGCCGCGGCTGGGAAGGATTGACGCACGTCGATTTGAAAGATCCGGCCAGCAGGTCACGGTACGTCCTGCCGCTGAATCGCGAAAACACGCGAACGATCGATCGCACCGGCGGCACGTTTCTGCATAGCTCACGCACCAATCCTACCAAGATGAAAAAGCTGCCTCCGGTGCTTGGGGGACAACAGTTTCTAAGTAAGCAATCCACTAAGTACGGTGAAACGAGTACAGTGTTCGATGTAACGCCAGCGGTGCTGAAGAACATTGAGGCATTGGGGTTGGACTACATTGTGGCGATCGGTGGCGACGACACTCTGAGCTATGCGGCCGAACTGGACCGGCACGGTGCAAAGGTGATCGCGGTGCCGAAGACCATGGACAACGACGTTCGCAACACCGAGTATTGCATAGGGTTTTCGACCGCCATCACGCGCGCCATGGACGCAATTGAGAGGCAGCGGACGACGGTCGGCTCCCACGAGCGCATTGGCATCTTCCGGGTTTTTGGCCGCGACGCTGGGTACACCGCTCTTTACACCGCGTATGTGACATCCCTGCGCTGCTGCATCCCCGAGTACAAGGTGAATCTGAAGCACCTGATCGAAATTCTCATCGCAGACAAGCACAACAATCCCAGCAACTATTCGCTGGTGATTCTTTCCGAAGGTGCAGAGTGGGAAGGCTACGCGGTAAAGGAGTATGGCGTCGCCGATGCCTTCGGTCACCGCAAGAAGATGAGCGTGGCAGAGGACCTGAGCAACGAGATCACCGCTGCCACCGGCGAAGAGACTCTTGTAAGTGACCTGACATACGATCTGCGCTCCGGCAGCCCGGATTTCGTTGACCGCATGGTGGCCATCACCTTCGCCGGAATGGCGATGGATGCGGTGGAAGAGGGAAAGTCGGGCTTGATGACGGCAATTAGCGAAGGCTGCTACGCAATGGTGCCAATCCCCGATCCCAAACTCGGGCCGCGCAAAGTGGAGATCGGTACCATGTACAACACGGAACGCTACCGGCCGACATACAACCTCAAGCTAGGCCTGCCGATTTTCCTGACGCGAGGCTAGGAGGGGAGGAGGGTCTGGACTGGAACCTGTTTGTTCCGGTGTACAACGCGCCTGTTGCTGAATGAGAATGTGGGACGCATGGACGTTCGAAGGTCCGACAATCAGGCAGTCCAGACCACACTCGCCCTGCTTCCCGCCAATCGAACGTCGCTAAAATGGGGTGCGACTGATCCCGCTTGAAAATGGGTAGAGGAGCTCTTAGGCAATGAAAGATCTGCCCCTGTCAATGGTCTACCAGTTACTTGAACCGGGTCCCGTGGTCCTGCTGACAACCACTCGCAGGGGACGCGCGAACATCATGACAATGTCCTGGCACATGATGGTTGACTTCGAGCCGCCGCTCATCGCCTGTGTGGTGAGTAACGTTGACTACAGCTTTGCTTCTTTACGAGCTACAAAGGAATGCGTGATCGCTATTCCGGCACTTGAACTGGCGCCTAAAGTAGTGGCGATAGGTAACTGTTCGGGTCGTGACGTGGACAAGTTCAAGAGATTCGGCCTGACGTCGGTACAGGCCAAGCGTGTGGCGCCGCCCCTGGTGGCTGAATGCTTCGCGAATCTCGAATGCAGGGTTGTCGATACGCGTCTCGTCAACAGGTTCAATCTCTTCGTTTTGGAAGTCCTGAAGGCTTGGATCGATCCGGCGCAAAAACATCCGAGGACGATTCACCATCACGGATACGGCAAATTCACTGTGGATGGCGAGATGATCAAGCTTAAGTCAAGCATGCCGTAGAGGGTGCTCGGTGAGAACCCTGCTTGCGATCCAACGGCGCGACCTTCGCTACCACCATTCCATCAGTCGGCCCGACGCACGTTTCACACTGGAAGTGGGCTTGGCCGTTCTAAGAAGTAGAAGTGGGCATTGCACCAGCTTTACAAGCTTCTCTGCAATCGACCCAAAAGCGATTGAATGCCAGCTAGTCACGCCGTGCGTCGAGACCACGACAAAATCGATCTTCTCACGATCGATCACGTCAACAATGTTCCCAGCCGACTGGCAAGCGCGATACGTTGATTCTTCGACTTGTACGGCTTTACAAGGACTTAGGGTGCCACCAGGGTCTTGTAAGTTGTTGTAATGCTTAAAAGTGGCCGATTCACACGGTGGAAGTCTCAGGTTCGAATCCTGCAGCGCCCACCAAAATCCCCGAAAATCAGAGACATGACAGAAGTTTGTGTCGCAGGCATGCAGCGACATGAGTTACGCATCAGCCCGGCTGAGAGCGGAAGCGCGTGCGCCGCAGCAGATCTGGTTTCGCCAGCCGTGGCGAATGCTCATTTTCCGCATACCGGGATGGTGGGGCCGACGGGGACAGCTGCATCCGGCTGGTTTCCGCTGATGTCGGTCGCGCCGGTCCCGGTGTCGCCGGCGGGTTTGAGGTCGGCGGAGTAGCACGATTTGCCGGTGGTGGTATCGAGGACCAGGGGATAGCCGACGTAGGGGACGTAGTGGTGCAGGGGCTTCTGGCGTCCTTCGACGAAGCCGTAAAGACTGGCCATGACGACGAACAGGACCACGGACCAGGCGGGGATCTTCAAGGGCGATCGAACGATGCGCAACACCGCGGCAACAGGGAGAGCAGGCTTCAAATCTAAGGTCTCAACGCGCATTCCACTCCTTTAAACTTCGCGGAATCTTTGCCTAAGTTCACGGCCGGGGCCGATCTGGCAGGTACTCGCACACTCTCGCCTTACGCTTGGCTTACATGGCAGCGGCGATCGTGATGATGGGGATTGTCCTATTGTCCTAAGGATAGGCCAAAGTCCTGAAAGTTGACAGTGTTTTTCGACACTCCCTGTAAAGACGGCTCGCAACCGGCAAATGTCATCGGTTTGTGGCGACGGGTGCTGGGATCTTTGCCTTGAGGGACAGGCACGTGCGGATTGCACCGAGAGTGGGGCGGGGAACGGGGCGGAAGCTGGAAACGCGGAGGGTGGGGTCATTATGATTAGTTTCATGTCAAAGAAGATTCGCTGGGGCGTGCTGAGCACTGCCAATATCGGTGTGAAGAAGGTCTTGCCGGCCATGCAGTTGGGCCGGTATTCGACGGTGACAGCCATTGCTTCGCGCGATTTGGCGAGGGCGCGGGAGGCGGCGGGGCTGTTGGGCATTGCGACGGCCTACGGCTCGTATGAGGAGTTGCTGGCGAACCCGAATGTCGATGCAGTCTACAATCCGCTGCCTAACCAGCTGCATGTGCCGTGGACCATCAAGGCGGCGGAGGCGGGCAAGCATGTTCTGTGCGAGAAGCCGCTGAGCCTGACAGTGGGCGAGGCCGAGACGCTGCTGGCCGTTAGGGCGCGGACCGGGGTGAAGATCGGCGAGGCGTTCATGATCCGTAGCTATACGCAGTGGCTGCGGCTGCGGGAGCTGCTGGACCAGGGACGCATTGGCGAATTGCGGTCGGTGATGGGATTTTTCAGCTACTTCAACGACGATCCGGCGAATATTCGCAACAACGTGGAGTCGGGCGGCGGGGCGCTGATGGACATCGGCTGCTATTGCATTCACGCGTCGCGCTATGCGTTTGGTGGGCAGCCAACGCGCGTGGTGGGGCTGGTGGAACGCGACCCCGCGATGAAGATTGACCGGCTGACCTCGGCGATGCTGGATTTTCCGGGAGGGCACGCGATTTTCACCTGCAGCACGCAACTGGCGCCTTACCAGCGCATGCATTTTCTGGGGACCAAGGGGCGGATTGAGATGGAGATTCCGTTCAATGCGCCCAAGGATCGTCCGACGCGCCTGTTGATCGATGAGACAGGGGATATTTTTGGCGGCGGCATTGTGACGGAAGAGTTCCCAACCGCCGATCAGTACACGATGCAGGGAGATGCGTTCTCGAAGGCCATTTTGGACAACACCGAAGTGCCTGTGCCGCTGGAGGACGCGATTGCGAACATGGCGGTGATCGAGGCGGTGTTCCGGTCGGCGGAGACGGGCGGGTGGGAGAAGCTGTAAGGCAGCTACCCGCTACCGCCTTCTCGCTGGCGCGGTGTGTGCTGGATCACATTTAGGGCGGTGGCAGCGAGTTTAGACTTCCCTTCGTGCCTTTGAGCCTTTTGAATGACTGTTGACGAGATGGTAACTACCCCGAGCTACTCGCGCGGACCGGACCGGCCCCTGCTTGAACTGACGATTGGCAGCCTGCTCGATAGGACTGCCGGCCGCTATCCTGACCGGCTGGCGGTGGCTTCGCGGCACCAGGCAAAGCGGATGACGTGGGCGGAGTTGAGCGAAGCCGCGGATCGCGTGGCGCGGGGGCTGTGGTCGCTGGGAATCCGGAGAGGCGATCGCGTCGGACTATGGTCCACCAACTGCATCGAGTGGATCACGATGCACATGGGCTGCGCGCGGGCCGGCGTGGCGCTGGTGAACGTGAATCCCGCGTACCGGTCGCACGAACTGGGATACACGCTGACGCGTTCGCGGATGAAGGCGCTGTTTCTGTGGCACACGGACAAGCGCGCGGACTACGAGGAGATCCTGGGGCGGGCGCGGCGTGGGCTGACGCTGGAACTGGAGCACACCATCTACTTCGATGGGCCGGAGTGGCCGGCCCTGCTGGATGCGCCGGGACAACTACCCGATCATGTGGCCGTGGACGATGTGGCGAATATCCAGTACACGAGCGGCACCACGGGCATGCCCAAGGGCGTGATGCTGACCCACCACAACATTGTGAACAACGGGCAGTTCCTGGCGCAGGGTTTTCACTACACGGAACAAGACTGCATTGTTGTGCCGGTGCCGCTGTTTCATTGCTACGGCTGCGTGATTGGGACGATGAGCGCGTTGAACTCGGGCGCGGCCATTATCCTGCCCAACTGGACTTTTGACGCGCGGGCCACGCTGCAGGCGGTGCATGACGAGCGGGCGACGTCGGTGTACGGCGTTCCGGCCATGTATGTGGCGGAGTTTGGGCTGCCGGACTTTGCGAGCTTCGACCTGACCAGCCTGCGCACCGGCATGATGAGCGGCGCGCCGTGCCCAGTGGAACTGATGAAGCGCGTGCTGAATGAAATGCACATCGGCGAACTGGTGATTGCATACGGGCAGACCGAGACTTCGCCGGTGGTGACGATGAGCGACGCGGGCGACTCCATCGACATTCGCGTCAACACTGTGGGCCGTGCCATGCCGCAGACGGAGATCAAAGTAGTGTCGACCGTGACGGGCGAGACGCAGCCACGGGGCGAACAGGGTGAGATTTGCGCGCGCGGTTTTGCGGTGATGAAGGGCTACGACGGTGATCCCGATGGCACCGCACAGGTGATTCAGCCGGATGGCTGGTTGCGTACCGGAGACCTGGGCGTGATGCGCGCGGATGGATGCCTGCACCTGACGGGACGTTCGCGCGACGTGATCATTCGTGGCGGCGAGAACATTTATCCGCGCGAGGTGGAGGAGTTTCTCTACACCAACCCCAAGGTGGGAGAGGTGCAGGTCGTCGGTCTGCCGAATGCGAGGCTGGGCGAGATCGTGACGGCGTGGGTGCGGCTGAGGCCCGGCCAGGAAGCTACTGAAGAAGAGATCCGCCAGTGGTGCCAGGGGCAGATCGCGTACTACAAGATTCCCGAGCACATTCGGTTTGTGGATGATTTTCCGGCGACGCTGTCAGGAAAGATTCAGAAGTACAAGATTCGCGAATTTGAGATTGAGGCGCGGGGGCTGCAGAACGAAGCGCGGACCGAGACGGCGTGATGGCCCGTACCCCGCCCATTGAATCACAACAACGCTGGGATGAAACTTGGAATTCAGCCGTTGCGAATGCCATGGCGTGAATGCCATAGATTGACAAAGTTTGTTATTCGGTTGAGCATCGACGACAGGAGGTTTTCCCCATGAATGTTTCGCTGACCCCGGAACTGGAGAAATTCGTCGCCGGCAAAGTCGAATCCGGACGCTACAACTCGGCTAGCGAGGTAGTCCGCGAAGCTCTGCGTCTGCTCGAAGAGCACGACCGGGCGCGCGGCGCGCAGGTTGCCGCGTTCAACATGGAACTTGAGGCAAGGCTGGCCTCGCTGGACCGTGGCGAGCGCGTTGACCCGAAGGCGGCGCGAGGGCGGCTCCAACAGAAGTCCCGCGAGCGGAAAAGGCTCAGTGCATGAAGGAGTACGTTCTCAGCACCGGGGCTGAACTGGACCTTGACGAGATCTGGGAGTACATCGCTCAAGACAACATCGAAGCCGCCGACCGATGGGTTGGGAAGCTCTTTGACGCTTTCGATGCATTGGCCGCGAACCCAGGAATCGGGCACAAACGGGAGGACCTTAGCGCTTTGCCAGTCCTGTTCTGGCCCGTGCGCGCATACCTGTTCTTTACCGCGCTCAAGACGAGTTTATTGAGATTGTTGCCGTGACCCAGGGTGCGCGGGACGTTCCTTCGTTTCTCAGTCAACGCACCCAATGATAGTGACGCGGGTCATGCGTCGAATTGAGATTCAAGTGCGGATCGGAGTCTACTTCGCAGCCCCCGACCGGTGCGCTGCCAGCATCTCCCGACGCAGAATCGCGTTGATCCGCGATTGGTAGCCTTTGCCTTGGGCCTTCAGCCACTCCAGCACATCAGCGTCCACCCGCGCCGTAATCTGCCGCTTCACCGGGCGATAGAAACGGCCGCGTATTCCCTTCTTCCACTGCTCTGCCGTCAACTCGGGGATGTCGGTGGTATCGATCTCGCTGTCAGGCCGCGCCGCCAGCGCCTTCAGATGGGCAATCTGAACCTCCGTCAACTGCGGTAACGTCTCCAGCGTGTAACTAACCATTTTCGTCTTCATAGCTTGTTCTCTCCTCCGGGGTAGCCTTTCGAGCTGAGATGATGCGCACCACCTCGATGAATGTGCCATGTTCCAAACCCTCGCGGGCGGTGTGCGCAACCACCAGCAATAGAAGACTTCCGGTCGCTCTTCGCGCGAATCCCAGAGCCTGCCAGCGTTGCTCTCCGTCGACTAGTCGATCAGCGACGACTATATGCAGCGGGTCCAGAAAGACCTGGCTCGCTTCCTCAAAACTGAGGCCGTGCTTGCGCTGGTTGGAGAGGTTCTTCGCCTCATCCCACTCGAGCCGGATTCCCGTCACTCCAATAGTGTAAGTACAAATTTGCCATTATGCAATCCATGGCAAGCAAAAGAGACTGACGACGATCTGGCCGGACACTGTCCGAAGCTGTCGGTCGAAATGGGGGCGGGGGTAGACGGGGTCATCGCCGGCATGATCGAGCCATGTGGTGTCGAGGAGCCCCGGCTGCCGTTTCGGGTGCCTGGGTGCGCTATTTCACGCGGTTGGCGACGAAGTTCATCGCTGGCCGGTCGCCGGTCTGCCGGGTGAATTTGATGGTCTCGCCGTCGGCCTTGCCTGCGTAGGCAATCTTGACGTCATTGCCATTGAAATTCGCCGTTTGATTGAAGGCGATGTTGTCTCCGTCGACCTTGCCATCCTGGACGTCGTATGCGCCGCGCGCGGTGGTGATTTTGCCCGTGAGCTTGGCGCCGTCCACCGTGAAGTCGAAGGTGATGGATTGTGTGCCGCGCGGTGTTTCCACCGAGCCGATCCACTTGCCGTTGAAATCCGCAGCCATGGCGGCCACCGAACCGAGGGCGAGAAACAGAACAGCGAGACCCAACTTCCTGAACATGCGATCGTCTCCAAAATGCCAATTTATTTCCAGTGGCGAATTTTACGCTGCCACCGCCTCGATGGGAAACACCGGGCGCGATTGGCGCGGTGCTATGATTCGTTGCCGAGACGCCAATTGATTTCATGGAGGGTTCCAATGATTCGAAAGATGGGCATCGCTGCCCTGTTGTGCGTGTTTGCGTGTGCGGGCGCGCTGGCGGCGGATTTCAACGGGAAGTGGTCGGCTGAGTTCGATACGCAGATCGGCGTGCAGAAATACACGTATGAATTTCACGTGGACGGCACAAAGCTGACCGGCAAGGCGGTGAGTGAGCGCGGATCAACAGACATTCAGGAAGGCACGATCGCCGGAGACACTATTTCGTTTGTCGAGGTGATCAATTTCCAGGGGAACGATTTGCGCATCAGCTATACGGGCAAGATGGAGGTGGACCAGATCAAGTTCACGCGCAAGGTGGCTGATTTTGCGACCGAGGAGTTGACGGCAAAGCGAGTGAAATGAAGGACCTCAGGGCTGTTACCTGGCGCGTCATTCAAACAAAGACAGCGAGTTAGCGCCCGCTCCGCGGGAGTTGCGAGTGAGCGGGCTAGCGCGGCGGGGCCAGATTACTTGTGCCTGGAGTTACTTGTGCCTGGATCGGCGCCACACGAGCAGCGCAACCAGTAGGAAGAAGGCTACAGCGGCGACGATGCGGGCGAGTTCCGTTTGGGGCATCGATGGGCCCTCGGTGGCGCTACTAACTCCCTCCGGTGCGCTGGATGGGCTAGCGGCTTTGTCCCGTGCGCTGGATAGCTTGCACCTGCTTGCCATAGCGGCCGAGGAGCGCGTTCCAGCGGACGATGGCGAGTTCCTTGAGCATCTGCAGGCCGTCTCTGAGGTAGCTGATGCGGGAGCGCGCGTCGTGGGCCCAGCTCACCGGGACTTCCTGGATGTGGTAGCCGCGCTTGAGAGCGATGAAGAGAATCTCCGGGTCGAACCCCCAGCGCTCGATGGTCTGCAGTTGAAAGACCGTCTGGGCGGCAGAGCGCGTGAAGGCTTTGAACCCGCATTGGGTGTCGGCGAAGGGCAGCCGCATGATGGCGCGCGTGAGGGCGTTGAAGACGCGCCCGAAAATCTGGCGATAGAGGGGCTGGCGGTGGGTCTGGCGACTGGTAGCGAGCCAGCGGGATCCGATGGCGATGTCTGCCCCTGCGGCGATTGCGTCGAAAAGCCTCTGCGCCTCTTCGATGGGAGAGGACAGGTCAGCGTCGGTGAACATGACCACGTCGCCCAGGGCGTGGAGGATGCCGGAACGAACGCTGTAGCCCTTGCCGCGGTTGGTGGGGTTCTCAAGCAGCCGGACTTCAGGGGAGTGGCGGGCAAATTCCTTCACCAGGGCAGCGGTTTCGTCGGTGGAGCCGTCGTTGACCACGATGACTTCAGCGGACCAGCCGCGAACGCGGACGCACTCCACCACCGAGCGCATGGTGGCAGGGATGCGCGCCCTCTCGTTGAACGCCGGAATTACGATGCTGAACCTGGGATATTGCGCCACGCCGATGCCCCTTTCCCCGGGGATGCCTCCATGGTGGATGCTTGAGTTTCAGGGAAGACTCTGACATCATATATGGCGTGGAACCGGCGCGGGGGTCGCAATCGACGCGGCGGGGTAATTTCCGCCAACTTGCTGATGCGCAAAGCTCAATTCCACAGGAACGGTTTCTTTTTCGCCCCAAGCGGAAGGAATCCGTTTATGCTGAGAATGGAGGCCATGAGGACATGACGAAGGCAGACCTGGTGGAAAAAGTGACCCGCCTGGGCGACCTGACTCGCCGCGACGGCGAGGTCATCGTCGAAACCATTTTTGATTCGGTGATTGGGGCGCTACAGGGCGGGGACAAGATCGAGATTCGCGGTTTTGGGTCCTTCCGCATTCGCCAGCGCAACCCCCGCATCGGACGCAATCCCAAGACCGGGGACCGCGTGGAAGTTCCCGCCAAGCGCGTTCCCTATTTCAAACCGTCGAAAGAGCTGCGCGACCTGGTTAACCCCGAAGAGGCCGCCAAGGCCTCGTAAGCGGCGGCCCATTTTCCTTCCCCGGAATGGGCGGCTGATCCTTCTTCCAGTCGTTTCTCGCCACGTTCTCCTTCGTGAGGGCGTACGGCGCTAGCTGCCCCGGATGCCAATGACACTCAACATGCGGCCCGCGCGCCCCTTGGAGGCGCGATGGGAAAAGAAAAGCTGCGGCTGGCAACTGGTGCAACCGCCGACCACCTGAATGGAACCGGGCTTGAGTCCCGCAGCGAGTAGCTGGCGACGGTTGGCTTCCATCAGGTTGACGTGCAGGCTTGGTCCGATGGGCGAGTGTCCCGGCGCGCGCTGGGTCAGAAAGAGCATGGGATATTTGGTCCGCACCGGATCTGTGTCGTAGACCTCGCGGAAGAGCTCAGGCGCGTAGGTGAACTGGGATTCGAAGGCGGTGAGCACCTCATCTCCCACGGCGTAGCAGCAGGGTCCGATTCCGGGACCGATGGCGGCGACCAGATCTTCCGGCTGGGAGCCGAATTGGAGGCGCATGCGGCCGATGCCGGTCTCGACGATGCGCTGGACGGTTCCCCGCCAGCCGGCATGAAACGCAGCCACGGCTTTGCGCTTGCGGTCGGCCACCAGCACCGGGATGCAGTCTGCGGTCTGGATGCCGAGCAGCAATCCGGGCTCGTCGGTCATGAGGCCGTCTCCCTTACAGGTGCGGTCGCCCGCACCTGAGCCGGCGATCACCAGGACGTTGGAGTGGATCTGGCGCACGGTGACAAGGGGAATGGAGGCGCTGCCGGAAACGGCTTCAGCCAGAAGCTGCCGATTGCGGAGCACGTTGTCGCGGTCGTCGTCCGACGTAAATCCGAGATTCAGTTCGCCGGGGGCATCGTCTGGACAATAGGCCCGACTGACGCCGCCGCGGCGGGTACTGAATCCATGCATAAGCCAGCTCTTTTTGTCCCAGCCGGGGACGGAGAGCCACTCCACGCCATTGGCGGCGACGCGAGGATGAGCCGGGACGGGAGACAGCTCCTCCGGCATGGCCTGCTGGAATCGCGCCCGGCGGACCACGCCTGCTGGTTTTTCGCGGCGGTGGCGCACCAGACCGGCCTGATGAAACAGAGCGTCGATCTGCTGAAGGTCAGACTGGAGGTCGGCCTGCGGGTCAGATGGCCCGGAAGACTTTGATCTGGAAGGGTTGCGAGTTGGACGGGGAGTGGATTTAGACGGCATCAACCTGATTTTATCGAGTGAAGGGATGGTGCGGGCACATTTGAGGGCGGAGGGAAGAAATGACGGGTTCGAGGGGAGAGGCGCAAAAGCAATGGGCTCGCCTTCCGGCGAGCCCGCTTGAGAGGCATTTGAATGGAGGGGGTCCTGGAGGGAATTGGGAGAAGGGGTCCTTGGAAGGACCTTCAAGAAGGAGAGTACACCTACCTTGGAAGGGTCATATTTCGGGGAAGCCTCTGCTTGTTAACAGATTGGACGCCCACACAGTGCAAATGGTTGCTTAATATCAATCGTGATTTTTGACGGGCGAAACGTGGGTGCTTTTGTCCCGTTTTGGAACGCTCGCGCAGTGATTCGAGAGTACTTTTTCATCCTGTCAACGAAACCTATGCCTTTTCAAGTTGCACAAAAGCAAGCAAGTTGGCACTCTTGATGCAGTGAAACGCTGGCACTATATCGTGATCGCCGCAGTGGGGCTGGCAGGCTTCGCCTACCTCTATCTTCACCCCGGCGGGTTGGGCCTGGGAAGCATCTGGCACACGGCCGGTGCGAGTGGCGGTTCAGGTTCCGATGCAGGTGGGGCGGTCGGACGCCCGGCGCGCATGGCCTGGCAGACTGTGGATCGGCCAGAAGAAGGCTTCAAGGTGGAGATGCCCAGCGATCCCAAGGACCTGCAGGTGCCCGCCTATAACGAGGGCGGCAGCTCGGAGCCGGTCAAGATGATCTTCGCCAGCCCCGACGGAGACACGACGTTTGCCATTTCGTGGGAGGACAATCCGCCGGTAGCGCGGGTGAACGACCGCGCCGCTGAGCGCACCCTGGATATGGCCCGCGACGGCATGCTGGCCCGCACGCAAACCTCGCTGGTGAGGGAGACGCGGGTAACGCCGGCGGGCGGAGTTGTGGCGCGGGATATCGCGGCGCATAACGCGGAGGGCGGAATCCTGGATGCTCGATTGATGTATACGGGAGACCGGCTGTACGTACTGATGGCACTGTTCCCCTCGTCGAACGCGCGGAGGGAACAGGATGTGATCCGTTTCTTCAATTCGTTTTCTCCGACCCGTGCGCGGTCCATCCCTGAGACGATGCCGGCTGGGTCTCCCACGGGGTAAAGACAGGGGTCAGGATCAGGGATCAGGGGTCCATTGCAGAGAATAGCCCCCCGCGGGAGCACAATCGTAAATGGAGACGAAGCGGCAAGTCTCAATCTGTCAGGGATCTGCCCGGCCCGTACCGGTACCCCCTCCCCCCCTTCGCCCTCTCGGGAATTTGGCTAAATGCTGGTTTAACTTAAACAAAATCAATAGGTTACAGCAATAATTCCCGTCCGGTCCTAAATGCCAAGTGCTTGATAATAAACACGTTACAGAATTGAAATGCCCCACAATCGGTGCANNGTTCCCTGTTCCCTGCCTTTATTCCGTCTTTACCAGGGTGGCGATCAGGTGGTCGCGCCGCTGGTTGGCCATGTTGTCAACATTGGCCAGAACACGCATCCAGGCAAAAGCTGCCCCTGCGGCCAGGACGAGAAAGATGGGGATGGTGAGCCAGAGCTTGTCAAACAACGAGCAGAGCGCGAAGACTGCCGCGCCCACGCCCAGTACACCTAACTGAATCAACATACTGAGCAGGGCGCTGGACTGCGATCCGCGTTGGCGCGCGATGCGGCCCAGGTTGATGCGATAGGGCATGGTGAGCGAAAAGATGTTGCCCACCGCGAGGTGAACGGGCAGCGCGAAGAGGAGCCACGCCACTGTAGCCGCGAGGGCGAGCGGTGTAGGCAAGCCGTAGCGGAGGCTCGCCAGGACGCAAACCAGTGCGGCATCGATGGCAAACAGGAGCGCGTGGAACAGGTTCTTGGCGAGGACTACGGTACGGATGGGTGTGGGCGAGAGAAAGAGGATTTGAATGCCCGCTCCTTCGACGCCGAGATTGTTATAGAAGAGCTGTGTGAACCCCACCATGGCGTAGGCCAGGCTGATGAGGAGCGCCATGGGCAGAGGGTGGCCGCCGATGGATGTGCTCTTGTGGAAGAGGCCGGAGAGAACGAACACCATGAGCAGCGGCGCCCCTAGGCCATAGAGCAGCGGAAGAGCACGCAACAGGGTGCGGAGTTCCTTTTCCATGACGGCAGCGATGGGGCCGGAGCCGTCGATGAGCCATTGGCCGCTGTGGCGTTCCGCTTTTTTACGGGAAGGCGCTTCACCCAGGTTTTCGCCGCGATATTCGGCGCGAAGGCGTGCGGCAAGCACGCCGCCGGCGCCTAGTACGAAGAGGCCGAGCACGCCCAACGATCCAGTTGCGGTTCCTGTATTACGCTCTGCCCCGCGCTGCACCGCACCGGCTGCGAGCCCGGGCGGCAGCCACGATTGCACTGCATTGGCGTTAGCGATCCAGGTTCCAAACGCCGCCTGTCTGTGCCGGCGCGTAGCCTGCGCCGCGCTACCGCCAGGGTTCTGATACTTGACGATCCCGAAAGCGGGGTTGAGGAACTGCATGCTCAACAGGAGCAGGAAAAAGAGAGTGCCGACGATTTCGCGCGTCTTGCGCTGGGCCAGCCAGCGGTCAATCCAGGCAAAGATGGCACGCACGAGAAAGACGTTGAACGCGGCGAAGACCAACAACGCCAGGGCCGCCCAGGCAGACAGGCCGGGCCGCGCCGCGGTGATGCCCACCCAGATGCCCAGGCAGCAGAGGCCGCCCAGAATGGTGGAGATATCCACCAGCCCGAAGATGAGATGCAGCAGGAAGAACGATCCGAAGCTGACGGGAAAGCGCAGCAGGCCGCCCATGTCGAACTGCTCCTGAAAGGAGGCCAGGGAGACGGGGAGGATCTGCCACAGGACAAAGACGACCCAGAAGAGAGCGGGCAGGAATGCCAGCTTATCGTTGGCGACGATGGCGTATGCCCCGCCGCCCAGGCCCGCGCCGAGGCCGAGCCCCATGATGGCGTAGAGAACGAAGCTGAGGGTGCGGGCGCCGAGTTCCATGGTGCCCTGGTTCGTGCGGAGGCTGTTGCGGAACATGGCCCAGCGCATGGAGGCGAGGGCGGAGTACTGAAGCCGCGCCAGGGCGCCAAACGGGCCCGTGTGCGCGCTGAGGGCGGCGGTGCCGGCGGCTTCGGTTACGACAGCCATGACAGCTCCTGCGCCGGCTCCTGCGCGTCGGCTCCCACGATGGAAAGGAAGATCTGCTCAAGGGTGAGGCGCTGCCCGGTTTCGGTGCCGGGAAGTGCGCTGGCGACGCCTACGCGAAGCTCTTCAAGCGAGCCGTTGGCCACCAGGCGGCCCTGGCTGATGATGGCCACGTGGCTGCAGAGGCGCTCCACAATTTCAAGGACGTGGGTAGTGAGAAAGATGGTGGCTCCGCGGCCGATCATGCCCTGGAGCATGGCCTTGAGCATGCCGGCGGCGATGGCGTCGACGCCCTCGAACGGCTCGTCGAGGAAGAGCACTTTAGGCCCGTGAATGACGGCCGCGGCCAGGGCCAGCTTCTTCTGCATTCCGTGGGAGAAATCGGTGACCAGCTTTTTGCTTTCGTCGGCGAGGTGCATGAACTCAAGGAGCTCGACGGTGCGGCGGTTGGTGGTGACGCTGTCGAGGCCGTACATGCGGCCGACGAAGCGGAGGTACTCGGGCGCGGTGAGGCGGCCGAGGAGCGCCATTCCCTCGGGCACCACGCCGATCTGGCGCTTGAGGTCAAGCGAGCCCGCGGTGAAAGCCTGGCCGAGGATCTCGATGGTGCCGGAGGTGGGTTCGAGCAGGCCGGTGAGCATCTTGATGGTGGTGGATTTACCTGCGCCATTGGGACCGAGAAAGCCGAAGAATTGACCGGGGGCCACGCTGAGCGTGACGTCCTCAACGGCAGTCAGGGAGCCGAAGCGCCGCGTGAGGCCGTGGGTTTGAATCGCCGCAATTTCCATGTGGGGCAAGGATAACAAGGATGGGCGACGGAACAAAGCGGACGCGGGTCGTTACGAAGGCATAGCATCGTGAACGAGGAAAGCACGGTGCTTGAAAAGCTCGCTGGCAGGCTCAAATGGAAACACACTGGCGGGAAGATTCGTGTCGAAATTCCCGTCAGGGGGAAATGGGCGCTTTTCGTTCTCGCCATTTTTCTGGCAGTGTTATGGGCCCTCGGAGTGTTGTTATATCGGCATGCTTACCCTCCCGAAAACGATGCAGCCACATTCTGGGCGTGTGTCGTGAGTGGAACAGCAGGGATTTGCTTTATAGCCTTCCTTTTGGTGATGTGGAGCATCGCCGGGAAGACGATTTTGACTCTTGATCCATTGGAGCTGAAGCTCCAAAAACGGGTTCTAGGCATTGAGTGGGGCGCTGGAACATTCGCTACAAATAGCGTGTGCAGCCTGAGATATATTCCTCCCACTTATCTTTACGCTTTCAGAACCGACACAGATCCTTCGACCAGCAAGGTCGTCTTTCAGACGAACAACAAGACGCGCAGCTTCGCTGGCGGCATCACGGAAAGAGAAGCGTGCGCGCTGATCGACTGCATGCTGGAGGTGTATCAGTTTCCCAAAGACCGGAGGCTCAATTACTCCGGAACTACGAGCTGACCCCTACTCATTTTCGTCTTCTTCCCCCGGCATGGCCATGGGGTCGTTGTCGCGGTCGGTGACTTCGACGATTGCGGTGAGCTTTGCGGCCAGTTCCGGCGTCCAGCTTGATTCGGGGGCGCGCCAACTCCAGTTGCCGGCGGCGGTGGAGGGCGTGTTCATGCGGGCCACCCGCCGGCATGCCGGAAGGTCACCTGCGGTCAGGGAGCCGAAGCGCCGCGTGCCTCTTTTGCTGCGCCATTCGGTCAGGTTCGACGTGATCTATCTGGGGGGCGCGACTGGAGCGCTGCGGCCGGACGGGCTCGCATCATTGCCGCGCGCGTCGATGATGCGGAGCGCCTCCCGCGAACTCTCATCCTCAGGAAACGACCTGGCGTATCTTGCGACCACGTCGTGCGCCTTCCATCCTTCGCCGAGTGCGGCGCACTGCAGGCCAAGCCGCACTACCAGGGCCCCGTTGTAGGGATATGCTTCCACCCCGCGCTCCAGGATCGCCTTGGCTTCCTGAGCACGGCCCAATCCCTGAAGCGCCGCAGCCAGATTCAGAAAAGTCGTGGGTTCCTCGGAGCCTTGACGAAGGGCGCGCCAAAAATAATCCGCGGCTTTGACGTAGTCTTTGTTTTCGGCCAGCGCCACCGCTCCCAGCGAATTCAATACCGCCGGATCGTTTGGCGAAGACTTGCTCAATTCGTCGAGCTTGCGGAACCAGAGGGGCCACAGGCTTGGATCTTTGCGGGCCACGGTCCAATACGCTTGAAGTTGCGCCGAGCCCGGAAGCACCGCCTCGTCTGTGGGACGGTTGATCCACAACAGGCCGGGAAGGCCGGGATGCGGCTGTTCAAACGCAACCTCGGGCAACGGCTGGCCGGAGAAGCGCACGATACGGTGCTTGGTATCGTTGGAGTGCGCAATGCCGGCCACCGGCCGCCTTTCCATGTGGCATGCGATGCAGTAGTCTCCAACCGCAAGCCGCTTGCTGTCGCCAGGCTTGAGTGTGCAGCTGCTCTGCTGGTGGCAACTGAGGCAGACGGCGCGATAGGCGGCCTTTTCGTCCTCTGGACGAGGCGCATGGTGCGTGGAGTGGCAGGTACTGCAGGTGAGCTGCCCATTGCTTGCCTGGTAACACTTGCTGAGTTCCAGCGTTGAATTCTTCCACCAAAGCGGCTGCTCGAGGCTGCCGCGCACGGGTGGATTCCTCTCCAGCCGATTGGCCTCTTCCCGCTGTTCCGCCTTGATGGGACGCTTGACGATGGCCATGGTGTCGGCCAGCGGAGTGCCCGGCAGAAAATCGAGATCGGCCTTGCCCGGCATGAGCACCACCGCGTCACCCGCCTGGTGGCACTCGCGGCAGATATCGTCGGCCAGCCGCGGCGACAGCCTGGCCGGATTCACGATCGAAGTATCCACTTCACCGGGGCCGAGCACACGCCCCTTCTGATTCTGCATTTCCTTGACGTGCAGGGCGCCCGGCCCGTGACACGCCTCACAACTAATGCCCAATTCGCCGAAGCGGAAGGGCGGCTCCTTGTACATGCCATCGCGCCTGGCCACGGGGTCCGGCTGGCCGTTGTGGCAGACCAGGCATCCCGTGGTCATACCGCGCGTAAAGCCGGGATCGTCGGCAACGTAGCCGGGTGACAGTTCCCAGGTTTTGGAAGGCGCGTAGTAGGAAAGCGGAGCCTGGAAGATCCACGCCCCGATACGGAAGAGATAGCTGTAACCCGTGCGTTGGCCGCCCGCGACATAGTCGATCTTGTGGGCGGTTGCGTTCAGCCTGTGCCCGGCCTTGTCCAACTCGTAGGCGCTTTGATAGAGGTTGCCGCCCTCCTGGTACACCGTGTAGTAGCGACCGTTCTTCCGGTTGAAGACCGTGATCGGCTGCAGTGCCCGCGCCAATTCACCGGCTGAATTGGCCGGCGCCATGGATTGACCATGCGGGCTTTGTGCATAGGTGGGGCCGATGTCCTGGTGGCATCCCGGAACGGTACAAGTGGCCGATCCAACATAGGCCACGGAAGGATCGCTGTTACGGAAGACCAAAGAAACGTGGGGGCCGGCCTGCCCGCTAAGGCGGTCCGCGGACGGCAGCAACGCCAGCGACACAAACAAGAAAGCGGGCGATAGCGCGCGAGTGAGACGGAGGGGCATTGGGAGATTATCCTAGTGTCCCGCCTTGTTGCCGTCCAGTGATAGCTGACACTGCGCGACCGCGGTCTATTCTTCTGCGGTTTTCTCTGGTTTGCCCATGGGGTCGTTGTCGCGGTCGGTGACTTCGGCGATTGCGGCCAGCTTCGCGGCGAGTTCCGCGGTCCAGCTTGATTCGGGGGCGCGCCAACTCCAGTTGCCGGCGGCGATGGAAGGCGTGTTCATGCGGGCTTCGGAACCGAGTTCAAAGAGATCCTGGGCGGGCACAATGGCGAGCTGAGCGACGCTGGCGGCGACGGCGCGTGTGAGCGGCCATACGGGGCTGGGCGAGTTGTCGACGGTGGGGATGGGTCCCACGTAGGCCTCGACGGCGCTGCGCTCGCCTTCGCCGGTCTTCTGCCACCAGCCGTGGGTGGTGTCATTGTCGTGGGTGCCGGTGTAGGCCACGGTGGCCGGGACATACTGGTGCGGCAAGTGAATGTGCGCGCCCTTGTCGCTGAAGCCGAACTGGATGACCCGCATGCCGGGCATGCCCAACTCCAGGCGCAGGGCATCGACTTCGGGGGTGATGAGGCCCAGGTCTTCGGCCACCAGCGGCAGCGGGCCGAGAGCGGATTCGAGGGCGCGAAAAAGCTGCAAGCCGGGAGCCTTGATCCATTCGCCGTTCACGGCGGTTTCCTCGTCGGCGGGGATGGACCAGTAGGCCTCGAAGCCCCGGAAGTGGTCGAGGCGAACAATGTCATAGAGCTGGCAGGAGCGGCTGATGCGCTGCACCCACCAATCGAAGCCGCGGTTGGCGAGGACATCCCACCGGTAGAGAGGGTTGCCCCAGCGCTGGCCGGTAGAGGAGAAGTAATCGGGAGGCACGCCGGAAACGCACGTGGGATGCAGGTCTTCGTCGAGTTCGAAGATGTCGGGATGCATCCAGACGTCGGATGAATCCATGTTGACGAAGATGGCGACGTCGCCAAGAATGCGGATGCCGCTCTCGGCTGCGGCTTTGCGGAGGTTGTCCCACTGGACTGCGAAAGCGAACTGCAGCACGTGCTCCACTGCCAACGCGCGGGCGTGCTTCGCGGAAGCTTCAGCGATGGCGTCGGGATCGCGGCGGCGGACCGGCTCAGGCCATACCGCCCACGCGCCGGTGTTGTATTCGCGGCGCAGCACGGCGTAGAGCGCGTAGTCGTTGAGCCAATTCGCCTCGGCGAGGCGGAACTGCTGAAACTGCTGCCATTGTTCGGCGAGTTTCGCGTCGGACGGGCCGTGATCGAGGAAGTTGGCGGCTGCCTCATGGAGCAGGGGAAGCTTGCGCTGTTCCACTTCGTCAAAGTTGACGGGACCCTCGCGTCCGGCGAGGCCGGCGATCTTCGTGCCCTCGATCCATCCCCAGTCGGACAGATACTCAAGGCTGATGAGGTAGGGGTTGCCGGCAAAGGCCGAGGAGCCGGCGTAGGGCGAGTTGCCGTAGCCGGTCGGGCACAGCGGCAAAACCTGCCACACGTGCTGTTTGGCCCGGGCGAGGAAGGCGACGAAGTCGTGGGCGGCGGGCCCGAGGTCGCCGATGCCGCCGTAGGAGGGCAGCGAGCTGACGTGCAACAAGACTCCTGAGGAGCGCTGAAAGTCCATAGCTTCATTATCCGATGCGCTGGGCGGGAATTAGCTGCCAAGGGAGTGTGAATCGAGAGTGAAGAGGGCGGCTCTGGCCGGGTTGGTCCCGCAGCGGCGCGGAAGAGGCCTTGAAGCGGACTTGAACTGGACTGAAGTGCGCGGGGTGCGGCTACAATGTGTGTGTTCAACGCGCAAGCGTTTTAGAGACTCTCAAAGCCAAGTCGCAAGACTGAGGACGCACCCTTGCAAAGACGATTCGGACTTTCTTTTTTCCTGGCCGTGGTATCGATATCATTGGCCCTGGCGCCCGTTCGCGGCGCGGCACAGAACAACATGCCTGAACGAGGGTTGCCTGAGCGAGTGGTAGTGTCGTCGGGCTGGCAGTTGCAGGATGCGGACAAGGTGCCGCAGGCCGGCGCGGAGGTGGCGTCGGCCGGGTTCAAGGCGGACGGCTGGTACGCTGCCACGGTTCCGGGCACGGTGCTGACTTCGCTGGTGAACGACCACATTTATCCGGAGCCGCTGTATGGCGAGAACAACCGCCCTGAGTCGATTCCCGAGAGCCTTAGCCGCACGTCGTACTGGTATCGGACGGTGGTGCAAGTGCCGGCGTCGTATGCGGGGCGCCACATCTGGCTGAACTTTGACGGCATCAACTTCTCCGCGGACGTGTGGGTGAACGGCACGGCGGTTGGTAAGACGAGGGGCGCGTTCATTCGCGGCAAGTTCGATATCTCAGAGCACGTGAAAGCGGGCTCGAAGGCCGTGGTAGCGGTGCTGGTGGCCCCGCAGCCGCACCCCGGCGATCCCATTGAGCACACCATCCACAACGGCCTGGGGAAGAACGGCGGCATCACGGCGATCGATGGGCCGACGTTCCTCTCCACAATTGGATGGGACTGGCTGCCGGGCATTCGCGACCGCGATACAGGCATCTGGCAGAAGGTGTATCTGTCGGCCACCGGCGCGGTGCTGGTCAAGGACCCGCTGGTGACGACGGATCTTCCGTTGCCGCGGACAGACTCGAGCGACGTTGCGGTGCAGGCCACCCTGGAGAACGTGTCGGATCAGCCGCAGAAGGGCGTTTTGAAGGGGACCATCGGAACCATCGCGTTCGAGCAGCCGGTGGAGGTTGGATCCCACAGTACGAAAATGGTGAGCTTCGATGCCAAAACCACGCCGGCGCTGCACATGGAGCATCCGCGGCTGTGGTGGCCAAACGGCTACGGGCCGCAGAATCTCTACAAGCTGCACCTGAGCTTTGAGCAGACCGGCAAGCCGTCTGACGCGCAGGATGTGACGTTTGGCGTGCGCAAGATTACCTATTCGGTGCCGGACTCAGAGAACCTGACCATCAGTGTGAACGGCGCGCGGGTGTTTATCCGCGGCGGCAACTGGGGACTGGACGAGGGGCTGAAGAGGATTCCGCGCGAACGGCTGGAAGCGGAGATCCACATGCACCAACTGGCGAATATGAACCTGATTCGCAACTGGGTGGGGCAGAGCACCAGCGAAGATTTCTACGAGATGTGCGACAAGTACGGGATTCTGCTGTGGGATGAATTTTTCCAGCCGAATCCGAGCGACGGGCCCGATCCGGACGATCTGGACACGTACATGGCCAACGTGCGGGACAAGATTCTGCGCTACCGCAACCATCCGGCGATTGCGGTGTGGTGCGCGCGGAACGAGGGATTTCCACCCAAGACGATTGACGACCGGCTGCGCGTGCTGATGGCCGAGTTGGAGCCGACGCGGCGTTATCAGCCGAGTTCGACCTCGGGCGCGGGTGTGCGGTCGCATGGGCCTTACTACTGGCGCACCCCGCGGGAGTTTTACAAGATTACCGACGACTTTTTCAAGACTGAAACGGGCACTGTGTCGGTGCCGACGCTGGAGTCAGTCCACGGCATGATGCCGCAGAAGGATTGGGAACTGATTGGCGATGACTGGGCCGAGCACGACATGGCCAGGGGAGCGCAACAGGGCGACAAGTACCCCATTACCGTGGGAAGCCGCTACGGCAAGGTCGCGAACCTGGCGGACTTTGTGCGCAAGGCGCAGTTGATGAACTTCGAGGCTTTCCGCGCCATGTATGAGGGGCGCAATGCGCAGTTGTTCCATCCGGCGACGGCAGTGATCACGTGGATGAGCCATCCGGCGCAGCCCAGCTTCGTTTGGCAGATTTACCACTACGACATGGAGGCGAACTCGTCGCTCTTCGCGGTGAAGAGCGCGGGCGAGCTGGTGCATATTCAGTTCAACGAGGCCAACGGCACCCTGCAGGTGATCAACAATCTGCCTGAACCGCTGACGGGAGCCACGGCGCATGTGGCCATCTACAACCTCGACGGAACGGTAGCCGCGGAACACGACGTGCCGGTGACCGCTCCGCCGGCAACGGCAACGACGCTGGGGCCGGTGGAGTTTCCTGCCAGCGTTTCAAATGTGCATTTCCTCAAGCTGGATTTGCGCAATGCGGCGGGGAAAGTGGTTTCAAGCAACTTCTACTGGCTGGCGAAGCCAGAACAGCAGGACGACCTGACGGACCTGAGCAAGCTGGCGACGGTCACGTTGGAGTCGAAGCTTGAGCGCAAAGACGTGGCAGGCAAGGTTCACGTGACGGTGACTCTCCACAATGGGTCGCACGATGTGGCGCTGATGGCGCATGTACAACTGCGGCGGGCGCACTCCGGCGAGCGGGTGCTGCCGGTCTACTACGACAACAACTACGTGTCGCTGGTTCCGAATGAGTCACGGACCATCGACATGGAGGCCGACCTGAAGGACCTGGGCGGCGAAAAGGCGCTGGTGGTGGTGGACGGCTGGAATACGACGGTGGCTCCGGCAACGGCGCTGGGGGTGTCGATTGCGGCCAACGTGGACGCGCAGCCGAGCCATTGGCCGGTGACAGGGCTGCCATTCCAGACGGTGGGGCTGCGGTAGAAGCGATTAAAACGTCCGGATGGGGGCGGGTTGGTCTGCCCCTGTCTGGCCGATGGCAATCGCGGCAACGTAGAAATTTTCGCCGCGTGTGGGGCTGCCGGCCAGGCGGCGCAGCATGGACAACTGGCCTACGTGGGTGAGCGCGTCGGCAATGGGCCCCTGGAACAGCGCTTCGGGGTCGGCGTGGATCGGCTCCGGGCAAGCGAGCGCAGCGTCTGAGAGCTGGAGCGCGGCGTCAAATGCCTGGAGAGCGGCGTAGAAGCGCCCGACCTCTTCGAACCACGGCAGCGGCTGCGAGTTGTGCCAGCGCTGTGCACCCTGAGCCATACTCAGCGCCCAGTCGAACAGATCACCCATGTGGGCGAGGATCTGGACCGGGGTGCGGCCGGCCGAGCTATAGCCCGCAAATTGTTCAGGGGCGTTCTCAAGGGCACGGGTGGCCCGGTAGGCAAGGGCGGCTACGGTGTGGCGCAGGAATTCGCGTTTGTCGTCCATGATTGAGAACTATAAGTCATCCAGGCAAGGATTTGGGCGGGGATCCATTTGGAATCGTAAGGCTCTTCAGGGACGTATGAAGCTCACCTGTTTTGAAAAAGTTCACAGAAGCGAATTGCCCAATCATGAAGCGAACCACAGCGAGAAATAACCTGCCTTCCGTGTGGTCGACGCGAATCACTCGCGCCATGCCATGAAGGCGAAACATCTCAACTTCCTTTATGTTCGTTGCGGGAATGACCCGGATGCCAGCCCGCCCCTCGATTTTCAAACCAAACTCGTCGATCCAAGCCTTCCCCTTCAGCACGCTGGTCTTCAAGCCGATCTCCGGGCCGTCGTGAAAGAAGACCTTGTATTTGTTTGGCATAGTTGGGCAATCGTATCACAGAGATATGACCGATAAAGTCGGTTGTTTTGGCGCAGCAATCGATTCTCTGCTAAACTGAAAGTTCTGAGTTCAACAGCAGGAAGAAGCCATGTCAATACATCCCGTAATGCAGCGCTTGGCCGATAAGCTGAAGCGCACCGATCTCCCCGAGTTTGTGCCCGGCGACCAGGTTCGCGTCCAGGTCAAGATCAAAGAAGGCGATAAAGAGCGCTTGCAGGCGTTCGAGGGTCTGGTCATCGCCATCAACCGTGGGCCCCAAGGCACGTTTACCGTGCGCAAGATGAGCTTTGGACAGGGCGTGGAGCGCATCTTCCCCTTCAATTCCAAGGTCATCGACAAGATTGAGAAGATCCGCAGCTACAAGGTGCGTCGCGCCAAGCTGTTCTACATTCGCGGACTGCGCGGCAAGGCTGCCCGTCTGAAGGAAGTGGATCGCGTTGTGGCCAAGGCCTAACCAGATTTAATCTCAGTTCGACAATGACCCCGGCTTTTGGCCGGGGTTGTTTTTTGTACCCAGCCTTTGCTCTCTCATCCACTACAGCGCATGCATATACTGAACGCATGGCTAAGCCCCCGGTGTGCGGATGGAAGCTCGAGCAAGCTGCGCGCAAGCTCGGGGCGCTTCGCATTGCGGGGCTGGACGAGGTGGGGCGTGGTCCGCTGTTTGGGCCGGTGGTGGCTGCGGCGGTGATTCTGGCACCGGGCTGCCGCCTGCAAGGCCTGAACGACTCAAAGAAGCTGTCGGAAAAGAAGCGCAACGCGCTCGACATCGAGATTCGCGCCAATGCCGTGGCGTGGGCCGTGGCGGCCGTGGATGCGGAGACCATCGATCGCATCAACATTCGCCAGGCATCGTTGCTGGCCATGAGGCTGGCGGTGCAGCAGCTTGCGCTGAGCCCGGACTACCTGCTGATCGATGGCTTGGATAGGATCGACTGGCCGTGCCCACAGCAGCCGGTGGTGCAGGGCGATGGGACAAGCTTCTCCATCGCTGCGGCGAGCGTGCTGGCCAAGGTGCATCGCGACCGTCTGCTGGTGGAGTTCGACAGCCAGTTTCCCGGCTACGGGCTGGCCAGCCACAAGGGGTACTGCTCGCCGGAACACATGGCGGCACTGGCGCGGCTGGGGCCGACTCCGCTGCACCGTAGAAGCTACAGCCCGGTGGCGCAGTCGCTGTTGCCATTCGATTGAAAATGAGCCGGGTCTTAGATCGTGTGATTCTGTGGCTTGCAATTGAGTGTCGTGGAATCCCAGGTCTCAGAATCCAGACCTGGGGCACCCAGATTCGATACAACATCGAGCGGTCAGATTCCTAGATCGCTCGAACGGCTGCCGGGCGCGATTTGCGGTGCTGCAGCCAGGATTGCACGGGGCGCGCCAGGAGCAGAGCCGCAACGATGATCGTGATCCAGAGCGGCGCCAGCACTCCGGTTTTGACCTGCCACCAGTAGTGGATCACTCCGCAGACCGCAGCGAGGTAGACCAGCTTGTGCAGGCGGTTCCAGCGCTTGCCGCCGAGCTTGCGAATGGCCCAGTTGGTAGAGGTGGCGGCCAGCGGAAGCAGCAACAACCAGGCGGTCACACCCATGGTGATGAAGCGGCGTTTGGTGACGTCGGCGATCATCGCATTCACATTGAAGCCCGCGTAGAGAGCGATGTAAGTGAACAGGTGCAGCGTGGCGTAGAAAAACGCGAACAGGCCAAGCAGGCGGCGGAATTTGATGAGCCAACTGAGGCGCGGTAAGAGCCTGCGCACCGGTGTAATCGCCAGCGAAATGGTCAGCAGATTCAGCGTCGTCGAACCAGTTGTAAAAGTGATGGTGGCTGTGGGGTCCGCGCCGAGGTTGTTGGTAACGGCGCCCCAGACGAGACGGGCCAGCGGCCACAGGCAGGCGATCCAGGTGAGGGTCTTGAGCGTGATGAGGGTCGAGCGTTTCATGGTCAGCAGGTCAGCGAGTTAGCGAGTTAGCGGTGCTAGCGGAGTTAGCGGCGTAAGACTGTGGACTAGCTCCGCTAACCCCGCTTTAGAAATCCTTCTTCAAGTCCATGCCGTTATAGAGCGAGGCTACCTGTTCGCCGTAGCCATTGAACATGAGAGTGCTGCGGCGTTGCGCGTAAAACGGCTGGCCGATGCGGCGTTCGATCTTCTGGGTCCAGCGGGGATGGTCGACGTTGGGATTGACGTTGGAGTAGAAGCCATACTCCCTGGCATTCTGGTCGTTCCAGGTAGTCGAAGGAATCCGGCCGAGGAAGCGCACGGCAACGATCGACTTGGCGGACTTGAAGCCGTACTTCCACGGCACCACGATGCGGACTGGGGCGCCGTTCTGGTTGGGAAGCACCTCGCCGTAGAGGCCGAAGGTGAGCAGCGCGAGGGGGTGCATGGCTTCATCCATGCGCAGACCCTCGGAGTAGGGCCAGGAGATGGTGGAGTCCGAAGTCCACTTCTCAATGTTGCGATCGTAGTAGGAGAGGAACTGGACGTACTTGGCCGTGGAGCGCGGCTCGCACTGCTTGATGAATTCAGACAGCGAGTAGCCGACCCAGGGAATGACCATGCTCCATGCTTCGACGCAGCGATGGCGATAGACGCGGTCTTCGAGGGGGCGCAGCTTGAGCAGCGCATCAATGTCGAATGTCTTTGGCTTCTTCACTTCGCCGTCGACGCGCACAGCCCACGGGCGGGTGGGAAGGCCGCCCGCGTTCTGCGAGGGCTCGTTTTTCTGCACGCCGAACTCGTAGTAATTGTTGTAGGTGGTGACGTCTTTGAAGCTGGTGAGTTCTTCGCCGGTGGTGGTGAGCGGGCTCTTGACCGTCTCAAGCTTTGTGGCGGCGAATGCGCCGAGGCTCGGCGACATGACTTCGGCCAGGCGGTCTGCGCCCAATGCGGCGGCGCCCGCCACCGCAAATCCCGAGGCGGCCCCGCGGAGGAAGCGGCGGCGGTCGATGTACTGGTCTTGGGGAGTGATGGCCGAAGAGGGAATATCGGACGGTTTGCGAATCAGCATGACGCGACCTCGGACGGGGAAGTTTCCAATTGNNAGCGCATTTGCGCGGTTGACCAGGATGAAAACGAAGCCTGCCATGGCGGCGAGCGGAGGCATCGGATAGAGCGGAATGCGGAAGGGACGATCCAACTGCGGCCGTTGAAAGCGGAGGACCATGACGCCGATCTGCTGCAGGAAGAACTGGAGCAGGATGCGGGTAATGACGAGCATGGTGATGACCTGCGCGAGAGAAAAGAAGCAGAAGCAGCTTGCGACCAATCCCAGAGCTACCAGCGAGCGATGCGGGATGCCATGGCGCGGATGCACGGCAGCGAGCACGCGGAAGTAATTGCCATCGCGGGCAGCGGCATAGGGCACGCGCGAGTAGCCAAGCAGCAGCGAGAAGACGGACGCGAAGGCGGTCCACACGACGAGCGCGGCGAGAAGACGGCCGGCGGTGCGGCCAAATGCGGATTGGGCGATTTCGGCAACAAGTTGGAGATGCGGCGCGGCGCTGGTTGCGGCCTGCGTAGCAGCGTGCGAGGCGGCGTCATGCACGGCGGGCAACGCAGCCAGGTTCATGGCTACGTAAAACGCCGAGACGAACAGCACTGAAAGCAGGATCGAACGCGGGATGGTCTTCTCAGGGCGGCGCACTTCGCTGCCCAGAAAAGTGATGTTGTAGTAGCCCCAATAGTCGTATGTGGTGATGAGCGTGGCCTGTGCCAATCCGCCGAGAGCGAGGGCGACGGATTGCGTGGGCGAGGCCGGCATGTGCCAGCCGCCGGTGGACGCCGCGTGGGCGAAGCCGGAGACGATGACGCCCGCTATGGCTGTGAGCACTCCGGCAAACAGCACCCATGCCAGGCGCGTGACGGAACTGAGGTTGCGATAGAGCAGCGCGGTGACCAGCAGACATGCGCCCGCGGCGGCGAAGTTGGCGTAGTGGAGCGCGGGCACGGCGGCGAAGGGCGCGAGTTCGAGGCCGGGCCAGAACCATGCGAGGAAGCTGGAGAGGCCGATGCAGCCCGAGGCGATGGAGAGCGGCGCGGAGAAGCTGAGTTGCCAGACGTAGAGGAAGCTCAGCCAGTTTCCGGCGCGGTTGGGGCCGTAGATTTCGCGAAGGAAGGCGTAGGAGCCCCCGGCGCGTGGGAATGCCGCGCCCAACTCAGCCCATACGAGGCCGTCGGCAACTGCGATGGCGGCGCCCAGGAGCCACGCCCACACGGAGAGACGAAAGCCCGCGGCGGCGATGACCAGCGGCAGGGTGATGAAGGGGCCGACGCCGATCATCTCAAGCATGTTGAAGAGCACCGCGGAGCGAAGGCCGATGCGGCGTTCAAGATGTGCAGAGCTTGCGTTGGCAGAGCCGGCGGAGATGGATGAGGGCTGGGACATTAAGCGATGGCGCTCACCGGATTGTACACTGACGGGAAGTATGTTTATTGCCGAGAGAGTCAATCGCGCAGCAGTGTCGGCGGCCTCAAGGGGCCTGTTTTTGGCGGGCATGATGATTGCGGGGGTAAGCCCTGCGTGCCTGAACGCGCAACAGGCCGCGCAAAGTGCACAGGCAACGTTGCCTGAACGCGAGCCGGGCTATGTCGCGCTGCCATTGCCCGAAGATCGCGGACAGGCTGCGCTGGAGCAGGATTTGCGCCACCTGAGAACCACGGCCAGCGTGATGATGATTGTGGCGCATCCGGACGATGAGGATGGTCCGCTGCTGACGTATTTGAGCCGCGGACTCGGCGTCCGGGCGACGCTGTTCACGCTGACGCGCGGCGAGGGCGGACAGAATGCGATGTCGGCGGAAAGCTACGATGCGCTGGGTGTGATGCGCACGAATGAACTGCTGAAGGCCGATGAGTATTACGGCGCTAAGCAGCTGTGGGGCACGGAAGCGGACTTCGGCTTCTCAAAGACGCAGGAGGAATCGTTTGCGCGTTGGGGACATGAGCGCGTGCTGTACGATGCGGTGCTGGCGGTACGGCGCGAGCGGCCGCAGGTGATTGTTGCCACGTTTGTGGGCGCGGTGAGCGATGGGCATGGGCAGCACCAGGTTTCCGGCGAGATTGCGCAAGAGGTGTTCAAGGCGGCGGGCGACCCGAAGGTCTTCCCTGGGCAACTGAAAGATGGGTTGGAGCCGTGGCAGCCGCTGGCTGTGTACAGCATGGTTCCTTTTGCGCCCATCACGGACAAGGGCATGTTCGACTACGCGACGGGCAAGTGGGCGCCGGCGAAATTTCACAACTACGTGACCGGAGAATGGACGACGGGGGCGATCTTGCCTGACGTGACTCTGCCGGTGGGTACGCTGGACCCGGTGCTGGGGCGCAGCTATGTGCAGATTGCGCGCGAGGGATGGGGCGAGCAGAAATCGCAGAATGGCGGAGCCAATCCGACGCTGAGCGGGCCGGCGACATCGAGGTATCACTTGTGGGCCGCGGCGCCGGCGGCGGAGACCGCGGCAGGACCAAAGAGCAGCGGGAACGACCTGTTCCACAACAGCAAGGTGAATATCGATACGAGCATTACGGGGTTAGGTAGCCTAACCGGGGAGCCCGCTCCCGCGTGGCTCTCTGGCGGGCTGAGTGAGATCGACGCGAACCTGACGCAGTTTGCAGAGGACTGCACGGGGCGCAAGCAGATGGAGAACGCGCACCAACTGGCGCCCATTTATCGCCAGACGATTGACCTATACGCGAAGGTGAAAAGCAGCAACCTGAGCGCGGAGGCCAAGGCGGGGCTCGAGTTGGAGCTAGGTTCGAAGATAGGAACGTTCCAGGACGTACTGAAGGAATTGCTGGGGCTGGACATGGCACCATTCACGACCAACGAAACCAGTGCGCAGGGCGGCGGACCACGCGGCAGCTCGGCGGACGAGACTCCGCGCAGCGTCTCGCCCGGGGTGGAGTTTCGTGTGCGCGTACACACCGCGCAGGCCACGGCGGAGACTCGGCTCACCAAGGTCTGGCTGGTGAGCCACAGTGGCGACGCGTGGACCAGCGAGATGACGGGCGGTGCGATTGACGCCAGCGCGGCGACGAACGAACCGACCTTTCGCGTGAAGGCGGCGGCGAATGCAGAGCCGACGCAGCCGTTCTTTACGCGGCCGACGATCGAGCAGCCCTACTACGATATTGCGAGGCCGGAGTGGCGCGAGCGCTCGTTCGCTCCTTATCCGCTGGCGGCGTGGGCGGAGTTCACATTTGATGGACTGCCGATCCGGCTGGGTGAAGTGGTGCAGACCCTGGGGCGCGTGACGGGGCCGGGCGGCATCTATGAGCCTCTGGTGGTGACGCCCGCGATCGGCGTCAGCATCCAGCCAGAGGCGCGCATCCTGCCGCTGGATGGGAGCGCGCTTCCGGTGCGTGTGGTGGTGCATTCCCAAGGTGCGGCAGAGGGCACGGTTGAACTGAAGCTGCCCAATGCCTGGCGCTCTGAGCCGAGTGAAGCGCACTTCAAGCAGAGCGGCGCGGGAGATACGGAACCAATCTTGTTTTCAGTGACCCCAACGGCGGTTGAGACGGGCGCGTACACGCTGCAGGCGGTGGCGCATGCGGGTGATCGCACGTACCAGACGGGCTGGTACAGCGTGGGCTATCCGGGATTGCTGCCCTACAACATCTACAGGACGGCGCAATTGAAAACGCACAAAGTGAATGTGAAGCTGGCGCCGGGATTGCGCATTGGATATGTGATGGGATCGGGTGACCTGGTTCCTCAGGCCATCGACGAAATGGGCGCAACGGTGCACTTGCTTTCGGCGACGGAACTCGCGTCGAATGACCTCTCCGCCTGGAATGTGATCGTCATCGGCATCCGCGCCTACTCCACGCGGCCGGAGTTGGCCGGTGTTCAACCGCGGCTGGATGAGTTTGTGAAGAACGGCGGAACGCTGATTGTGCAGTATCAAAGCGGCAACTTCCCTGCCCCGCTGCCGCTGGCCATGGGACGGACGGCGGAACGGGTTGTGGACGAGCAAGCTCCGGTGAGGTTACTCGACCCTTCGAACCCGCTGCTCACATTTCCCAACAAGATTACGCCGGCGGATTTCGACGGTTGGGTGGAGGAACGCGGACATTCATTCCTTGATACATGGGATCACGGTTATACACCATTGACTGAAACGGCCGATGCGGGACAGGATCCCCAGAGAGGCGGGCTGCTGGTAGCACATCCCGGCAAAGGAACTTATATCTATGTAGCCTATGCACTCTATCGGCAGCTACCGGAGTTAGTTCCCGGAGCTTACCGGATTCTGGCGAATCTGCTCAGTGCGCGGAGTGAGGGGCGCTAGACGGATGCAGGCTCAAAGGCAATCGCCATGCGCTTTTGAACCCGCTTCTCACTGCACGATCCGGAATCATATCTTATGCCACGCATGCTGAGCGCCAAGATAACTTGAAATGTTACAGCCAGATTAAATTCATATAGTTTTCTCAATCCAAAGGACCTATCCGCGCAGCCTGTGTTAAAAACGCGTGAATTCGTCATATATTCACAAAAACCTGCGAGTCTGAGTAACGAAAGCCGGTGGGGCGAAAGGTTGCTCTTGGGGATATCTTCGTCCAGCTTTCGACTTCCATTTTTACCGCCAATATGGGAAACGCATCTTCACGATTTCAAAGCTGCTGTGCCTTAAGGGCGCTCGAAACCAAGACGAGCGCAAAGAAGAAATAACCCGATCTGAGAGGACAAGAGAGGCCCAATGAACTACACACTTAAAACGGCTGTCGCGGCAATTCTGGCGGTCAGTCTAAGCTCGTATGCCTACGCAGGCGACCCGCCGGCGCCGGCGAAGAAGCACGCGGCCACACGGAAAACCGCGAAGCCCAAGGGGCCCACGGTAGAGGAACAGATTCAATCGCTACGCCAGGATATGGAGACTCAGATCAATGGTCTCAAATCCGATTTGGCTGCGAAGGATGCGCAGTTGAAGCAGGCGCAGCAGGCTGCCGCTGACGCGCAGACCGCGGCCGCCAAGGCCCAGGATGCGGCGAATGTACAGCAGCAGGCAGTGACTGAAAACGCGGCCGCTGTTTCAACGCTGCAGTCCACAGTAACGGACATGAAAACCGTCAATGCATCGGTGGTCTCGTCAATCACTGACGAAACGGCGGCGATCAAGAAGTCGATCAGCAACCCGAGCACGCTGCACTACAAGGGCATAACCCTTACGCCGGGCGGCTACCTGGCGGGTGAAACCGTATACCGCAGCAAGGCGACGGGCGGCGATATTCCGACCGCTTTCAACGCCATTCCGTATGAGCACGCTGACGCTTATTCGATGAGCGAGTTCTTTGGCGACGCACGTCAGTCGCGCGTAACCCTCATGGCCGAGGGCAAGACGAACTGGGGCATGCTGCGCGGATACTACGAAGCTGACTGGCTGGGCACCGGCATCTCGTCAAACAACAACCAGTCGAACAGCTATGTGATGCGCGAGCGCGTCTTGTGGGCACAGGCCGAAACCAACAATCACTGGGCATTTACGGGCGGCCAGTTGTGGTCTCTCGCCACTGAAGACAAGAAGGGTCTTTCAAACTTGTCGGGCGATATTATGACACCGCAGACCATCGACCCGAATTACGTCGTGGGCTTTGTGTGGACGCGCCAGTATGGCTTCCGGGTCACCAAGACCTTCAATAGGGTGGCCTTCGGCCTCGCTGCTGAGGATCCACAGGTTCTCTACACGGCATCCCTGGCTGGCAACACTCCCTACGCGGTCATCGGCAGCGCCGGGAATAACGGCGGTAACTACAATGCGGCCGTCAGCGGTTGCACGCCGGCAACCTCGGTCGTGAACTACACTGACCAGACCCAGACGGACTCCGCCGGCAACACGATTCACGTGGCGGTTCCGGTTTACAAGACGGTGAACGGCTGCTCCAACATCGCCAACCTCTCGTTCAATGTGGCCCCCGACGTCATCGCCAAGGTCGCACTCGATCCGGGCTGGGGTCATTATGAGATCTTCGGCATCGGCCGCTTTGCCCACCAGACTGTCTATCCCGGAGAAACCACCAACAGCAACTTGTATGGCGGATTGACGGACGTGGCCACGGGTACTGCTGTGGCTCCTGCTCTGTCTACGGCCGGCTCCTTCAGCAACAGCATCTTCTTCGGCGGCGGCGGCGCAAGCTTGCGCGTTCCGGTGATTGCTAACATTCTGAGCGTCGGCGTCAAGGGCATGTATGGACCGGGCCTGGGCCGCTACGGCAACTCGACGCTGGCCGACCTTACCACCAACAGTTGGGGCGGATTCTCGCCCATTCACAATGCCTCTACCCTGGTTACGGTTGAAGCCAACCCGAATCCGCGCTTGATGCTCTACCTGAACTACGGTGCAGACTACGCCGGCCGTGACGATTGGGGCGTTGCCGGAGCCACGACATCCTTGGGCGGTCCATCTGCCGACTTCTGCTACAAGGCAAACGGCACTACCACCTGCGGCACATCTGCTTCGGCGGCTGCGATCGCTGCAGGCGGAAAGTGGGGCGGGCACTGGGGTTCACCCAGCAACGCCGCAGTGGGCTACGGCTCTCGGCTGCTCTCCAACTCCGGTTGCTTGACCACGTCAAATCCTGGTTACAACGGCGGCGCTTCCACTGGCTACGCTCCCGGCGGCTCCTGCGGCGCGCAAACTCGCGACGTGCAGGAAATCACGGGCGGCTACTGGTATGACATCTACAAGGGCGACCGCGGCCGCCTGCGTCAGAGCTTCCAGTATGGATATGCGGTGCGCGAAGGCTGGTCAGGCGCTCCCGTTAACGGGGTTGGCATCGGCGCGAAGGGCATCGATAACATGTTCTGGACCTCGTTCCGCTACTACTTGCCGTAAACCAAAGTCAAGGGAAGAAACAAATGAGGGCAGTCCGGATTTCGGGCTGCCCTCGTCCTTTGGAGTGAGAGTCGAGTTGATTCCTTATTGGACTCGCGGCTCGCCTGTGGGCAGAAACGCGAATCCGTCCAGTGCTTTTCCTGAGGCAAGCACATCGCGGAGTTGTTCCGGATTGGCTCCGCTGCGGTGGGCGGCGGCCAAAAGCAAGCGCAACGCGGCTGCGGGAGTGGTGTTGGCAGGAAGACGGAAGATCCACGGGACATTGGTCGAGGTAAGAGTTCTGTCGCCGCTGAGTGCCACGACGGGCACAAAGCTTTTAAGCGCCAGTTGCTCGGAAAGGTGCGCGGCGTTGCGGTCAAGCGCAATGATGGCGAGCGCGTGTTCATCCAACAAGGCATGCACCAACTGCGTGGATGCCGCGCCCCAGTTCTGATCGCTGGCCACAGGCAAGAGCTTCCACGGGCGGCCTTTTGTATCCTCTGCCGCCAGTGCAGCCTGCATCTCAACCGATTGCGCAACGGTAGCGGCTTGCGGCCCGAAGAGAACGATACGCACGGGTCCCGCCGGCACATCGGGCTGATGCGGACCGTTGTAAGTCACACCATCTTCACCAACGTGCGCATACGCCTCCACCTGCGGTGGGGCCAGCGTTTCTGGAGTTCGTTGAACGTCGGCAGCATGCGGCCGGGTAGACGTTTTTTCCATGGTCGCGAGGCGGTAGGTAATGGCGCCGTTGTGCACGGTTCCGATGTACATCGGCGCGACGTTCTTCTGATTGGGATCGAAGACCATGGCACCGGTGACACCTTCGTAGGTGTCGATGTCGGCCAGTGCATCGTGAATGCGGGCGCGATTGAGACCGGCCTTGCAGATGGAGTCGAGTAGAGCGTTCATCGCATCGTAAGCGAGCGAGGCGAACTGTTCGGGTTTCTCGTTGAAGCGCGCTTCAAAGCGGCGGTTGAAGTCGAGCCAGCGCGGATCGTTGCGCGAGGGGTCGTAGGGGAATACCGCTTCAAATTTCTCGGCCAATGGCCCGGCTTCGGAGAGCAGGTCAGGGCCCAAGGTGCGATAAGCGCCGAAGACGCGCTGCTTCATGCCGAGGGTTTTCATCTGCTTGAGAATGTTCGCGGCCGGAATCTCGTCGGTCCACAGCACGATGGCATCGGTACGCGAACCCTGGATGACTTTGAGTTGGCGCGTGTAATCCGTATCGCCGGGCATGAACTTCTGTTCAATGACGATGGGATGGCCGAGGCGCCGGGATGCATCACGGAGTTTGATGACGCCGAAGCGTCCGTAGCGGCTATTCACGCGGAGGATAGCCACGCGCTTGAGGCCGAGCTCGGTGAAGATGCGGCGTGCCAGGGTCAGACACTGCACCCGGTCGTCCTGCAGGTCAGTGAAGTACCACGGAATGTAAGTCTCGGGAATGGTGGGGTCAGTGGAAGCCGAGTTGACGATGGGAATCTCAGCCTTCAGTGCGACGCGCAACGCAATGTGCGTTGACTCGGAACTGATGGATCCGAAGATGGCCCAGTCCTGATCGTCGTAGACCATCTTGATGGTTTCGTTGGACGGCGAGCCCCAGATGCTTGAATCCGTGGGGCGGTCGTTGCCATAGACAGTGCCGGCCTGCCAGTTGTCGTAGTCGTTGTGCAGCATCAGCTTGAAGGGCTTGCCACCGTAGCCGCCGCGGGCGTTGGCCTCTTCCACGGCAAGTTGCGCGCCGTGCAGCATGCGCGTTCCAAAGACCAGTTCGGGACTGTGTTCGATGGGCCCGAAGAAGCCGATGCGCACTTCGGTGAGGTTTTTGGGCTCGGGAATGTCGCGCCCGGCGCCAGTGTAAATGTTCGGATGGGTGTAGTTGAGGAAGTAGGGTTTGGCAAACTTCTCGTAGGGACTCAGGTCCTCGGGCTCGCCCGCATAGGGCTCAACCTCGCGATCTTTCGGCGGACTGGGCGGATGCGCGCCGCATTCGCAGACGTGCTTACCCGTGTCCTGTGCCGCGGCCTGCCGCACCGCGGGTATCTGCCCGGCGGCGCCAGACGCGGCGACCGCCAACCAAAGACACCCTGCAACCAACAACCATCCTTCGCGCATGCGAACTACTCCTTGTTACAGCAGCTCTTTTCTGTGCGGAACATGGCGATGGCTTCGATCTCGATGAGCAGTTCGGGCCGGCACAGATGCGCCTGGATTCCGGTGGACGCCGGCAATGGATCGAGCCCCTGCGCTTTGAAGTATGCGGTGCGCTCTTCATTGAAGGCGTCGTAGTCGCGATCGATGTCGCGCAGGTAGCACGAGGTGCGCACGATGTCGTGCCAGGAGCAGCCTTCGCTCTCGAGCAAGCCGGTGATGTTGTCGAGCGTGCGCTTCATCTGCGCGCGGAAGTCGCCGATGTGGACGCTTACGCCTTGCTCGTCGATAGAGGCTGTGCCGGAGATGAGCAGGATGGTCAGCCCGTTCAGATCGATGCGCATGCCACGGGAAAAGGAGCTGGGTTTCGCGTAGGCGTACGCCTCGTTGAGAACGCCGTGGTTGGTCATCGCGCGCTTCTTGATGGGTGCGTGCGCTATGGTCTCTAAGATTTCTGAAAGTGCATTCATGTTATTGATCTCCTGGTGCAATTATCGTTGAAGAATTCCGTGGCTCAAACCCTTGGCTGTGGCAACCCATATGTCGTCGCCCTTAAAGTCAATGCCTAGAATGTAATGGTGGGCGGGGGCGCTTGTCACGGCAACTTGAGTTACATTGCCCTTCGCGTCGCGGACCGTCATTTCGGGCTTTCCAGTAGTGAGGGAGGGGCGATAGACAGCCCAGTTGACGCCGTCGTAGTAAGCCAGTCCCTTGTCGGTTCCGAACCACGCGCGATTGGCGTCGACACCCTTGACGGTGTTGGTGAAGTTGGAGGGCAGCCCGCTGTCCTTGGTAAGAAAGTTGTGCCAGTAACGGCCGTCGTAGCGGCTATCGCCAAAGTAGGTGGCGGCCCAAAGAATGTTGTCGACATAGCTGACCGACGTGGTGATTTCGTGGATCAGGCCCTGATCTTTGAAGAGGACCATTTCGGTTTCGCCGTCGGGATCGTCGTACTTGTCCCAGCGGCCGGTCTTTTGATCGTACTCAAGAATGCCGCTGCCCCACACGGCGAAATAGACCTTGGTGGGCGTGGCATGCACGCCATAGACCCAGATCTCGGCCATGGGGGTGTTGCGCTCGTTGTAGAGCGACCACTGATTGGTGCGCAGGTCGAGACGGCAAGCACCCGCGGCGGTGCCCACCCACACGTTTTCGCCGTCGACGGAGACGCCGTAGACCACGTCGTTGCTGAGGCCGGAGTTCAACTGCGTAAAGCTGGTGATGTGACCCGCGGAGATGCGACTGAGACCGCCCATGGTGCCGGCCCACACATCGCCGGTGCGCTTGTCCAACGCCAGCGAAAGAACGGCGCGGTGTGCCAGACCGTCGGCGATGGTGTAGGTCTTCCACTTGTGATTTTCGTAGAGCGCCAGGCCATTTTCGGTGCCGGCCCAGATGCGATCGCCGTCGACCAGCACGGTGTAGACGTGATTGTCAGGCAAGCCGTTGGCGGTGGTGAAGTTCTCAAAGCGAAAGTGTGGCAACCCCTGCGGTGGGGCTGACTGCGCTTGCGCGCCATCGGAGCTCTTTGCATCGACTGCCGTGCGCGGTACGGGCAACTGCGCTGACGCGGGCAACTGCACCGCTCCAACCACAACGAGTGCGAGGGTCAAGAGAGATTTCATCGCGTCCTCAAGTACTGGATCAGGTCATTCAACTCATCTTTGGTGAGGTCGTTGGTGCGGCCGTGTTTGTCCCCTGGATTGAAGACCGTCCAAATTTCTTCAAGCGTGGCAGCGGAGCCATCGTGCAGATACGGAGCCGTGATGGCGATGTTGGTCAACTGCGGGGTGTCGAGCAGACCGGTGTTGTCGGTTGTTTTGCGCGTGCCCACATCGAAGGATTTCTGGTTTGTGCCCTTGGGACCGCTGTGGCAAGACACGCACTGATTCACTTCCGGTATGGGGTTCTTGAACTTGTCGACGGAGCGCACAAACAGCGCCCTGCCGCGATCCTGTGTCGGCGTGAGTTCGTAGCCGGGCAGTTTAAAGCGGTTGGGGCGCGGGGGAAGACTGCGAACGTACACCACGAGATCGGTCAGCGTGAGGTCGTCGTAGTTTTCTGAACGCCAGAAGTATTTTTCAGTGCGAGGGCCGCACTCGGTGGGCAGGTTGGCATTGCTGCCATTCCATTTGAAGGGCTCGGTGTCTTTGATGGCTTCGATGGGGCGATTGTCAACAATGTCGCGGCCAAAGCCGTCGGGCTCCAGATCCCACTGGAGGCCGTCGAAGGTGGAGTCGATGTGGCAATTGGCGCAGCCGATCTGTCCCTGAAAGGAGTAATGCGCGCTGTAGAATGTCTGCTCGCCGTGGCGCAAGACAGACATCTTTGTGAGGCCCGCAAGCGGGATGGTCGCAGCCACTTGATTGGTGCGCGTGTCGATGACGCTGAGGGTATCTTCAAGCCGATTGGCGACGAGAAGTTTGCGGCCGCCGGGGAGAAACGTTAATCCTCGCGGGTCGTGGCCCACGGCGATGCGCGTGACCACGTAGTTGGCGCTGGCTGAAAGATCTTGCGCGTGCGGACCGGGATGGTTGTGAATGAAACGCATCAGGCGCGGCACATCGATGACGGTGACAATTTCAGAGCCTTCGCTGGTGACGTAGATGCGCGATTTGTCAGGTGTAATTGCGACGCCGAACGGGCGCGCGGCGTAGCGCTCCAATTCATCGAGGGACACTTCAACGGGCTTGCCAACGTCGGCGCCGAACAGCATGAGCGTGTCAGCGAAGGCGCCGCTGTGTTCNNGCCCATCGGCAGAAAACGCGATGTGAAACGCGTGCGCGATAAAATGCATTGGGATGCGATCGACGACCACAGCACGGGCCGTGTCGATCACCGTGATTTCAGATTCGGGGGCTGTGCGATGGGGCGTCTGGTTGGGATAGACGTGGGTAACGTAGAGACGGCTTCCGTCGGGAGAAGGCGTGATGTAGCTGGCGCCACGCCCAGCCGCGAGCCGCTTCTCTTCTGCGCCGGTGTCCGCATTCAGAACGGCGACATCGTTCGAAATGCGATTGGCCACGAAGAGGTGCTTAGCCTCGCGATCCTCGAAGACGCTGGAGGGCTCCGCGCCCACTGGCCATGTGGCCACCACGGTGAGCGCATGAGTATCGATGACTGAGATAGTGTCGTCCCAGGTGTTGGCTACGAACAGGCGGCCGGCGTCGGGCGACAGCGCAAACCCTCGTGGAACCTGGCCGACGGAGATGTTCTTGATGACTTTGAAGCTGACGGCATCGAGCACTCGCACTTCATCGCTTCCCTGGCAAAGCACGTAGAGGCGCGCACCGTCGGGCGAAATCAGCGTTTCAACCGGCGAGGCGTAGGTGAGAACTTCGCCTGTCCTGCCGGTGGTGACAGCCGCGCGCGCGGGGCCGCCGTTCCAAAGCGCAGTGCCCAGGAGCGCCGCGAGCACTCCACAGGCGCACGCCGCCACAACGGCATGCAATCGGCTGTGCAGGTGCCGGTTCATTTCGGCTCCTCCACGGTGAGGACGCGATCAACAGTCAGCTTTTCGAGCGTCTGCTCGCGACCGCTAGGCCAGTGAACGATAAGTTTGTCGATGGTGGTGGCTGCGCCGAGTCCGAAGTGCAGGCGGTCATCGTCCTGCGAGAGATAGCCGGAGCCCGCAACGCGCTCAGCAGTCCAGCGCTTGTCGCCGGCGATCACCTCGACCCGCGCACCGATGCCGTCGCGATTGCTCTTGGTTCCCTTGAGCTTGACGGCAACCCAGTGGCCGGTGTTTGTGGAGACATTGTGCACCAGCGTTCCCTTGGCGCCAAGGTTCACGACGAACGCATCGACCTTGCCGTCGTTGTCGTAGTCGGCGAAGCAGGCGCCGCGGGCCGTTGTGCGCACACTCAGCACCGGACCGGCGTCACGCGAGACGTCAGCGAAGTGTCCGTTGCCTGTGCCGCGGAACAGCGTGTGTTCCTGGGGAATGAGGTGGATCAGACCGCCGTGGAAGATGAGGATGTCGAGCTGCCCGTCATTGTCGAAGTCGTAGACGCCCGTGCCCCAACTGACGTATTGCGCGTTGGTTTGCGAAACGCCGTTGGACGCGCCCATGTCTTCGAAACCTTCTTTGCCGACGTTGTGCAGCAGCCGGTTGTAGTGGCCGTCGGTGACCCAGAGGTCGAGCACGCCGCGGCCCTCAAAGTCGGCGAACACCGGGCCCATGGACGAAGTGGATTCGCCATTTTGTCCGAACGCTGTGCCCGTGTCGTTGGCGACTTCTTCGAATGTTCCATCATGCTTGTTGCGAAAGAGAAAGTTTTCAGTGCGGTCGTTGGCGACGTAGATGTCGTCCCAACCATCGCCGTCGAAATCCGCGGCCGTGACCCCCATGGTACGGCCCACAAAAGCTGCGATGCCCGACTTCTCGCTGACATCGGTAAAGGTTCCGTCGCAGTTGTTGTGGTAGAGCTTGTTGGTCTCGCCCTCGTAGTCGAGTGGGCCGGGATAATTGTCGGCCGCGTAGTAGGCGCGATATTTGGGATCGAACTTGACGTAGCGTCCTACGAACAAGTCGACGCAGCCGTCCTTGTCATAGTCGAGCCACGTGGAACTGATGGCCCAGCCATCGACCTTGATGCCGGCCTTGGCGGTGACATCGGTAAAGTGGCCGTTGCCGTCGTTGTGATAGAGAATTGTTTTGCCGTAGCCGGTGACGAGAAGATCGACGAAGCCGTCGTTGTCATAGTCCGCCGCTGTGACGGCCACCGAATACATGTCCGGATTGAGGCCGGCCTTCGCAGTCACGTCGGTAAATCGGCCGTTGCCGTCGTTGCGATAGAGGTGATTGTGCGGAAGAGGAGAGGGCTTCTCCTTCAGCGGATAGGGATGCATGGAGTCGTCGAGCGGGCGACCGTTGACTACGTAGAGATCGGGCAAGCCGTCGTTGTTGTAGTCGAACCAGATGCAGCCTGCACCAGTGCCCTCGAGCAGCGAGCCGAGTTGGCGCGAACCGAAGCTGTGAGTAAAGTCGATGCCTGCTTTTTCGCTGGCGTCTTCAAAGCGGATGGTCGGGCCCTGTGCTGCTTCCGCCGGTGACTTGGCGACAGAAGCGGCCGGAGCCGGCGACGTGGTCTGCGCAGGCGGCGTGCCCTGAGACGGAGGAAGGGTTTGCGCGGCGGCAAGTGAAACGGCGCAGAATAAAAGAAGAAAGCGGATCATGATTTCAGCGGCCTCCCGCCAGAGTTCGTTTGCCGGCTCCCGATGCACCTGCTCCGGTGAGATCGAAGGGCGTGGTGGTGCGCAGCAGAACTGCGGGGACGCGATTTTCTGACGCGCGCTCGGGGCCGGTGTGGCAGCCTACGCAGATGCGCTGCTCGCCGCTGCGAATCCAGAACCATCCATGTTCCTGGCGCAGCGTCGCGCCTCTCTTGTCGAGCAGAGCGAAGCGAATGGCCTTGTCAGACGGTGTGCTGACGAAGAAGGAACCATCGGCCTCGACGGGCGAAGTGCCGATCACGACCGCGTGGCCGAATGCATCCATCGTTTCCAGGCGGACTTTCGCCGGCGTTGTCTTCAAGTCGCCTTCGCGCGATTGGCGCGCGTCGAGGGCAAGCAGGTTGGCGTAGTGCCAATCGTGCAGCGCGGAGGGATGCTGGTTGGGCCGGTTGCGCGGGGCGAGCAGGACAGGTTCGACGATGTCATTGCCCGTTTGCGCGAATACGGACTGCATTGCCAGATTGCCGGGCGCAAAGACTTTAAGCGCGTAACGAGCGGCGGGACCGGTGCGCGCGCTGACCAGCCATGCACCGGAAGAGAATTCGGAAATTGCGCCTGCGAACTCGGCATGAGGAGCAACGATAGGCTGCTCATGCGCCAGGGGAGATGTGAAGCGCGCCAGGGTTGCACCGTGAGTAAACACGACATCGCCTGAGGCCAACTGCCTTCCGCCCCAGCGGGTTGTGCCGTGATCGCAGCGGTACGACTCCACGCCAGATCCATCGGAGTACATGAGAAACATTTCCGGCGTTGAGCCCGAACCCAAGGGGAAGCCTGACTCGAACAAGATGCGGCCGTCGGCCAGCACGTCCGCGGGCAGCGCACTGGCGGACATGTAGGTAAGGGGCAACTCTTTCTTCCCGTCAAGCTGTGCGGTCTCGATTTGAGACCCGTGGGCCGTGCGGCGTGCATAGACAAGCTGCTCGCCGGGCAGATACAGGGGCCGGACACAATCGCCGGCGCCGGTGGTCACCTGGCGTACGGAACGATCGGCGACCTTGAGTTCCCACACCTGCCAAGGATCGGTCGCAGTCTTTTTGCCTGCAAAGAGCACGGTGGTTGCGTCGAATGAAACGTTGGCGTCGGCGGTGGCCGCGAAGCCATGGATTAACTGCTCGGCTTTGCCGTTGCGCACCAGCAGCAGTTGCGCGCCCTTGGGAAATCTGTCGGCACCGCGCAGCGCTGCCAGCGGCTGATACACGGGTGCGGAAGTCACAACGATGGGAACGTCAGGAATGTGCAATGTGTCAGAAGCGAAGCCGCAAACAAACAACACCAAGGCAAGGGGAATGGTTGCCGCAACAACCCTTTTCAGAGGCCTCATCCAACAGCCTCCATTGCCTGCACGCCGGCGGAGTGGCGCACGGGCAAGCGCGATCCGCGGAGAGCGAGGAACGGATCGAGCGAGGCCATCATGATGTCGAATCCATTAAAGTCGAGTGATTGTTCGCCATCGCTCCACGCCTTATCCGGATGGGGATGCACTTCAACGAGAAGGCCATCGGCGTCGGCCGCAACAGCGATGCGTGCAAGAGCGGGCACCAGTTCGCGATGGCCGGCAGCGTGGCTGGGATCGGCGATGACCGGCAGGTGCGAGATTAATTTGAGAAGCGCGATAGCGCCCACATCGAAGGTATTGCGCATGGCGGTCTCGAAGGTGCGGATGCCGCGTTCGCAGAGGATGACGTTGGGATTGCCGTTGTCAAGAATGATTTGCGCGGAACGCAGCAGGTCGGCGATCGTGGCCACCATGCCGCGCTTCAGCAGCACCGGCCGGCCCGACTGAGCCGCAGCCTCAAGCAGGGCGTAGTTTTCCATGTTGCGGGTGCCGATCTGCAGAATGTCAGCGTACTCGGCGACCATGGGAACGTCGAGTTCGGACATGACCTCAGTGACGATGGCGAGGCCGCTCTCTTCGCGGGCGCGGGCCAGCATCTTGAGCCCCTCGAGCCCGTGGCCTTGAAATGCGTAGGGAGAACTGCGGGGTTTGAAGGCGCCTCCGCGAAGGATGCGCGCGCCAGCCCGGCGCACATGATTGGCGGTGGCCATGAGCTGGAACTCGGTCTCAACCGAGCAGGGCCCCGCCATGGTGATGAATTCGTCGCCGCCGATTTCGAGATCAAGCACCGGGACAATGGTCTGTTGACGCCGGGCGCTCTTCAAGACATCGGGTGACTCCGCGAACTGCTCGAGCCAGTTTTCGCGCACGCTGCGCGCTCCATTCTGGGGAAGCCTCAGGCTACTCTGATCGTCCAATGCACGCCTCCACCGAAAGGTTGAGGTGCGGAAAGTGGTTCTTCGCGCACCTGCAACTTCGTTTCTAGCGATGCGATGAACACTTGTCTGTGATGGATGAACTTGACTATGGCTTTGCGGCTGATTGGGCCGTGGCTTGGGCGCGCGCCATCGGTGGGGGACGATAGCCGAATGCCTGGTCGACTACTTCAGCAATGCCGAGTGCGATTTCGTCTTCGCAGGGGCGCGCCACGATCTGCACGCCGATGGGCAAGCCCTCGGCCGATGGGCCGACGGGGATGACCGCGGCGGGCGCGGCGAGGACGTTGAACCACTGCGTATGGCGCACGGCATCGAGATATTCGACAGCTTGACCGTCGATGGTCCAGGTGCGCTCTCCGTGCCGAAAAGCGGGGATGCTGGCCACGGGACAAAGCAGCACGGGGTAGTCGCTCATGGCTTCAAGCGTTTTTGCGCGCAGCAGGTCGAGTTCGGCCCACGCGTCGAGCAACTGAGTGGCCGTGATGGGCGGCGCTACGGCGGCGATGGAGAGGAATTCGGCGAAGATGGGACTGAGCTGATGATGCTTGCCGCGAATCTCCGGCTCGTAGAACATGGCTCCGCACTGAACGAAGAACTTCCACCATAATTTGCGCAGCTGCTCCAGTGTGCGCGGCCGAAACGGCTCGACGCGAAAGCCCGCGTCGCGAAGGGCGCTGGCAGCGGCGTTGACGGCGGCGCGCGTCTCTGGTGTGACGGGCACGAGGCCGTCGTCCTCGAAAAAGCCGATGGTGTGGGAGCGGAGTTCGTGCGCGGATGGGGTGCGCAGAGGCAGCGGGGGGCTGGCCGGATCGTGCGGATCCTGGCCGCTGAGCGTGCGGAACATCAGCGACACATCGGCCATGGTGCGCGCCATGGGGCCGATAGCGCCGAGCGTCGAGAAGGGTCCGACGCAAGGGGGCAGATGGCCGCGCCCGGGGATGCGGCCCGGCGTAGGCTTGAGCGAGCAGATGCCGGTGAAGTGGGCCGGCACGCGAACGGATCCGCCGCTGTCGCTGCCGAGACCGGCGGCCGACATGCAGGCGGCGATGGCGGCTGATTCGCCGCCGCTCGATCCGCCGGGGGTGCGGTCGAGGTCCCATGGGTTGCACGTGCGTCCATGCAGCAGGTTCGCGGTTTCGTAGGCCATGAGGAATTCTGGGCAGTTGGTGGTGCCCAGGATCAACGCTCCCGCGGCGCGGAGACGCGCGACGACGACAGCATCTTCGCGCGGGACTTCGCCCTGATGGAGGAGGCTGCCGATTTCGCAGCGGTAGCCTGCGGTGGCGATGGAGGACTTCACCGTGACCGGAAGTCCGTGCAGGGGGCCGCGGGGTGCGCGCGACGAGTCCATCTGCCGCGCCTGCGAACGAACACGCTCGGCATCGAAGTCGGCGAAGGCGTTGAGGGCGGGATTGAGGCGTTCGATTTGCGCGATGTGGGCTTCGGCCAATTCCACTACGCCGATGTCACCCGCGCGCAGCAGTTCCAATTGCCGATGCGCGGGAGACAACACTATTTCGCTGGACACATCGCTCATGGCTTCGCAGCCCCGGCCGCATTTGTATTGTCCTGCGGCGTGGAAATCAGCGTCTGGTAGTTGAAGCGATAAGAGCGCACGGGTTCGCCGGAGTCGAAGCGATTGTTCCAGTTCAACTGGTAGTCGAGCGCCGCCGCATCGTCCGGGAAGCTCTCCCCGGCGGGATAGGGATAGGCGCTCATCTTGTGGAACGGCAGTTGCGCGACGGTGAAGGGCGACGCGTCCCACCAGTCCATGTCCTTCACAAACCCNNTCGCCCATGCGGGTGTAGTTGCCGCGCTGGTGCTGGAAGGGCCCGGTCAAACTGACGCGGTTGTAGTCGTAGTCCAGATCGCCGGGGCTGGCGCCGTCAATCTGCCTGGGGTAGCCGCGGAAGTGCAGTGTGGCTTGCGCCAGCGGCACCTCTGCGGTGCGGGCCTCGGCGTCGCGGCTCTGGTCGATGAGCACGTTGTCCCAGTAGATTTCGAGATTGGTCTGCATGCGAATGCGCCGCGTGCCCGGGGGAAGCTTGCCGGTGAGGTCTACAACGATGGTGCGTTCGAGGCCGGCGGGAAAGCCTGCGTCGCCGGGAATCTTTTGCCACGAGCCGTCGGCCAACTGGGCCTCAACGTAAGGCGAGATGGGCTTGATGCCGGCCTGCCACGCCGCATACAACGAGGTGGCGCTGAAGTAGTTGACGTAGCCCGTCATGAGCAGGCGCAGCGGTTCGCCCGGCTTGACATCGCCGAGATCGAGCGTGAGGGCGTGCATGTTGGCGAAGCCGTCGTAGGGCGACGGGGTGAAGCCGCTGGCGAACTGATGATCGCGGCGGCTGAGCGCGTCGAGCACGTCGCGACTCTCGCCGTCCCATGCGCCGAGGGGCAGGCGCGCGCCGGCAGAAGCGACGACGCGGCCCGAGGCGAACGGCGGGTCGTCGAGGAAGCGCTCGTCGGGATTGACCTCGACATTTTCAGGATGATCGACGGCGACGAGGCGCAACTGGTCGATGTAGTTGACCTCTTCCATGGGCTCGATGAAGCGCAGGCTGAGCTTGCCGTTGACGGGCACAATCTGTGCGCCGTCCACCTTGATCCACTCGCCGGAGTTGGGAGTGTTGCGGCGCGTGGGCGTGAACCAGTGGCCCACCACCGCCGCGCCGATCACGTCGGTCACGAGCTTGTATTTGTGGCCGTCCCACGCAAAGAGGACCGGGCACGAACTGCCGCGGCGGTCGGCCTCCTTCATGGCGATCACCTGCGTGTGCGGCAGATCGATCTCGTCCTGAAGCACGCCGGTTGGCCACAGGATGCGCAACAGGTCGATGCCCTGCGCATCACCCAGGCCTACGAGGATCTGCGGCGGCGCCTGCGTCTGGTAGCCGGAGGCGCCCGCCAGTTCCCACTTCTGCCAATGGCCGTTGGCGAAGATCTCAACCTTCACTCCGAGCGCGGTTTTGTTGTCGGCATAGCCGGAGAGGTCGAGTCGGGCGAAGTGGTTCTTGTTGGCGCCCACGTTGCGCAGCAGCACCGGCGGCGCATTCAACTGGGTCACGATCAGGTCTGCCGCACCGTCGCCATCCACGTCGGCGGCGATGAGGCCGCGCGGGGCATGAAGCGCAACGGTATCGAGGCCCAGCGCGTGGCTCACGTCCTCAAAGCTTCCATCGCCGCGATTGCGCAACACGCGGACGCGGGGACCGGCGCTGGTCTCGACGATGGCGGCGAGGTCGATCCATCCGTCGTTGTCGATGTCGATGGGCGTGAGGCCCCAGGCGCGCGACGCGCCATGCAAAGGCAGATCGACGCGCTCAAAACGGCGGTCAATGTGGTTGGGGGCTTCGACGTTGCGCCAGAGTGTGAGGCCGGGCGCACCGGCATGGGTGACGGCGATGTCCATCCAGCCGTCCTTGTCGAAGTCGAGGACGGTAATGCCCACCGTTGCGGGGAGCTTTGCCTCGTAGAGGGGCTGGGTGGGGTACTTCCCTTCCCGAGGGTTGACGTAGAGCAGCGGCGAGGGGCCATCGCCGGTCATGGCCAGGTCGACGGCGCGGTCGTTGTTGAAGTCGGTGAGGATGGCTGCCGCGGTCGTTCCGCTGCCGCCCATGCCGGTTGGCTCGGTCCATTCCGTAAAGGTCTTGTTGCCGTTGTTGCGCCACAGGACGTTGGACGACTCGCCCGGTTTGAGCGCAGAGCCGGTAAGCAGCAGGTCGAGATCGCCATCGTGGTCGTAATCGACAAACGTGATGCCGGTCGGCCGATTCCTCGCCGCAAGCCCCGCTTCGGCGGTCACATCCTGAAACTTGCCTTTGCCTAAATTGTGGAAGAGCAGCACCGCGTCGTCGAGCGCCACGGCCAGGTCGTTGAGTCCGTCGCCATCGTAGTCGCCCACCGCACAGGCGACGGCGTGGCCTGAGGCCTTGAGGCCGGCGGCCGATGCGTCGAGGCTTTCGAAGCTGCCATCGGCCTTGGCGGAAAGCACCGCAATGGCCTGCGGGCCCGACTGCATCAGGACAAGATCCATGCGGCCGGAGCCGGTGACGTCGAGCATGCAAGCCCCGCCGGTGGTGGTGAATACACCGCCGGGTGCCCCAGATCTCGCCTTCGAGACCTGGGAATCTTTCCCGAGAATCTCCTTCTTCACCAGCTTGACCGGAATCATGGGTTTCCGGCTGCTCTCCGGTTCCTCAATGGGCGTAACGGTGGAGTAGTGGCCCTGCTCGCCATAGGCAAGCCCGATGGCTGCGCCGATCTTGGTGCTGGTCAGGTGCTGGAAGCGTTGGAAATGGACCTTCGCCTCAGGCTTGTGGCCGGAGCGCTGCAGGGCGGTGGCAGTAACGAACTCCGCCGAGGCGTGCATGGGATTGACTTCGAGGGCCTTGTGCAGGGTTTCGACGGCCTTGTCGTACTGCTTCATCTCCAGGTAGCAGTCGCCCTGAAAGTAATAGGAATCGGCGTCCATGGGGTCGAGTTTGGACGCCTGCTGGAAGCTGGCCAGGGCCGGCTCCAGCTCGTTGGCCGCGTGCTGGGCTAGGCCGAGGTTGTACCACGCCTGGGCGCTGGTGGGGTCGAGCGCAATGGCCTTCTGGAGATACGTTTTGGCTTCATCGAGCTTCTGCAGGGTGAGCATTGCGATGCCTGCATTCACGTGAGCCTGAGCGAGCTTGGGGTCCTTCTTGATGGCTTCAGCAAAGCTGTCGGCAGCCTTCTCAGTGAACTGCTGGCCCATCTGGGCTACACCGCGATTGTTGAGCCGAACCGCCTCGGCATCGGGNNATTGTCTCTCCCCAGCCCGGCTGGAACCTGCAAGTCCAAAAGAATTCGCGGAACCTATTCAGTGTATTCGAGCGGAGGCCTGATCGCAGCGCCCGCAGGGTACGCGATGGATGGGGTAAACCAGGCGCGGTTCAATTTATACTTCTCCTGTGACTCAGCTGCTGGGCACCGTCGACTGGCGCAGTTTTCTGGCTCGCCCGCGCTTGCCTTCACCCTCGCTGGAAGTTCTGGACGTGCTTTACCGGCAACCGATGCTCATCACGGGGGCAGGCGGGTCCATTGGCTCTGCACTGGCGCTGCGGCTGGCGGCACTGGCACCGCCTTCTCTGCTGCTGCTGGATGCGTCGGAGAGCCGCCTCTATGCTCTGCAGCAGGCAAAGGCCACGACCGGGATCGCGGGAACGATGACTCCGATTCTGGGAAGCGTGGCCGACCGCACCCTGCTGGATGAAGTGTTTACGGTGCATGCGCCGCGCATTGTGTTTCACGCGGCCGGCTTCAAGCACGTGCCGCTGATGGAAGAGCAGCCGCTGGCGGCCATCGCCAACAACGTGTTTGGTACGCTGACGCTGGCCACTGCCGCAGCCGCGCACGGGGCTCGGGTGGTGCTGCTTTCCGCGGACAAGGCTGTCGAGCCGACCTCGGTGATGGGCGCGACGCGGCGGATTGCGGAACGCATTGTGCTGGCCGCGGGCGGCACGGTGCTGCGTCTCACCAACATTCTGGCCACGCGGGACAGTGTGACCGAGACGTTTGCGCGGCAGATTGCGCTGGGTGCCGCACTCACCGTCAGCGATCCGGCGGCGCGGCGCTATTTTGTGACCGTGGATGAGGCGGTAAACCTGCTGCTGATTGCCGCGGCGGAGACCAGGCAGCCCGCCCTGCTGGCGCCGGACATTCCCGCCCCGCACTACATTACTGACCTTGCGCACTTCATGGCGCGGACCCTGGCTCCGGAACGGACGGTCGAGGTGGACTTTACAGGCTGGCGGCCGGGCGACAAGGAGGCCGAACAGCTCTGGTCCACGACGGAAACGGCACACTCGGCGGGCGAGAACGGTTTGCTTGCCATCGATTCGCAAGCGCTCCCCGAAGGCCAGTTGGAAGCTTCGCTGGCCGCCTTGCGGACCGCCGTGGATGCGCGGGACCTGACCGCATCGCTGGTGCATCTGTGCGCGCTGGTCACGGACTACACGCCGAGCGGGGCGGTGGTGGCGCTGTCGGGAAATCGAGTGTCCAGATGACGGAATTCAAGGTTGAGTCCGAAGTTGAGTCCGGGGTTCGCAAGCGGCGCATTGGAGTNNCCGCAGTTCGGTTCGACTATCGGCGAGATCGAACGGGACGCGTTTCCGATCAAAGCGCGGATTGAGTGCCTTCTCAGCTCCGACACCGATACGGGAATGGCTAAGACCATCGGCTTGGCCATTCTGGGCCTGGCGGACGCATTCACGGCGTGGCGGCCCGACCTGCTGCTGCTGATTGCGGACCGCTACGAGATGCTGGCGCCGGCTTCCGCGGCCCTGGCGATGCGTATCCCCATAGCGCACATAGAAGGCGGCGAGGTGAGCCAGGGCGCCATCGACGACCAGGTGCGGAATGCGCTCACGAAGCTTGCGCATGTTCACTTTACCTCGACGGAGACCGCGCGGCAAAGGGTGATTGCGATGGGCGAGGAGCCCTGGCGCGTGCACCACGCGGGTGCGCCCTCGCTGGACCATCTGCGGCGCTCGCAACTGCTGGATCGCGGGGCACTTGAGGCGAGGCTTGGGCTTACGTTGACTGCTCCTATGCTGCTGGCAGCCTGGCACCCGGTCACCATCCTGACGGACACCAATGCGGAGGCGGACGCCTTTTTTGCGGCGGTTGCGGCGGCCGCTGGGCAGCTCATCTTTGTCTATCCCAACTCCGATGCGGGAAGCCACGCGCTGGTCGAGCGCACTCGGGCGCTGGCCGCGACTCGTCCCCGGACACACGTCTTTGTGAACCTCGACGCGGTGACATATTGGAGTCTTTTGGGCCAGGTGGATGCAATGGTGGGCAACTCGTCGAGCGGGATCATGGAAGCGGCGTCGTTTGCGCTGCCGGTGGTGAACGTGGGCATGCGGCAGCAGGGGCGCGAACGGGCTCGCAATGTGATCGATGTGCCGCCCGAAACGGCCGCGATTCTTGACGGCATCCGGCGGGCTCTCGGAAGTGAATTTCGCGCCGGTCTTGCCGGGATGGCTAATCCCTATGGCGATGGCACGGCAGCAGTTACGATTGCGCGCGTACTTGCGGCAGCACCCCTGGAAAATCTTCTCATCAAGCAGCCGGCCCCCCTGCTGGAGCAGGAACCGGCAGACCTTGTGCCGCGCTAACCTTCGGGGTCAGTTAGGGTGCTCTTCCGCGATGATCTTCGGACTTGTCTATCTCGGCGGCGCGGCCGAAATTGGGACTGGCGATTGAGCGGTATACCGTTGAAATGCCGATCTCGCGAACAGGCTGCACTCACATCACATCAATTAACAAGACGCCTGAGGGGTGACTGACCCACTGTGTTGAGAACGCAGTTCCCACTAAAACGATTGAGCAGACTAAGTCAATTGTCAATTGAATTAACTATCGCTCACGAAAATAGGGCCTTTTTACGTTGCAAACGCTCACTTTCGTTGCTATAGTTAGCCAGTAACTTCTTCCTACAAGAATAGACCGGGACGTTAAGCGTCCCCGGAAGCCCTATGGTGCTCCGCTCCGGTTCTGCTCATCTGCAACACTAGGCCCGAAGTCAGAAATTTGATCTTCTGAACAAAAAATGCAGGCGTCGGCAACTCGCTGAAAACAGCTTGCATCAACCGAAAAGTAAGTTTTCGAATTAAACGCTGAATCAACCCGGAAAGGGTTCACGACAGGCGGAAAGCAGCGCACGGCCATTCCCAAAACTGACTTTCTGTTGGATAAGTTGCCAAATGTGGAATTCGCATAACGGTTAACTTTCATCGGCAGGCAGCTTCCAGCAATCTTTCTCCCTAGACTGGTTACTCCATCCGGCGTTGTTAAAGAGCAGGTGTATATGGTAGTTAAAGCGCAAAGTAAAGGTCGAGGTCTCTGCGGATTGCACGTCGGCACCGACAATGTGCGACGCTATTTTCCGAAGAACGTCTCTTCCATCGAGTTACAGTTGGATCATCTGCGAATCCAGTGTGGACTGGCTCCCGATTTCTGGCAGGGTCAGCCTGAGATTTATGACCCCCGTCTGTGTGCGTGGCTTGAGAACAAGCATATGCATGGAAGCCGGGGCCGCACCGCAGTGCCGCTGGCAATGATTCCAGCGGGAAAGAACGCGTTTCGCCTGCAGCCTGTCGCGGCCGATGAGCCGATCCGAGTTCGCGTTCAAACTCGGCCTGCTGCCTAGAACCGTTTGCCGGAAGCGGTCGGCCGGAAGCATCGGCACTGCTTCCGGCCGACCGCACCAGGGCTCTTCAGTCTGTCCCACTTCCGATTCTTATTCCCCAACCTCTGAAAGCGTATTCAAGCTGCGTTACCCGGCCTGGTGCCGTTGCGCGTTGGGCATGAAGCTCAGCGTCGCGGCGCAATTGCGGCTGGATTGGTAGACTTTGGTTGGAATGAACATTGCCCAGCTCCAGAAACTCATTGAACGCTACTTTGCCGCCGGTCCTGACGCTGTCGGTGATCCCTCTGCCCGGAACGTTTTTATGGAATTTCGCGCTGCCCTGGAGCGGGGCGAGATACGCTCAGCTTCACCCGATGCCGATTCGCCCAGCGGCTGGAGGGTGAACGTGTGGGTGAAGCAGGGTATCCTGCTGGGCTTTCGCCTGGGCGCGCTGGAGGACTGCTCCAGCGGCGGCTTCTCCTTCATTGACAAGGACACTTATCCAACCCAGCGCATTGACCTGGGCGACGGGGTGCGGGTGGTTCCGGGCGGATCGTCGATCCGCGCCGGGGCGCATGTGGCGCGCGGCGTGGTGTGCATGCCCCCCATGTACATCAACGCCGGCGCGTGGGTGGACGAGGGGACCATGGTGGACTCGCATGCGCTGGTGGGATCCTGCGCCCAGATCGGCAAGCGGGTGCACTTGAGCGCGGCGGCCCAGATCGGTGGCGTTCTGGAGCCGATCAACGCCAGCCCCGTGATTATCGAGGACGATGTGCTGGTGGGCGGCAACTGCGGCGTGTATGAGGGGACGATTGTGCGCAGCGGCGCTGTACTGGCGCCAGGCACCATTCTGACGCGGGGAACGCCGGTGTTCGACCTGGTCAACGGCACGGTTTTGAGAGCCACGGATGAGTTGCCGCTCATAATCCCGGAAGATGCGGTGGTTGTGCCGGGGGCGCGAGCAGTGTCCAAGGGCAAAGGGCAGGAATGGGGCCTGAGCCTTTATGCGCCCGTGATTGTGAAATACCGCGACGACAAGACGAGCCTGAGCACGACGCTCGAAGACCTGCTGCGCTAGGACCCGTGGCAGCCGGAGACACGGGTGGGCGCGTACACTGCACAAGTCTGAATTTATGGGGTTTCCAAGGGAAAACATGCAGGTAATTCGCTGGGGGGTGGTGGGCCCGGGGCGGGCCGCTGCACGATTTGCGCAGGGCTTGCAAGGGGTTGACGGAGTTGCGCTGGCAGCCGTCTGGGGCCGCAACCGGGAACGTGCACAGGAATACGCCGCCCGATTCGGCGTAGCGGAGGTGGCTGGCACGCTGGGCGAGCTTTTCGCCTCCGATCTCGACGCGGTTTACGTCGCCACCCATCCTGACACGCACGCGAAGATTTGCCTGGAGGCTCTGGCCGCGGGCAAGCATGTGATGTGCGAAAAGCCCGCGGCGCTGAACGTGCGGCAACTCGAGAAGATTCTGGCGACGGCGCGCGAACACGACCGGCTGTTCATGGAAGCGATGAAGCCGCCTTTTTTTCCGCTCTATCGCAAGCTTCGCGAGCACCTGGTTGGCGATCCCATCGGGGCGGTCGGCTTTGTGCGCGCCGGGCACGCCGACGCCACTTTGCCGCCGGAGTATCCGCTGAACTTCCCCGAGCTGGGCGGCGGCGGGATTATGGGAATTGGGCCGTATGAGGCTTTTCTGGCTCTCGACTGGCTGGGCGAGCTGAAGAGGGTGCAGACAATGGGTCGAGTTGGCGCGGCCGGGGTGGATACGCTGGCGCTGTTCCAGACGGAACACGAGCGCGGAATGGCGCAGCTCCATACGGGGCTGGATCTATTGAGCCGCGGGGACGCCCTGCTGTGTGGACCCGGAGGCTATGTGAGTCTCCACGCGAACTGGTGGAATCCAATGCGCGCGACGATTCACTACATCGGGGGACGCGTGGTTACGCTACACGAGCCGTTCAGTCACGGCGGATTCAATTATGAGACAGCGCATTTTTGCGGACTGATTCGCGAGGGTCTTCGCGAGAGCTCGGTGATTACCCATGCAATGTCGCTAGGCATGGCGCGGATGCTGGAAGAGGCGCGAACGGCGCTGGGTGTGCGGTTTCCGGGAGAGTAGGGCTGGAAAGAAATGGGCCCGGAATTTCACAGGGCGTCAGGCCTCGGGGATCAGAGTCAGAAATCAGGCGTCGATGGGCCTGGAGGCGCTGTTCCCTATTCTCTGTTCCCTTTTCCCTGTTCCCTGAAGTGCTATCCTCATGTAGACCGCTCCTGTGCTCAAGCGCTCCAAAATGCATCTTGTCCTCCCCTCCAGTCGCTCGATCATCTCTGCACTCTCGAGGCTCACCCTCTTGGCCCTCGTCGTGGCTTGCGGATGCAACCGCATCCGCCATGAGAAGCATGAAACCGTCTATGTCTCCGCGCGCCAGATGTACCTGCACGACCGCGTCGCCGCCGTATCCAATCGTGTGGCGGAGGTCACCAATGGCCAGCCCCTCGAGGTGCTGGAGCATGGGCGCCGCTTCCTCAAGGTCAAGACCCAGAAAAACGAAATCGGCTGGATCGAGCAGCACGCAGTCATCGACGGCGACCTCTACGATGCCTTCGCCAAGCTTGCCGAACAGCACAAGGACGACCCGGTCATTGCAACCGCTGTTCTGCGCGACGACATCTACCTGCACATTGCTCCCGGCCGCAAGACGGATCACTTCGTCCTGCTGCCGGCCAACGCCAAGCTGCAACTCTTGACCCGGGCTTCGGTCCCCAAGGTGGCGCTTCCCGGCATGGAGCCGGCCGAGGTGAAGCCCGCGACTCCCAGTGCTCAAGCTGTGACGCCCGGCAAGACTCCCGCGTCTCCCACCGGTACCCAGCCGTCGGCTAAGACTGCTGCCCCGGCCGCCAAACCAGTTCCCGCAGTGCCGCTTCCCGGGCAATTCGAACCCGCGCCCCCGGTCATGGAAGACTGGTGGCTGGTCCGCGACGGCCAGGGCCATGTCGGCTGGCTGCTGGCTGGTCGCATCGACGTGGAAGTGCCTGATGAAGTCGGGCAATACGCTGAAGGCCAGCGCATCGTGGGCGCCTACGTGCTCACCAAAATCACTGACCCTGATTCTGCCGCTCCCAACCACGAAGTGCCCGAGTACGTCATGGTTCTCGAGCCGCCCAAGGCCGGCCTGCCCTACGACTTCGACCAGGTCCGCGTCTTCACTTGGAGCGTCAAGCGTCATCGCTATGAAACCGCCTTCCGCCTCCGCCCCATCCAGGGATTTCTGCCCGTTAACATCACCAGGGTTCCGGTGCCCGGCGGCAGCGCGCCCGCCTTCGGCTTCCTCCTCGCCGACGGCCAAAACGTCAGTATCGATCCCCAGACCGGCGTCACCCGGCCTGTTGCGCCGCGCACCATCAACTACGCAATGATCGACACGACGGTCAAGCGCATCGGCCCTGACCTGGCGCCGATCACCGCCATCCATTCAGCAGAAGAAAAGGCCAAATCGGCAAGATCGGCAAAATCGGCCAAGGCGGCCAAGTCTCCCAAGCCACGAAAGAAGAAAGCCAAATAGGAACCCATGCTGACGGGAGACCCCGGAGCGCAGATGACGGCGACTGACATCATTTTCAACAGATGTCAGTAAGCGAACCTACCGCGTGTCCTAATGAATACAATCAATTCTGCCACTCAGAACAACGTTTAGCTGCCACCCAGCGCAGCCTTATGCTGCTACCCGATACGGAGGAATCCTGCCACGGGGAGTCCGAGCGAATGAGCAGCATCATCCACGCCGAAGGCTTGCGAGAATGTTTTCAACCAGTAACTTCCGAGTAGGCGGTTATTCGACCGCTATTACAGGTCTCGCCTCAATCAGGCCAAGGCACCGAATAGACGGCATAGATTCTGTAGGGTCCCGGCTCACTTTGATCAAATACGTCACCCTCTATAGCGGCGACGGCTTCATCGAGGCTTTCCAAAAGGCAATGCTCGTTCGTCTTGATGTCCGATGCAATGCTGTTACAGGACAGGGGCGAGTGCGAGTTCGGGCCATCGCAGAACGTCACGACGTCGAATCCTTCAAGGTGCTTAGTCGGAGGAATGACGACCTGAGTTTCAAACGAGGCTTCTGGCGAAATGGGAAGCCGGTCGTGTCCATCGAACTCCGACTCGTAGGCTTCGTAGAAGAAGAGCATTGCGCCCTGCATGTCAATCTCATTTGCCACAGCAGCGGTCTGGATGGCTGCCACACAGTCGAACATCCAAAAGCCATTGTGTTTCCAGCCATTGGAATACTCCGCTAGTGTGTCGTTCACGCAGTCGCTTACAGAGTAGACGTCGACCACATTCGGGGCTTTCATCCAGTCTGGACGCTGCTTCGGAATGCGCTTTGCCAAATATCCAAGTGGGATCATTCAAATAGCAGTCTAAATCCGACTGTGCACGTTCGCGGCCAGTGTCTGTCGGTTCCGAGTGGATCGTGGCCGACTCGGAAGTAGATGTGATCTGCCTCACGTTGGGTCCGAGTAGGCGGTTATTCGACCGGAGTTGCCGGACGGCCTTGCTCGGCAGTTTCACTCACTTCGACCCCTCCGTCAGCGATCAAGAAATCCAAGAACAGATACGATCACCGTTCTTTCGCCACACGCCGTCTTTTCTCGAAAGCGTAACAATTCCGCCCGCCGCACATTTCGGACCGCAGTGAGATGCCGAATATACGACTGCGAAGTTCTTATCGGCGCTGAATCCAACCGCCGACAGTTGAATGGTTCCCATCAGCTTTGGGTGGTTCTTGTGGAATATTTCCCATCCCTTCATGACTCCCTTCGAGAACATCTCGTCCATCTCTGATGAAGAGATGAATTGAACTTCCTTGCCAAGGTTGAGTTGGTCTGCTTTGAGCAACTCTGGTTGCGAGTTCAGCCTGATATAGTTCGTGGCTGCGTCACGAAACTGGGGATCGCGCTGCGCGGAAGGGTCGAAACAAAGTTCCCGGCTTTTGGTTTGGCCTTCGATGGCCATCGCGCCCAATCGCGCACCCGCGCCACCTCGCTTTGGGTCGAGTAGCGCCTCGTAGACTGCGTATGCATCTGGGTCAACGAGTGTTCCCAGGGATGAGTGTTGTGCAGTTGAATCACCACCCGATGAAGGCCGTGCTGCTGTGCTGCTTCTCATTTGCCAGCCAATGCCAAAAAACATGACGACGCACGCCATAGCCGAGATCGCAGTCTTATTCATGAGAGAACTATACTTTGGGTTTGCACCCTTCGGGGAGTGTCGTGGACGACTCGTCAGTTACTTTTCGCTAAACAGCATTGAGGCGGCAAGGGCTGTCTGTACCGGGCGGCAGATGAGCAGCTTGCCAGTACGGACCCAAGTGGCAGCATAACGTTGTACTGGGAGGCAGCATAACACTGTATCGAGCATGCCCAAAAGTCAGCGTGCTCGAGGTTTCTAAGAACCGGTTGAAAAATGTTTCGAGGTTGGCGGAAGTGTTCAAAAACCGATTCATCGGGGGCTAAACAGGCTGCGGAAAAAGGGCGAATCTCCGCAGGCATCTGCGAAAAACGTCCCTCAGGGGCTAAAGCCCACGTTGATTTTGCTGGGTTTATGTACGGGCTAAAGCCCGTACCTTTCACCGAATCTAGTTTTTCCGCAGCCTGTAAAGCCACGCCCTTTCAAAACCTAGCCTGTTAAAGCAGTTTTTCAAAAGGTTCTGAGCGTGCCGGGGCAATGTCATCCGCGCTTCCGCAGCGCCCGCTCCACCACCCGCAGCATCTCGGCCTCCGGAGCCGGGCGGCCCGTCCATATCTCAAACTGCCGCGCCCCTTGCTGCACAAACATCTCAAGCCCGCCGATCACGGGAATCCCACGCGACTGCGCCAGTTTCAGGAGAGGTGTCTCCATCGGGTTGTAGATCATGTCGAACACCAGCCCTGCGTTCAGTTCGTTTTCCGCAATTGGCAGTGCCTGTTTCGATCCCGCCATCCCGCACGGCGTTGAGTTGATGAGCACATCGAAGTGGTTTTTCGCCAACTGCTCGTGCTTCAGCGCTTTTGCCNNNCCCGTGCGCAGCGTGTTACAGGCCCCTATGCGCGCGGTCAATGGATCCATGTTGGCCAGGTGGGGCAGCACCTCCTGCTTCAACGGCATGGTCACCGCCACACCGCTCAAGGGCAGCTCCAGCACCAGAGTCAGCAGGTCGGCCAGCGTGCGCACCTTAAGCGGCAGCAGCACCGCATTCACATGTTCCCGGCGAAAGCCGGTGTTGTGCAGCAGCGGCGACAGCGAGTGCGCAATCGGGTTCCCGGCCACGCCAAAGACGCGCGTTGCCTGGTCCAGGTGCTCCACGCGGTACAGGTCGCGAAGAGTATGCGCCGTGACCTGGCCCGGAGCCGTCTCCACGCCGTCATCCAGTGACGCAAAGGTAAACTCCGCACCGGCGCGCGGCCCCAGCACGCGGCTCACCAGCCCTTCCTCGCCCATGGCAATGCCCACTACGCGCGCCGCAATGGACCTGTCTTCGATCAGCCGCAGCACCGCCAAGTTGTCGGCCAGCGAGTGCGCCGTCGAAACCACCTTTACGAATTCCGGCTTGAACGCAGCGATCCGGTCTGCCGCCTGCTCCAGCGCCCGCGTCCGCGAAAAGTCATGAAAGCTGACCAGCAGCGCCGTGCCCGCGGCCCGCAACCCCGCGCGAAACTTCTCCAGTTGCGCCGGTTTGGCTTCTTCCGCCGATTCCACTTCGAGATCGACGATCTGGCAGCCCGCCTGCGCCGCTGCCAGCAGTAACTCAAATTCCGACGTTAGAGACTGCGCGAAGTGTCCACCATGTTCCTTGCGCCGGCAGGTGGCGATCGCCGCAACGTCGCGATGCTCGGCTAGAAACGTTTTGAGCCGGGGCAGCGCCTCTGCGGGCTTGGGCAGCGAGTCCAACCGGAACTCCACAAACTTCGCGTCTTTGAGAGCCAGCTCTGCGCGTTCAAACATCTCCGCCGGCGTGCCCGCCTGGATGGCCACGCACAGCTTGCCCACGCGCAGACGCGGACCCGCGGATTGGGGTGGGTGAATCGTCGTGCTGGGAGCAGTTTGCGGCATAGTCTTCAAAGGTCGCATCTTAAAGGGCTCGCAGCCGGGATGCAACAGCGAAACGCGCCGGACGCTGCTTCGCCTGCAAATCCGGCAAACGATCAGGCGCTGCCGCGATGCGTTTGCGTGCCTTAAGGAAACCAGGACGGCAGCATTGCACCGTCTCGTTGTGGCACCCTAGAAGATTGGAGGGGTTTCAAAAACCATGAGTATTGACCCGATTGCCGCCGTACAAGTCTGTGAAGATCTTCATGCATGGGAGGCAGGCGGAGCCCAGTCTGCCGACGCCCTTGCCGCCTGGGTCAGTGCCCGGCTGGCGGCCCATGAGGCGGCCCTCGCCGCCATGCTCGCCGTCAATGTGCCCCGCACCCCTGAAAACACGCTGCGCTTCTACGACGCGGCCATCGAGCAGTTGAGCCTGGCCGGATCGCAGGCTGGCGTGCTCAATTCCGTTGCCGCCGACAAGGCCGTCCGCGATCAGGCACAGCTTGAGGCACAACGCGTGTCCGTGGCCGGCGCCGCCCTGAGCCTGAATCGTGGGGTGTACGAGGCCCTGGCTGCCATGCGCATCGAAGGATGCAGCCCCGCCACCACGCACTACGTCGAGCGCACCCTGCTCAGCTACCGCCTGGCCGGCGCCGACAAAGACAACGCCACCCGCGCCCACCTTCAGGAACTCCACGAGAAGGCCACGCGGCTTTCCCTCGAGTTCAGCCGCAACATCCAGGAGGGCGCCAAGACCATTGTTGCCACCGAGGCGGAGCTTGCGGGTTTGCCCGCCGACTACCTCAGCCGCCACCCGGTCGTGAAGGCAACGCCGAATGCCGAAGGGCATGTGATCCTCTCCACCGACCAGCCCGATATGCAGCCGGTGATGACGTTTGCCTCCAGCGCGGCGCTGCGCGAACGTATGTTCCTCGCCTACCACACGCGCGCCTACCCGGCCAACAAGGAGGTTCTGGAGCAGCTTTTGGCCACGCGCCAGGAGATTGCCACGGTGCTTGGTTTCCGCAGTTGGGCCGACCTGGCCACTGCCGACCAGATGATGGGCTCAGCGGCCAACGCGCGCACGTTTTTGGCCAAGCTTGACGAAGCCAGCCGCGACGGCGCCCTCCGCGAATACGAACTGATTCTCGACTTCGCGCGCCGCCGGCAGCCCGGCCTCGCTGACATCGACATCACCAGCCGCGGCTACTGGTACGAACAGTTCCGCCGCTCGGCATTCGACTTCGACTCGCAGTCGGTGCGGCCCTATTTTCCCTACGCCAAGGTGGAGGCCGGCGTGCTTGAAACTGCCGCTCGCCTGTTCAAGGTGGAGTTCCGCGCCTCGACGGCCCCTGCGTGGGATCCCGCGGTGTCGGTGTTTGAAGTCCACGAAGGCGGCAAGCTGGTGGGCCGTTTCTATCTCGACATGCACCCCCGCGAGGGCAAGGACAAGTGGTTCTCTGCCGCGCCGGTCGTGACCGGGGTGCGCGGGCGCTATCTGCCCGAAGCCGCGCTCATTTGCAACTTTCCGGGCGGAGATGAAGGCGATCCGGGGCTGATGCAGTACAACGACGTGATCACCTACTTCCACGAATTCGGCCATTTGATGCACGCCATCCTGGGTGGCCACACGGAGTGGGCCGGACTTTCCGGCTTTGCCACCGAAGGCGACTTCGTCGAAGTGCCGTCGCAAATGCTTGAAGAATTCTTCCGCGACGAAAAGCTGCTGCAGTCGTTCGCCAGGCACTACCAGACGGGAGAACCGCTCTCCTCGGAATTGATAAGGAAGATGAAGCTGGCAGGCGCGTTTGGCCGGGCCGACGGAATGCGCGCGCAGCTTTACTACACCACGCTCTCGCTCGACCTGCACGACCAGGATCCCGCCGCGATCGATCTTGATCGCATGACCAAGCGCTTGCACCAGGGCCTGCAGCCGTGGACCTGGCTCGAAGGCAATCGCATGTATGCCAGCTTCGGCCACCTCACCGGCTACTCGTCGAACTACTATACCTACGCGTTCGACAAGGTCATCGCGCTCGACTTCTTTGCGCAGTTTGACCCCAACGACCTGCTGGGTTGCGATGCGGGCAGCCGCTACCGCAAGACGGTTCTCGAACAGGGCGGCTCAAAGCCGGGCAGGGAAATGGTCCGCGACTTCCTGGGCCGCGACGAAGAGTTCGCCGCGTTCAGCAAGTGGCTCAATGAGGAATTTGAAGGCGAACTGGTGGCGGCTGGTTCTTAATGCCGGTTCGTGAAACAGGTGGGTCCGCCATTTCGGTTTCCGGGTGCCAAACGCGCAAAGACATTCGCTGGACCGCCGCACTCAGGCAGGGTGCCGGGACTCACAAATGCATCGCGTGAAGTGCAAAAGCTCCCTCAAAAGGGGGGCTTTTGCATGGACCTGGCAGATTTTGCGGCAGCACTAAAACGGTTCTTTCCACCGTGCATGTGGTCGATGTCAATCAAACTCATCTTCTACAGTTTGGG
>PLXP01000060.1:0-8701 GCA_003151435.1 Acidobacteriaceae bacterium
CCCCAAGGGGCTTCATCCTCCACGCGGCGTTGCTGCGTCAGGGTTTCCCCCATTGCGCAAAATTCCCCACTGCTGCCTCCCGTAGGAGTCTGGACCGTGTTTCAGTTCCAGTGTGTCCGTGCGCCCTCTCAGGCCGGATACCGATCACAGTCTTGGTGGGCCATTACCCCGCCAACTAACTAATCGGCCGCGACCCCCTCCCAAAGCGAATTGCTCCTTTGACCCGTAGGTNNTTATGCGGTATTAGCTAAGGTTTCCCTCAGTTATCCCCCACTCCAGGGTAGGTTAGTCACGTGTTACTCACCCGTGCGCCACTTTACTCATGGTATTGCTACCACTTTCTCGTTCGACTTGCATGTGTTAGGCACGCCGCCAGCGTTGATTCTGAGCCAGGATCAAACTCTCGTTTGAAACCTGATGTCAACCCTTCTCTGACGGAGGTCAGATTGGGGTCGACCGCGTCCGCGCTAAAAGCGCAGACGTCTTACCTTGTGAGAATGATCAAGCCAAACTCGATCTTTTCTCACGACTGGCATGTTCAACCTTATTGTCAAAGATCCTTGAGAGCGGTCCACCTGAGTGGTGCCCTTTTGGATCGAGGCCCGGGCTGTTACGCCAAGGTGTCCTCGAACTTGTTGCGCATACCGATTCTGCATTTCACTGCATTCACCGGCGTTTTTGCGCGAACTTTCTAAATTTACTAGACCCTCGTGTCTCTGTCAAGCTCAATCTTTTCTTCGTCTGAGGCCGCTCGAACGCAATGTTGGCGGTTCGTCCTCGTCTTCGAATTCTCGATCGAACTGACTGGGAAGGTCCCATTCAGAAGCGTCGCACAGCGCAAAAATATCAAACAGCGACCAGCACCGCCCGAACCGCTAGGGTTCGCGGGAGATAAACTCCCGGGTCTTGCAATGGCTTGTTCTCTGAAGGATTCCCTACAGGGGCTCAGGGGACTTGCTTCACCTGACCCTACGAACCAGCTTCCCACTTCCCTCATCGGGCAGGCCACGAGGCCACCGGGAGGCTCCACTGCTACTTCGTCACTTACTGCTCACACTGCAACTTTCAAAGAGTAGCACAGGCCACCCTGCTTTGCAACTGGTGACCGGCTCAGCCGTGTTCACTTCGCTGCAACTTCCCGAGAATAGCAACGACTGGGGTAGAACGCAAGCCCCGAGTCTGTGGGAAAGACGCTTGCGCTGTGGGAAACGTCGTAAAGCCCTTTGAAATCAGGGCTGCCGCGCAATGATCCCCAGGTCGGTGAGCCCATTCACAAAGAACTGCATGGCCAGCGCCACCAGCAAGAGGCCCATGATGCGCACGAGAATGCGAATTCCGGTTTCGCCCAGCACCGCGCGCACCCGGCCAGCGCCGGCCAACACCCAGTAGCTGACCAGGCAGGTGAGCGCGATGGAGCCGAGGATCGCGCCCATCTCCCAATGCCACATGGCAGGCACCTGGCCCACCAGCACCATCACCGACGAGATTGCGCCTGGGCCGGCAAGCATGGGAATGCCGAGCGGCACGATGCCCGCGTCTTCCTTGTGCGACGCTTCTTCGGTATCGCCCAAGGCCTCCTGCGTGGGCGAGCGTTTGGCCTCCAGCATGTCCAGGCCAATCAGCAACAGGATCAGACCGCCCGCCACTTCGAACGCGGGCAGCGTGATGCCGAACATCTTGAAGATGAGCTGGCCCCCGAGTGCGAAGCTGGTGAGCACGATGAAGCAGGTGAGCGTGGCCTTGCGTGCCATGCGCTTGCGCCGTGCGGGGTCTGCGCTCTCAGTGATGGCGAGAAACGACGGAATGGCGGCGAACGGATCGACGAGGAAGAAGATGGAACTGAGAGCCAGCACCGAGAAGCGCACCAGCGGGGCCTTGCTCAGCTCGTTCAACGCCACTGCGGCTGGATTGGTGTAGATCACTGTTAGAGGCTAGAACATTTCCCTTCAAAGCCGCCAGTCGATAAGCCGTACGATCGCGCGAACCGAGAGGGCGGTCTCCGAGGCTACAATCTGCATGTCCATTCGGCAGGCCGCAATGCGCCTCCCAACCGAAGGCTGAGTGCCAAGGAGAAATCCGTGCGCGTTTCCTGTCTTTCGCTGCTGTTGCTTCTTTGTTGCAGCCCAGCTTTCTATGCGCAGACCGAGACGGCCGGTGACAAAACACCGGCTCCGTTGCTCAAGACGCGCACCAACTCCGTTGCCGTCGACGTGGTGGTGACGGAGCGCGGCGACCAGCCAGTGCTCGCTTTGCACAAGCAGGACTTTGCAGTGATCGAAGACGGCAAGGCGCAGGCCATCGATTTTTTTGAGGAGCACACCGCCTCTGACGCGCCTGCCGCCGTGCCGGCTGCATTGCCCGCGCATGTGTATTCCAACCAGCCGGCGGCGCCGCACACCGATTCAGTCAATGTGCTGCTGCTTGACAGCCTGAACACCGAAGAAGCCGACCAGGCGCGCGTTCGCAAGCAGATGGAGAGCTTTTTGCAGACCCTGAATCCCGGCGCGCGCGTCGCGATCTTTCGTCTGGACACTCGGCTGCGCCTGGTGCAGGGCTTCACGGGCGATCGTTCGCTGCTCGAAGCGGCCCTGGGCGGCAAGGCAACCGCGCCCGGCACAACTTCGGCTTCGCGCAGCCGCGATGACGATGTGGGCGACAAGGAAGAGCTCTCGATTCTTGCCGAGAAGGGTGATCCGCAGGCTCTGCAATCGGCAGCACGCTCCATGGCGGCGCTCGCAGGCGACCAGGCGGGAAGGCGTGCTTCGCTCACCCTCGCGGCGCTGGAGCAGTTGGCCCGTTCTCTCACCGCCATTCCGGGGCGCAAGAACGTGATTTGGTGCGCCAGTTCATTCCCGGTTGCGCTTTTTCCCGATGGAGTCAATCGGCAGACGCTGAGCAACGGGCGAGAAATTCCCGATGCCGTGAGGGAGACCGTCAACCTGCTGACACAAGCAAAGGTGGCACTTTACCCAATCTCCGCACAGGGCATCTTCAACGATCCAACCATGAATCCGGACTCCGGCGGGCTGTCGATCGGGGACGACTCCGGAAAGACTTCGCAACAACAGGACGCAGTTCGCGGAGCCAACGTTGCGGCCATGGAACAGCTCGCCTACGATACCGGCGGCCAGGCAAGCCACACCACCAACGACTTGAGCAAGGCCATGACGCGCGCCGTTCAGAACGGCGCCCACTACTACACGCTGGTCTACACTCCCACCAACGAAAAGATGGATGGGAAGTTCCGGCACATCGAGATCAAGCTGAACCAAGGCAAGGTTCAACTGGATTACAGGCGCGGCTATTACGCAGATACTCAATCAACCCCGGCACCAACTACGGCGTCCGATCCACTCACGCCGTTGCTGGCTCGCGGGCTGCCCAGCTCGACGCAAATCGTCTATAGGGTGCGCGTGCTTCCGGCCGACCCGCAGCCTGCGCCCGACGCGGCACGAGCCGGCGGCAACTCAAAACTCAAAGGACCATTGACGCGCTACGGGGTGGATTTTTCAATCCCGACGGTGAGACTGAATCTGGAGGATGCTGCCAACAACATGCACAACGGCAAAGTCGAAGTGGCTCTTGTGGCCTATGGCCGCGACGGCGCGGCGCTCAACTGGACCGGCGGCGCAATGACAGTGAGCCTGAATGAAACTTCGTATGCGGCAGCGCAGAAGTTTGGCGTTCCCGCGCATCTTGAGATCGACTTGCCTGAGACGGATATGGTTCTGGCGACGGGAGTCTATGCGCCGGGTTCGCGGAGTGCGGGAACGTTGGAGATACCGCTGTCAGTGGCTGCGGTTACGCCGACTGGAGCGAGTCGATGATTGCATGTCCGTGCGCATCATCGACCGGCGCGTTGCCTTGGCGCACCACGAGCCGCGTTTGACAGCCGGCTTCGCGTGCCGCATCGAGTTCCCTCACTACATCGGAGAAAAATAAGACTTCCGCGGGCGCGATGCCCATGGATGCCGCAATGTACCCATAACTCGCGCCGGCAGCTTTAGGCCCGGTACGCGTATCGAAGTAAGCCGCAATCAGCGGCGTCAAATCACCAAAGACGGAGTGGCGGAAGAGTAACTTCTGCGCCTCGACGGAGCCGGAAGAATAGATGGCGACGCGCGCCCCAGTTATCCATCGACTTAGCGCGTCCGGAACGTCTGCGTAGAGGGTTCCCTTCAATTCGCCGCTCTCAAATCCCGCCTTCCATATCTTCCCCTGCAAACTTTTCAGAGCGGTGGACTTACGATCGCGATCCATGAGCCATGTTAGATAAGGAACGACCGGCTTGATTGCATCCTCCCACTCCAGCCGCGAAAATTCGTCGTTGGGGACGGTGAAGGTGGGGCATCCTGATTCGGTTTCGGTGCGGTTCTCCTGGGCCAGCAGCACAAGATCCTCACTGACCTTGGGGTCATCGCTGTTCTGATTCAGAAAAGAAGAAACGTGCGAACGCGCAAACGGAAACAGTTGTTCCGAAACCAGCGTAAGAGGGGCAACGGTTCCCTCCACGTCCAGCAGATAGAGCCTCGTCGGCGTGTCGCTCATGAGCCCAAATTCTTTGCCGCAGGAGTCGAAACGCGCGCGCCCAGGTACACCGGCCCGAAGCAGAGCGGCTGAAAATCGCGGTCTATTCCGGAATCGGTATAGCAAGGCGTCCAGCCCGCCGTCTCCTGAAACCAGCGAATGGCGCGGATTCGGCGATCTTCGCAGAGCGTGAACCAGTGCGTGGTGCCGCGCGGCACACGCAGCATGTCACCGGGCCCGACCTCGACGGACACGACGCGCCCGCCCATGTTCAGGAAGAAGATTCCCCGGCCCGCAAGGATGAATCGCACCTCGTCTTCGGAGTGTGTGTGCTCCTTGTCAAAGCGCGCCAGCATGGCCGCGATGCCCGGTGTGTCAGGGTTCACATCGATGACGTCGGCGGTGACGTAACCGCCGCGGCGTTTCATCTCATCGATCTCGGCGGCATAGGCGGCCAGCACAGTCTCAGCCGAAGAATCCGGCGCCACGCGATCGAGGTCCCAGCGTTCGTAATCAATGCCCAAGCCAGCGAGGGCCGCGCGAATCCCGGGCTCATTGTCGATCATGCGATCTTCCGCGGGGAAGCGAAGAACAGCCACGATTTCTCCTCCATCAGTCCATTCAAAACCCTGGATGCGGGCGTCTCAAGTCTCGTTAGCCAAGGCTCGGGAAGGCCTTATCCGGTCAGGCTTGGCCGCCCACCAGCCGCCGCTCCTCCACCTCAAACAAGAACTCCAGTGCCTCCAGGTGGCGGCGCGCCTCGGTCACCGATTTTCCCCAAGTATAGAGCCCATGGCGGCTCAACAAAACCCCATGCGCCTGCGGAAACTGCGCGAGAGCGTCCTTCAATGTTTCGGCCAACCGGGTGTAATCCTGCGAGTTCTCAAGGATCGGAACGCGTTCAACGTGAGCGTGCGTCTCCACACCGGACAAGCCTTTCAGCAGTTCGTAGCCCTCGATGGGTACATAGCCCTTCGGAAAAACGCGCCGACAGCAGCGTGTTCCAGATTGAATGCACGTGGAGAATGGCGCGCGCGTCGGGCCGATCGCCATACATCACGCGGTGCAGCGCCGTCTCGGCAGAGGGCTTGCCCGCCCCTTCGACGCGCCCCTGCGGGTCAATCTCCAGCAGATCGACCGGCGTCATGGTGCCCTTGTCAAGGCCGGTAGGCGAGATCAGGATGCGACCGGATGCCGAATCGCGCACGCTGAAGTTGCCGCTGGTGGCAGGCACCCAACCGCGAGCGTAGCACCATTGCGCGGCAGCGCACAGCGCCTCTGCTTCAAGTTGAAAAGTTTGCGTATCGGGGACCATACGTGTTCCGAGTGTACCAACCGCAATGCCTTTCGAGCGAAAGCCGCGCCTCTACAATCAGCTGGCTCTACAATCAACTCTTGCTCACTGCCGCCCAACGCGAACGCATCGACGTCGTGCTCGTCTCGCCGCGCAACCCGCTGAACATCGGCGCTGTTGCGCGTGCCATGGTGAACTTCGGCTTTTCGCGCTTGACGGTGGCCGCGCCTTATGCTCCCAATTGGCGAGAGGCTCGCTCTGCCATCGGAGCGCCTGAACTGCTGGAACACGCAACGGAAATGGCGTCTCTTGCCGAGGCCGTCGCAACCTGCACATTGGTGGTGGGTACGGGCACACTCACCTACCGCAAGCCCGAACAGGCGGTGGTATCGCTGCCCGATCTCGGCCCTATTTTGCAGCGAGAACTGGTCCGCGACGGCCGCATCGCATTCGTCTTCGGCCCGGAAAAACATGGCCTCACCCGCGAAGATCTCTCGTACTGCCACGTCCTCGTCGAGATTCCCACCGACGCGCGTCAACCTTCGATGAACCTGGGCCAGGCGGTTGCTGTGTGCCTCTATGAGCTGGCCAGCCGCGCGCCCTCCACTGGCAGCGAGACCAGCGCGAACATGCCTCCTCTGGCCCCTTCTTCGAGTCTCGATCGGCTCGCGGAGCTGATTGAACAAACCATGACGGCAGCGGGCTATTCGCCGCGTTCCATGCAGGCCGCCAACCGGCACGACCTTCGCCTGCTTCTGCGGCGGCTGGCGCTTTCCGCAGCCGACTCGCGACGCATTCTTGGCCTGTTCCGGCGCATCGTGTGGCGCTTGAACCGCACATCCAGCACGGGTTCGCAGAATTAAGTCGTGAGCGGTGCCGCTGGTTACCCAACAAATTCAACCAAAGCATGGGAGATACCTGCTACATTGACGGTCAAGGAACCTCACTTATGCGTCCACGTGTCCTTCGCATTCGCGAATACGCTTCGACCTCGTCTGTGGCAAATGCAGGTGTCGCGCTCTTGTTACTGGCATCAAGCCTGGCGATCTGTGCGCAATCGACGGCGTCGTCCGCGCAAAACCCTGCCGAACAGGCCGAGCCCGCCGCATCCGCACAAGTGACACAGACGCACCTTGCCGCGGCGCCTGAGACTCGCGGCATCGCCATCACGCAAGATGAGTTAAGGCAACAGTTGGCGGGCAAGACCTTCTACCTGCGCGGAGGCTATCTTGATAACTCACTTCACTTCAGTGAGAATGGGCAGTTAGTCAGCAGCTCGCCCCAGGCCTCTTATACTCTCAGCCTGGTCGAGATCGAGAAGGTGCATCTCGACAAGCACAAGGTAGAGTTGGAAGCCGTGCGTTATGGGCTGCACTTCCTGGGGGCCTTGCCCTCTGAGGATCCAACGCAAGCTGCCGACAAGGTGAGGCTCACGCCAAAGAAAAAACTGCTGAAGATCACCATCGACCGCGAAGAACTGGTCGCGCCGAAAAAGCAGAAGGCGGCGAAGCGAAAAGGCGGCCTTCCCAGGGCCGCGTCCTCGTCGCAGCAGACTCAAGGCGTCGGCGAACCGCAGGCGGCAGCGGCGAACGACTCTGAACGCCCCGTCGGTCGCCATGGCGTCACCACCACGACCTCTGCCGCGCACGCAAACCAGTTGCTCAAGGGCGCGCTGGACAAGATTTTCGCACCCGGAATCGATGACAGGATGATTTCCGCTTTGCCCGACTACTGGAAGCTCTACTACCTGGCAGCGGCGGCCAAATCGGACTATCGGCCTCGCGACCCTGCAGTGCTGCGTCAGAATGCGGTGGACCAGAAAGCAAAAATTCTGGCCGCCTTCGACCCGCCATCCAACGAATATGCACAGACGAACGGCGTGGCCGGAATCGCCATGTATCACGTGGTGGTGTCGCCCGAGGGCAAGCCGGAAGAGATCGCGGTGGGCCGCCCCATCGGATTTGGCTTGGATGAAAATGCCGTCGCGGCCATTCGCAAGGCGTCGTTTCAGCCTGCGATGAAGGATGGGAAACCGGTTCCGGTGATGCTGGACCTGACGATCCAATTTCGCATTTATTCCAAGCGCACCGCGGTCGCCGCCAACGCGGAGCCGAACTCGGATGATGTCGCCAAGCCCGCTGCTCCGCCGCTGCCCGGCCCCTACAGCCCAAAGCAGAAATGACCAAGCAGTTCCTTATGCGGTGACGTGCATGCGCGGCTCCGCAGTGTCCCGCGCGTTTTCGTCGCCGGCAACAGGGTCAGCCCTTGTCAGATTTGTCAGGCGAGGTGGTCGAAGACCAGCTTCTGTTTCACCACCGTGCCGTCGGGATTGGTGATGGTGTACATCCAGGTGCCCACCTTGCCATTGGGGCTTACCGTGAAATCCCCCTTGGTGATTGTGCCGTCAGGGTCCTTCTGCGTCTCGTGCACCACGCCCGCTTCCTCAGTGTAGGAGTAGACGCTGGAACTGCCAGTGATCGGATATTCCTTGCCGTCCGCAGCTCCTTTGAAGCTGTAGGTATAAGCGAATCCGTTCCCTGCGGTGGCCGCCACATCGTACTGAATCAGTTCCGGCTTGTCAGAGGTGACGTCGATAGCCATCGCCATCAACTTGGGTCCATCGCCAAAGGTGCTTTTGGCGACATTCAGCTTCCAATGACCGAACAGGATGCCCTGGCCGGTCTGCGACCTGAGCGCAACCGGGGCGAGAGCGAGAAACAACAGAATCCCCAGCAAGCGCAAGGAATACTTTTTCATTGCGGTCTTCTCCTTGCTCGCCACGCCCGCAGAGCCGGCAGACAGCGCGACTAACAGTACCAAACTAGGCGACTGTCGGGAAGAACGAATGTGATTCGCATCACCGTGCGTCAGGAAAGGGAC
>PLXP01000060.1:8710-14251 GCA_003151435.1 Acidobacteriaceae bacterium
CGAACCTGTCGCACCAGCTTGTCTTACAGGAACTCCGCGCCCTCTACCCCGGCGTCAACGGCTGCCACAGCTCCACCCGGTTCCCTTCCGGGTCCCAGATCCACGCAAAGCGTCCATACGAGTAGTCCTCGCGCTTGGAGTCGATGCGCACTCCGGCCGCGGCAAGCTGTTTCAGCAGCACGTCCAGATCGTCCACTCGAAAGTTGACCATTGACTGTTGCGGGCCGTCGCCGAAGTAGGGTGTATCGGATGGAAAGTGGGCAAATACGGTCATTCCCATCGAGCCCGGGCCGTCGAAAACCAGCGAGCCGTCGTCACCACCCAGAATGCCCAGATGCGCCGCATACCAGGCCGACAGCGCCTTGGGGTTGCGCGCCTTCAAAAACACTCCGCCCACTCCTGTCGCCCTGGCCATCGCTTCCTGCCTTTCTCATTCGCCGGTTTCTTACTCGCCCTGTTGAATGATCTCGTCGAGCTTGGGTTTGTGCTTGGTCTGTCGGCCTGTGCGCGGCGTGTCATCCACCACGCGCGCCGGTTTCGGTTGTCCCACGCGTTCGCGGGCGTTGGCTTTTACGGCCTTCGTCGCTGAGAACGGGGTTGGCTTGCGTTTGGTCATAGCTTTCCGTTTCGTTCAAGCCGGCGTTTCGGCCCGGCCTTGCGTTTCGTTCCTTCAAGGTCGAGTATGGAATAGATTCTGCGCGAGGGGAAGAGCCTCAAATCGGCAGAGCCATTGGGTGGAGATCCGGAAAATGGAAGAGCGGGAGTTTTTTACAGAGACCACGGAGCAGCGCACGCACACCCTCACCTGTCCCAAGTGCGGCCAGGCGGGGGAATATAAAGTCACATGGGTCGTCCGCCGCAAACGGGCCCAACTCCCTCGCAATGCCGACGAGCGCGACCGGGCCCGGTTTGCAAAGGCGCAGTCCTACATGGTGCGCCGCGACGACAAGCTGGCCTGCTCCAACGTTCGCTGCCGCAAGCCCTTCGAAATCGCCGGCCTGCAGACGCTCGCTTTCCTGACCGAGTAGCGCCGGACCAAAATGCTGCGGAGGCCGGAGGCGGCCCGGCTCCTGCCGCTCACATGCCAACGGCACCCGTTGCGAACCGGCTTTTATGTTCCGGCTTGGTACATGCTGTGGGTGGCCGCCCGCGCCCGGGGGAAGAAAGAAGCTAGGGTGCTGGTTTATTCGGTCGCTGCCCCGTAACTTACCCAGAAATAGAATCTTCGCTCGCCCCACGCGGCAAGTAGCGTCCGCAGCGTCCGATGTGATTGAATCGAAAGTGTAAGCGGTCTGCCTTGGAGGTCTTGGCGGGCTGCCAGGAGAGACGAACAATGGCAAATTCCCTGCTTCCCCCCGAAGAACGCAATTTGACCCCCGACCAGGTGGAGGCGCTCGACAAACGGCGCGATCTGGGCCACACGTTCCTGGTCATCGCCGGTCAGTTTGGCGTCATCGCCACCATCCTGCTGCTCTGGGTCGGCCAGGATCTGAGCTACTCGCCGGGCTGGGCGCACCCCATGGCCTATTACTTCGCCCTCGCCGTGGGCATCATTATCGTGTTTGGCCTCACCGGCCTGGTCCTGCGCCGCGGAACGCCCCGCGTCGACTAAGCCGAGTTCCGGGGGCAATCGCAGGTGAATCAGGAGCCCGGCGATTGAAGGCGCATGGGCTTTATAGGCTGCGGAACATAAGCCCCCATTCGTGGAGCCTTTTGCGGGGGTTGAAACCCCCGCCTCCCTCCGGATTTGGTTTTTCCGCAGCCTGTTGAGTCGTTTTGCGACGATTTCCGGTCATCTCCATTCCTGTAAGTTGTTTATTATAAAGCACTTGACATTGAGGCCCGACGGTGATTTCTGCTGCAACTTGTTTATTTTATTTAAGTTACGCCGATAGTTTGCCAAATTGAGGGGGGGGAGGGGGGTACGGTACGGACCGGGCAGATCCCTGACAGATTCGGGATTGTCGCTCTCCATTTACGATTGTGCTCCCGCGGAGGGCTATCTTCTGCAATGGACTTCAAAGGGTCTTTTCCGCAGCTTGCTAAGCCCTGAGCGAATGCCTTGAAAGAACATCGCTTCGGCGGTGCCATCACGACCCGTGATGGTGCGGACTTTATGGCACAACTGAAGTCGTACCCTGACACCAAGCCGAGTATCCCGCAGCTTTCCAGTCTCGTCTGTTCGCATGCACGCAGCGGCAAAAAGGGTATAACCTGAAGGTGCCAATGGCCGCTTCCCTCACCTCTTCCCCCGCGGAAACGCCCACTGCCCGGCTTACCGACAGCCATGGGCGGGTCATTCACGATCTGCGCGTTTCCATCACCGATCGCTGCAACTACAAGTGCGTCTACTGCCGCACCGGCGAAGTCGGCGCCCAGTACCCGGAGCTGGGTATTGATGAATACCTCCGCCTGATCCGGCTATTCGTGAGTTTGGGCATCACCAAGGTGCGCCTCACCGGCGGCGAGCCCCTTCTGCGCCGCGGCCTTGTCGAGTTGGTCAAAGAATTGGCCAGCCTTCGCACGTTTTCAGGCGACCCGCTCGACCTGGCGCTCACCACCAACGGCCACCTGCTCGACGGCCTCGCCGCGCCGCTCAAAGCCGCGGGGCTCGACCGCGTCACGGTGAGCATGGACGCCGTCGATGAGGCCACGTTCGAGCGCATCACGCGCGTCCCCGGCAGCTTTCGGGCCGTGCTCGCCGGGGTCCGAGCCGCCCGTGAGGCCGGTCTGACGCCCATCAAAATCAACTGCGTCCTGCTGCGCGGCTTCAACGACGACCAGGTGGAAGGCTTTGCCCATTTTGCTCGGCAGGAAGACGTCGTTGTGCGCTTTATTGAATTCATGCCTCTCGAAGAAGGCCGCCTGTGGACGCCCGAGATCGTCGTCCCTCTGCGCGAGATTGTGGAGCGCATGGGCCGCGTGCTGCCGCTGGTGGAACTGGCGCCGCGCGAGCCCAGCGAAACCGCCCGGCGCTACACCTTCGCCGACGGCAAAGGCGAAATCGGCATCATCGCGCCCGTCACGCAGGCCTTTTGCGGCGCATGCAGCCGCGTACGTCTCACCTCCGACGGCAAAATCCGCACCTGCCTTTTTTCGCAGGTCGAGCACGACCTCTACGGGCGCATGCGTAGCGGAGCCGACGACGAGGAACTGCGCCACTACATCTTCCGTACAATTCAGGAGAAAGAAGCGCGCCATCACATTGGCGAATCCGGGTTCCTCAAGCCATCCCGCTCCATGGTGCACATCGGCGGATGACTGTGCAGTTGCAGGCGCTCAACGCAAGCTGCCTGTTTCTGATTCCGGTCGTTTCTGGTTCGCGACTGGCAGGAGTTTGAGCCGGTCGCGCACTCGTCTGTTAAGTTAAGACCATTGTTGAACTTGTTCCTCAGATTCAGGTCCCGGATGAAGCAAGAGACTGAAAATCGTATTCCGCTCGACGATCTGCTTGTTTTCCATCGTTTAGCGCGTTCGCTCACTTCGAGCTTCGACCTCGACACCATTCTGCGCACCATTCTGGAACACATGGAGCGGCTCATCGAGGCGGAGTTGTGGACGCTGCTGATGCTCGACGAAGCCAAGCAGGAGCTGTACTACGCCATCGCTGCCGGAGGAGAAGAATCGGCCCTGCGCGATCTGCGCGTCAAGGTGGGCGAAGGCGTGGCGGGCTGGGTTGCGCAGCACGGCGAAACCCTCATCGTTCCCGAAGCTGTCGACGATCCGCGCCTGAACACGCCGCCCACTCCGAATCTGTGCAAAGTGCGTTCCGTCATCGCACTGCCGCTGCGGGGGCGCAAGGGCACGCACGGCGTGATCGAAATTCTCAATCCGCATGCGGGCCAGTTGAACGACTACACCATCGCTTTCCTCCACATTCTCGCGGACCACGCGGCCATCGCTATCGAAAATGCGCATGACGTGGCGCGCATTCAGCAGCTCACCATCACCGACGACACCACCGGCCTGTTCAACGTGCGCCATCTCTACGATGTGCTGGCGCGCCAGTTGGACCGCAGTCGCCGCAACGGGCTGCCGCTCAGTCTGGCTTTCATCGACTTGGACCGTTTCAAGCTGGTGAATGATATACACGGCCACCTGGTGGGCAGCGAGCTGCTGGCTCGCGCCGGACAGCGCCTGCAGGATCTGAGCCGCAAACAGGATTATTGTTTCCGCTACGGCGGCGACGAGTTTGTCATCGTCATGCCTGACACCGACGCAACTGAAGCGCTGGCCCAAGCCGGCGCATTGCATCGCGCGCTCATAGCGACAAGCTTCCGCATGAAAAACGGACTTGAGTTGACCGTGAGCGCCAGCGTTGGCCTTTCCACCGCCCCAGCCGATGGCGCAACCGTCCACGCCATCATCGGCATCGCCGACACCCGCATGTACACCGTAAAAAACGAAGGCCGCGGAATGGTCCGCGGCGCTTAGCTTCGCGCAATTCCGCTTCTCCACCTTCGTTGCCACGAGCACCCTCGTCTGCTCGCATCTGCCTGCGACTGAGCTTGGCCTTTATGGAAATCTGCGAACATTCCACCAATCGTCCATGGCACCCGATCGAATCTTGTTGAGCGAAAGCCCACGGTGAGCGTCTGTGGGTATAGAAGGCGGCCATGAGGCTGCGCCTGGAACACGGCTTCACGTAGTTCCTTTGACGAACGGCTTTGGAGAGGCAAGACATGAACGATACAAAGAGGCGGAGAGCGCAGGCAATCGCAATACTTGTTGGCGTGACATTGGCGGTAACATTCCTTCCATCGCGCGCAAGCGCACAGTCGACGGAATCAAAACCCGCAGAAACGAAATCAACTGACTCCAAATCAAATCAGGAAATTGTTCAGACTATCTTTCTGTCAAACGCAACCCAGATGAATGACCTGAACGACGCTCAGACGGCCCTGCGCAACGTACTTCCCAGGGCGCGCATCTATGGACTCGCTTCGCAGAACGCCATCACCCTCCGGGCGACCCCGGAGGATATGGAGATCGCGAAGAAGCTGATTGCGGAGATTGATCGGCCCCACAAGGTCTATCGAGTGACCTACACGATCACTGAATCGGACAGCGGCAAGAAAACCGCGACGCAGCATCTTGCGCTCATCGTAGGCGCCAATGCAAAAGCGACCATGAAGCAAGGCACCCGCGTACCGGTGGTCACGGGCACCATCGATGCCTCGAACTCGACTCCCATCACCCAGGTGCAATATCTCGATGTAGGGTTGAATATCGAAGCGGCCATTGAGGGCTTGAACCTGCGCACCAAGGTGGAGCAGTCAGCGGTTGCCGAAGAGAAATCGACGGTCGGCATTCAGGACCCCGTAATCCGCCAAACCACGTTGGAAGACTCGTCAACCTTTGTGCCGGGCAAGCCCTTCGTTCTCGGATCCATGGACATCCCTGGGACCACCCGCCACCAGGACATCGCTGTGGTCGCCGAACTCATTCAGTAGCGGAACCGGAGCCTTCCGCGCCTGTTTCGCTCTGTCCGCGTTTTGGGCGTGATGGCAAGCGTCTCTAAGAATCTTCGTCAGCCGGCTT
>PLXP01000140.1 GCA_003151435.1 Acidobacteriaceae bacterium
GCTTCTGTGAGTCCCACCCTTGAAAATCCAAGGGTGGGGCAGCCAAATCTGTGGTAGATCCGACAAAAAGCCGGAAGGGTGGGGCACCTGCCGTCTTCTGTGAATCCCAGCATTGGTACAACATCAAGTGGTCAGAGACCTGGCCCTGCTTGAAACGATTGCGGGGCCAGGCACACCATCAAATCGTATGCCGTAAACCGAGTGGCGATTCCTCTGGAAAAAAGGTGCTTCCTGCCACAAGGGCAATTCGGCGAGTAAAACACCTGCAAAAGACAAGACGTTGATTCAGATCAAGGTAAAACTACCGGAAAACTGGTAGCTTAGCCTGTAATTCGCGTCGCGGCCCGAAATCGCAAAACGGACCTGAAAGCAACTTCCGGGCCAAAGAATGCATCTATAAAAAACCTGGATGCAGCCGGAGTCCTTGGCTCAACGGGTTGCAGGCCATGGAGCAGGTGAACCTATGCTTTCCCTCATCTCAAAACGATCAGGTGAACCTATGCCGCTGACCCCGATGCTTCAACACATTCCTCTGACGTCCGCTTATCTTTGCCAGGACTGCAACTGCGTTGGCAATTGCTCGGTGCGGTGTCCAGCATGCGCCTCGCAAGTGCTGATGGGACTGGCGGGAATTCTCGATCGCGAAGTCGAGCAGATTCCTCAAAGGCACTACGCTTATGGGCCTGCGCTTGTAGCCTGAACTGCGGCGAGTGAGGCGTGTGGGCGGGATACCCATCGTGACTGGCCCCCTATAATAGAGATTGGATGGCTGCGCCCTGGAGCTTTCAGACAGGACAGAGCGAGCCGCTAATTTCCTCCCGGTGCCTTCCCGTTGACTTCTTCGAACGATGCGATCGTTATCCGCGGCGCGCGGACACATAACCTGAAGAACATTTCCTGCGACATTCCTCACGGAAAGCTGACAGTGGTGAGCGGAGTGTCAGGCTCAGGTAAAAGCTCGCTGGCCTTCGACACCATCTATGCCGAGGGACAGCGGCGGTATGTGGAATCGCTCTCCGCGTATGCCCGGCAATTTCTAGAACGCATTGAGAAGCCGGACGTAGATGAGATCGATGGGCTGGCGCCCGCCATCGCCATCAAGCAGAAGAACACGACGCGCAATCCGCGGTCGACGGTTGCCACGGCGACGGAGATCTACGACTACCTGCGCCTGCTGTATGCGCGCTGCGGGACGGTGCATTGCGTCCACTGCGACGGGCTGGTGCGGCGCGACTCGATGGACGAAGTGGCCGACGCGACGCTGGCCCTGGGCGAGGGAACGCGGCTTCATGCGCTGTTTCCGGTGCGGTCGAATGTGCCTGAGAAGGAAGAGGCGAAGCCGGCAAAGCGCGCAACAAAGATGGCCGCAAAGCCGAGCGCCAGGGCCGCGGTGAAGACCGGGCCGGAATCTCCGCTGACTGAGGCTTTGAAGGCGCGGCTTGTGGAGTTGCGCACGGCGGGGTTCAACAGGCTCTATCAGCAGGAAAAGATCTTCGAGTTCTCCACTCCGGAGTCACTGCTGGATCTGGACTTTACGCTGCCGGTGTTTGTGCTGGTGGATCGTATCGTGGTGAATGGGGAGAACCGCGCGCGCATTGTGGACGCTGCCGAGATTGCCTATCGCGAGGCGGGCGAGGTGATCTTCGAAGAAGTTCAGAGGGAAGAGCCGGAGGGACAGAGGCCGACGGAGCGGGCGCGGCATCGGTTCTCATCGGCCTTTGAATGCGCGAACTGCCATCGACCCGGTCGCGATCCTGAACCGCGGCTGTTCAGCTTCAACAACCCGTTCGGAGCGTGTCCCAGGTGCCAGGGTTTTGGCAATACGGTCGACTTCGATTTGAACCTTGTGATTCCCGACAAGGGCCTCAGCTTGAACGATGGCGCCATCGATCCGTGGAACCGGCCCAAGTATCGGCCCTGGTTTACGGATTTGAAGAAGCAGGCGGATGCGCTGGGAATTCCGCTGAATGTGCCGTGGCGCGAATTGCCCGAGGCGGCGCGCGAACTGGTGCTGCGGGGCAAGGGAAGTTTCGAGGGCGTGTACGGTTTTTTTGCGCAGATGGAGCGCAAGAAATATAAGCTGCACGTGCGCGTGATGCTGAGCAAGTATCGCGGCTATGCCGAATGCCCAGACTGCCGGGGGCAGCGGCTGCGCGCAGAGGCTCGCGCGGTGCGGCTGAATGGCTTGAACATCTGCCAGTCGACGGCGCTGACGATTGCGAAGGCGAAGGAATTTTTTGGCTCGCTGAAGCTGTCTCCCATGCAGGAAGAGATTGCCGGGTCGATCTTGCATGAAGTGCGGCAGCGGCTGAGTTTTCTGGATGCGGTGGGGTTGGAATACATAACGCTTGACCGGCTGGCTTCAACGCTTTCCGGTGGCGAGGCGCAGCGCATTCAACTGGCGACGTCGCTGGGGTCGCAGCTTGTGGGCGCGCTCTACGTGCTGGATGAGCCATCGATCGGTCTGCATACGCGGGACACGGCGCGTCTGATTCATATCCTGGAGGAGCTGCGCGACCTGGGCAACACGATTATCGTCGTGGAGCACGATGCGGATGTGTTGCGCGCGGCCGATCATCTGCTCGATCTGGGTCCGGGGGCCGGGGAGTTTGGCGGCAAGCTGCTGGCCGAGGGAGTGCTGGCCGAGATTGAGGCCAATCCGAACTCGCTGACGGGGCGGTATCTCTCCGGGCAGATTTCTATTCCCGTTCCTACGCGGAGGCGCGCGCCGGGCCGGGAGCGGCTGGTGCTGCGCGGGGCCGAAGCCAACAACCTGCACGGTCTCGATGTGGAGATTCCGCTGGGAATGCTGGTGGCGATCACGGGCGTATCGGGATCGGGCAAATCGACGCTGGTGCACCAGGTGCTGTATCGCGCGGTGGCTCGCGCATTGGGACAGACCGATGGGGCCGAGCCCTCCGGGCTTTTTACCTCTTTGACGGGTGTGGAGAGGTTGAATGACGTTGTGCTGGTGGACCAGACGCCGATCGGTCGCACGCCGCGATCGAATCCCATCACGTATATCAAGGGCTTCGACCTGGTGCGCGAATTGTTTGCGTCGCAGCCTGAGGCGAAGCGGCTGTCGCTGACGCCGGGGCATTTCAGCTTCAACGTGCCGGGCGGCCGCTGCAACACCTGCGAGGGCGACGGCACGGTGACGGTAGAGATGCAGTTCCTGGCCGACGTGGAACTGCCTTGCGAAGACTGCAATGCGACGCGCTACCAGGCTCGCATTTTGGAAGTGCATTACAAGGGCAAGAACATCCACGAAGTGCTGCAGATGACAGTGAAGGAAGCGCTGCGCTTCTTTGCCGGGCAGGTGCGGCTGCAGGAAAAGCTGGCGGTGCTGGATGAAGTGGGGCTGGGCTATCTGCGGCTGGGGCAGTCGGCGACCACGCTTTCAGGCGGCGAGGCGCAGCGCGTGAAGCTGGCGGCACACCTGGCGCAGGTGCGCTCGGCCAATGCGAATGCCAAGCCGTCGCAGGCGAGCCGCGTGCTTTACATTCTGGATGAGCCGACGACGGGGCTGCACTTCGACGATGTGTCGAAGCTGCTGACGGCGTTTCGCAAGCTGATCGATGGCGGAGGTTCGCTGATCGTGATCGAGCACAATCTGGACGTGATCAAGAGCGCGGATTGGGTGATCGACATGGGGCCAGAGGGCGGCGAGGGCGGCGGCAGGATTGTGGGTGAGGGCACGCCGGAAGAGATTGCGGAGAATTTGCTGTCGCATACGGGAAAGTGGCTGGCGCGGGTGCTGTGAGGGCACTTCAGCAGTTCAGACGCAGATGACGAGGTCGCTGTAGGGCTTGAGCTGAGCGTCCGCGGTGAGCAGGTGAAGCGGCTCGCTCATGGCCTGGGCGATAAGTAACCTGTCAAAAGGGTCGGAGTGATGCATCGGCAGGTCGGCTACGAGTAACGCGTGCCTCGACCAGACGGGCAGCTCCTGGAACCCTGAAGCCTCGATCTCCGCCGCAAGCTGAGCGGGACTTCCGTCCATTTTTCCGAGCCGAACCTTGATTGCCGTCTCCCAGATGGAGGCCGAGGACACGAAGACCGCCTCAGCCTGCATGATCGTGGAGATCGCCTTGTTTGAGAGCTTCTCCGGGTTGTAAAAGGACCAGTAGAAGATGTGGGTATCGAGCAGAAGGCGCATCAACGTCCCTCGAATTGAGCGAGGATCTCATCTGGAAGCGGTGCATCGAAATCGTCGGCCAACCAGCCGCCTTTCCCCTTCAGGAGACCGAGCTTGTACGGACGCTTTGATGGCTGAATGGTGGTGAGCCGAGCGATGGGTTTGCCAGCGCGCGCGATTACAACATCTGTTCCAGACGAGGCGAGGTCGACCAGCTTGGAAAGCTGCGTTTTAGCTTCATAGATGTTGAAAGTCGGCATGGAGCACCCCTTGCTTGACTAAGTCTAGTCTAGCANNGTGGAGGGGTAGGGGCCTCCGTGGACCATGGCGTGGGTGACTTCGACGCCGGTGGGGAAGGCGTTGAAGATGAGGCGGCCGGCTTTCTGCTCCAGGATCTGGATGAGTTCGCGGTTGGCGGCGAGGTCGTCTTCGTCGCCGAGCAGCGTGGCGGTGAGGTGGCCCTCGAGAGCCTTGGCGGCGCGCACGAAATCCTCTGTGGTGTCGCAATGGACCAGGAGCGTGTCGGGACCGAAGATTTCATCGGCGAGGTCCGGCTGCCCGATTAACTGATCGAGACAGACGGCGAACAGCTTGGATTGGACCGAGAAACCGGGCGCGGTATCGGGTGGGTTGGCAACAGCGGCAAGGGGGACGAGGGCGGCTCGGGCTTCGGTGGCGCGGCCGTATTCGCGGGAGATGCCGGCGGTGAGCAGCGTGAAGGGCTGCGACTTCTGGACGAGGGAACGCAGTTCATCGAAGAAGGTTGGACCCTCGGGTGCTTCGGGGACCAGCACGATGCCGGGCTTGGTGCAGAACTGGCCGGCACCGAGCGTGAACGATCCGAAGAGGCTTTGGGCCAGGGCGGCGGGGCCTTTGCGGAGCGCGCCGGGGAGCACGAAGACGGGGTTGCCGCTCGACATCTCAGTGAAGCAGGGGATGGGGTCAAGGCGGGCGGCGGCGAGATTCATGAGGGCGCGGCCGGCTTTGAGCGATCCCGTGAAAGCCACGGCGCGGATGAGCGGATGCCTGACGAGCGCGGTGCCGACTTCGATGCCGGAGTCGAAGAGCAGCGAGAAGACGCCGGGGTGGAGGCCTTCCGCGGCGACGGCATCGGCGATGATCTGGGCGGCCAACTCGCTAGTTCCGGGATGAGCGGGATGGGCCTTGACGACGACCGGACAGCCTGCGGCCAGCGCTGAGGCTGTGTCGCCGCCCGCGACGGAAAACGCGAGCGGGAAGTTGCTGGCGCCGAAGACCGCAACCGGTCCGAGGGGGCGCAGCATGGAGCGAATGTCAGGACGCGGCAGGGGCTGGCGGTCGGGGAGTGCGGGGTCGATGCGCGCCTGCACCCAGGAGCCTTCATCCACTACTCCGGCGAAGAGGCGCAACTGGCCGGCGGTGCGGCCCACTTCGCCGAGGAGGCGGGGCATGGGCAGCGCGGTTTCAAGGTGGGCGCGTTCGGCGAGGTCCTGCTTGTGCTGCTCAAATCCGTCTGCTACGCAGCGCAGGAAGGCGGCTTTGGCTTTGCCGCTTGCTTGCGAGTAGCTGGCGAAAGCCTCAGACGCAAGCCGGACGGCTTCGTCCACCTCCGACGGTGTTGCCGAATGAAAGACCTGTGGCAGCGGATCGCCGGTTTGCGGGTTTTGCGCCTGGAAGGCAGCGCCATCGTTTGAGCTGCGCCGAGTGCCGAGGAAGGAGAGTCCGGTGAGTTCCATAGCAATTTGAATTATGACGCATCGACGGAGCGGGGTTCGCGGAGCTGGCGAAGTTAGCGGTGTTAAAAGCAGCGGGTCAGCGAGTCAGCAGGTCAGCGGGTTGGGGCCGGCGATGAGATGCCGGCCCGCGGTTCGTGATTACTCGGCGACAACAGGATTGGTGAGCGAACCCAGGCCTTCGACCGTGACGGTGACGGTCTCGCCCGGCTTAAGCCAGCGCTTGGGGGTGCGGCCGAGGCCTACTCCTGGCGGCGTGCCGGTGGACACAATGTCGCCGGGCAGGAGCGGCGTGATGGACGAAAGGTATTCGATCAGCTCGGGGATTTTGAAGATCAGTTCGCGCGTGTTGGAGCTTTGCATCACCTCGCCGTCGAGGCTGAGGCCGATGGCGAGCTGGTGCGGGTCGGCGATTTCGCCGGCGGTGACGATGGCGGGCCCAAGCGGGCAAAACGTGGGAAAGCTCTTGCTCATGGACCACTGCGAGGTGGCGAATTGCACGTCGCGCGCGCTGACGTCGTTGACGATGGTGTAGCCGTAAACGTGGTCGCTCCAGGCAGCCGCGGGGATGCGGTAGCCCCCTTTGCCGATGACGAATGCGAATTCAGCTTCGTAGTCGGGCTGGTTGGAGTTTGTGGGCAGCACGATGGGTTCGCCGGGCCCGATGATGGCTGTGGGCAGCTTGAAGAAGACCACGGGCGTGGTGGGAATGGCCATGCCCGACTCGATGGCGTGGTCGCGGTAGTTGAGTCCGATGGCGAAGACGCGCGGAGGATTGGAAAGCGGCGCGTGCAGGCGGACCTGGTCGAGGGGGAGCGATGGGCCGTCAGGTGCGATGGAGAGGCCGGCGGTGATGACAGTGAGCGCATCCGCGTAGCTTTCGCCGAGATCGACCACGGTGTTGTTGGGGAGCAGGGCGCCGGGGCGGATTTCGCCATCGGATGAGGAGTAGGAAACGAGTTTCATGGTGCTCTCCTGGGGCTGCCTAGATGAGGGAAAGTGTGATTACGCCGCGGTCCAGCCGCCATCGATATTGAAGAGCGAGCCGGTGACGAACGCGGCTTCGTCGGAGGCGAGATAGCGGACCATCGATGCCACTTCTTCGGGCCGTCCGAGGCGGCCGATGGGCTGGCGGGCGCGCAGTTGGGCGCGGGTTTCCTCCTTGTTGTCCTTGTGAAATTTTTCCAGGTAGGCTTCGACGAAGGGCGTCTCCACGGTGCCGGGGCAGATGGCGTTGACGCGCAGGGTCTTGGGGTATTCGACGGCAAGCTGGCGCGTCATGGCGAGCACCGCGCCCTTGCTGGTGCAGTAGGCGAAGCGCTGCTTGATGCCGACCTGCCCGGCGACTGAGCCGATGTTGACGATGGAGCCCACGTGGCGATCGTCGGCTGCGGCGAACAGGAGCGGAAGCAGTCCGCGCGTGACCAGGTAGACGGCGCGGACATTGACGTTGAGCACGCGGTCGAAGTCCTCCGGCTCAGTGGCTTCGATGGAGCCTACATGGCCGATGCCGGCGTTGTTCACCAGGATGTCGAGGCGTTTAAGCTGGACGGCGGCTGCGGCGATGGAATCGGGACGGGTGACGTCGAGGGGTATGGCCCTGGATGAGCCGATGGAGGCGGCCAGCGTCTCCGCTGCGGCGAGATTAATGTCGGCGATCCAGACGAAGGCGCCGGCGCGGACGAGTTCCTTGACGGTGGCTTCGCCGATGCCGCTGGCACCGCCGGTCACGAGGGCGTGGCGGCCATCGAGACGAAAGACCCGGTCACCTGTCTTGGGGGTTGAGTGTTCGGAATCGTTCATGGAAGTCTGAGCCTCTTGAGGTTGAAGTGATTGTTCGTCGCTACTGTTCGTCGCTACTAAGGATAACGGGTGGGCCATGGGGCGGTTGCGGGGCGCGTAAAAATCCAGCTCGATGGAGGATACTATTGTGTGGCGATTTGAACTGAGAGGGTATCCAAATGGCGCTACTGAACGAGGACAGGCTTTTTCCGGCGGAAGAGAGTACGCGTGCGATTGCGAGACGGCTGTATGAAGGGATTCGGGCGCTGCCGATTGTGAGCCCGCACGGGCACACGCAGGCGGAGTGGTTTGCGCGGAATGAGCCGTTCCCCGACCCTGTGACGCTGTTTGTGCATCCGGATCACTACGTGTTTCGGATGCTGTATAGCCAGGGGATTTCGCTGGAGGAACTGGAGATTGGGCACCGGCGGATTGCCAGTCCGCGCAGGGTGTGGAAGATCTTCGCGAGCCACTATCACCTGTTTCGCGGCACGCCCACGCGGCTGTGGCTCGACTTCGCGTTTCAGGAGCTGTTTGGGTTGACGGAACGGTTGTCTGCGGACACGGCGGACCACTACTACGACGTGATCGAGGCCAGGCTGGCGACGCCGGAGTTTCTGCCGCGGGCCTTGTATGAGCGCTTCGGAATCGAGGTGCTGTCCACGACCGATTCGCCGCTCGATGCGCTGGCGGACCATGCGGCGATTCGCGAATCTGGGTGGAAGGGCAGGATTCTGCCGACGTTCAGGCCCGATGCAGTGGTGGATCCGGAGTTTCCCGATTTTCAGGACAACGTGCGAGCACTGGGAGCGCTGACGGGTGAAGATACGACGACGTGGCGCGGCTATCTGCGTGCGCTCGAAGCGCGGCGGGAGTTCTTCAAGGGAATGGGCGCTACGGCTACCGACCATGGGCATCCGACGGCGCAGACTGAAGACCTGGGCGACACCAGCGCGGCGAGCTTGTTTGAGCAGGTGATCATCGGAAGGGCCTATGCCGCCGACCTGGAGATTTTCCGCGGCCAGATGCTGACGGAGATGGCTCGGATGAGCCTCGACGACGGGCTGGTGATGCAGATCCATCCGGGGTCGGTGCGCAACCATAATGCGCAGCTCTTCTCGCGCTATGGGCGCGACATGGGCGCCGATATTCCGCAGGCTACAGGATACGTTGAGGCCCTGCGGCCACTGCTGAATCGGTTTGGCAACGAGCCGGGGTTGTCGATCATTTTGTTCACGCTGGATGAGACCGCGTACAGCAGGGAACTGGCGCCGCTGGCGGGGCACTATCCGTGTCTGAAGCTGGGGCCGCCATGGTGGTTCCACGACAGCCCGGAAGGGATGCGGCGCTTCCGCGAGACAGTGACGGAGACGGCGGGGTTTTATAACACTGTGGGGTTCAACGACGACACGCGGGCGTTCTTGTCGATTCCGGCGCGGCACGATGTGGCCCGTCGCATGGACGCGGGATTTTTGGCGCGGCTGGTGGCCGAGCATCGCATCGATGAGGATGAGGCGGTGGAGTTGGCGCAGGAGTTGACGGTGGGGCTGGTGAGGAAGGCGTATCGGCTGTGAATCTCTTTGAGGTTCGTGGTTCCCACCCTAGCCACAAAAACAANNACGTGGCGAGGGTGGGGCACCCGGCTTGTTGTGGAACTAACTGGCGGGATGCAGTTGTGTTCGGACTTTTTCGATTACTTGCAAATATGCCTTTGCGGCTTCGGTGATAACTTCGGGTTTGCCTTCATCGATTGCGGCTAAGTTGACTAAGTCACTGCCGACGCCAAGGGCGCGGGCTCCGGCGCGGAGAAAGTCTTCNNGCGAGCAGTGCTTTCAGATAGCTGGCCCCGCCCATGGCCGAGCAGGGAAAGACTTTTACGTAGTCGGCCCCGGCGCGCGACGCGGTGATGACCTCGGTGGGCGTGAGGGCGCCGGGGATACTAAGCTTGTGCGCGGCCTTGGTGGCGGCGACGACATCGGGATGAAAGCTGGGGCTGACGACGAATTCCGCACCCGCCTCGATGGTGGCCTCGGCTTCTTTGGCGGTGGTCACGGTGCCGGAGCCGAGCAGCAGCTTCGCTCCGTACTCTTGCTTGAGTTCGTTTAGGATTTCGATGGCGTCGGGGCAGGTCATGGTGACTTCAACGACAGTAACTCCGCCGGCGATCATGGCTTCGACGACGGCGTGAGCCTGCTTGGTGCTCTTGGCGCGGAGGACGGGGATGAGGCCGACGCGTTCGATGATTTGTGCTGTGGTTTCGGACATGTTCGTTTTCCTCAGGGCAGCGGTGTTAGCAAGTCAGCAAGTCAGCGAGTTAGCAAGTTAGCAAGGCAGCGGGGCCGGTTGGGTCCGTTGTATCCCACATCTCAAAATCGAGATGTGGGGCACCCGGCACTCGGCAACAGCAACCGCAGATCCTTCGACTACGCAGTGCGCATAAAGCCGCGCACTGCTTCGCTCAGGATGACAAGCGTAATAGGATGATAAGCGTAATAGAGTGACAAGCGTAACAGGATGACAAGCATAACAGGATGATAAGCGTAATAGGGTGATAAGCGTAATAGGGAGACACATAGACCTCCTAGCGTGCGATGCGGGCGGAGCCGCCTTTCATGGCGCGTTCGACTTCGGCGAGTGTCGCCATGCTGGTGTCGCCGGGAGTGGTCATCGCCAGTGCTCCGTGGGCCACACCGCAGCTTACGGCCCACTCCACCGGTTTGCCGGCGAGAAATCCGTAGATCAGGCCCGAAGCAAAGCTGTCGCCGCCGCCGACACGGTCATAGATGTCCATGTCGCGCTGGGGCACGTGGACGATCTGGTCCTGATAGAGCGCGATGGCTCCCCATGCGTTGCGGCTGGCCGTGTGGGCCGTGCGCAGCGTGCTGGCGATGAGCTTCAGGTTCGGGTAGGCCGCGGCCACTTCGCGCAACATTTCTTCGTAGCCTGCAATGGGCAGTTCGGCGAAGTCGTCCGTGACGCCTTTGATGTGCACGCCGAGCATGGCGGAGAAGTCTTCTTCATTGCCCAGCAGCAGGTCGACTTTGCGCACGAGCTCGCGATTCACTTCCTGGGCCTTGGCCTTGCCGCCGATGGACTTCCACAGCGAGTCGCGGAAGTTGAGATCGTAGGAGACAGGAGTTCCGTGGCGGCGCGCGGCATCCATGGCTTCCGCGGCCACCTCGGCGGTGGAAGACGAGAGCGCGGCGAAGATTCCGCCGGTGTGGAACCACTTCGAGGCGTTTTGTTCACCGAAGATAGAGGCCCAGTCAAAATCGCCGGGCTTGACCTGGCTGATGGCGGTGTGGCCGCGGTCGGAACAGCCGGCTGCCGCGCGCATGCCAAAGCCGCGCTCGGTGAAGTTGAGGCCGTTGCGGACGGTGCGGCCGACGCCGTCGTAGGGAACCCATTTGAGCAGGGAAGTGTCGACGCCGCCCTGCAGGATGAGATCTTCGACGAGGCGGCCTACGGGGTTCTCGGCCAGCGCGGTGGCAACGGCGGTGCGCAGGCCGAAGCAGCGGCGCAGTCCGCGGGCCACGTTGTACTCGCCGCCGCCCTCCCACACTGCGAAACGCCGCGTGGTGTGAATGCGGCCTTCGCCGGGATCGAGGCGGAGCATGACTTCGCCCAAACTCAAACAATCCCAGCGGCGATGCGCGTCAGGAACAATAATCGCTTCCATAGAATCCTTTTCGCTTGCTCCATCACAATGTACCGCATTCGGCGGGCGGAATGGAGTGCGGCTGACATCGCAGGTAAATCGTCTTACGTGATAGATTTCACTGGGCGGCGAATTTGGTGGAATGACCCTCGCCTGCGTTGTTCGGTAAAGTAGCGAAGTCGAAGCATGTGGCAGTGGGAGATGCAGATGGGCCTGAGCCTTTTTGATTTAAGCGGAAGAGTAGCGGTAGTGATGGGCGGAACGACCGGGTTGGGGCACGCAATCTCGCTCGGACTGGCGGGCGCGGGCGCCGATGTTGTATCCAGCTCGCGGCGGCTGGAGCAGGTGAGCGATATCGCCGCGGAGATTGAGGCCCTGGGGCGCCGCTCGATGCGGATTACCAGCGATGTGCTGGACCGCGCGTCGGTGCAGGCGTTGCACGATGCGGTGCTGAAGGAATTTGGCAAGGTCGACATCCTGGTGAACGCGGCGGGCGTTACGCACAAGTCGGCAACGCTTGAGGAGAGCGAGGCGGAGTGGTCGCGCGTGATGGAGACCAACCTGACCGGAACGCTGCGCGGCTGCCAGATCTTTGGTTCGACGATGGTGAAGGCGGGCTACGGGCGCATTATCAACATTACCTCGCTCACTTCGTTCGTGGGCTTCTACCAGGTAGCTGCGTATGGCGCCAGCAAGTCTGGTGTGGCTTCGCTGACCAAGACCCTGGCCGTTGAACTGGCAAAGACCGGCGTGAATGTGAATGCGATTACGCCAGGGATGTTTCCCACGGAGTTGAATGCCAAGCTGATTACCGGAACGCCGCGTGGAGAAGAGTTGCACATGCGCGTGCCGATGGGGCGGTTCGGCAAGGCTGAGGAGTTGGTGGGAGCAGCGATCTTTCTGGCTTCGGAGGCCTCGGCTTACGTGACGGGCACGATTGTGCCGGTGGATGGCGGGTTTTTGGCGAGCGGAGTGAATCAGTAAAGCAGTTATCAGTTATCAGTTTTCAGTTGTCAGTTGTCAGTTGTCGGTTTTCAGTTGTCAGCAGTTTGGAGCCGAGGTCGACCCCTTAGAGTGGCGATCGAAGAGAGATGCTGGTAAGACGATGAAGATCACGAATGCGTACGTCAACATCACTTCGCCGGGACGGAACTTTGTCACGCTGAAGATTGAGACGGACGAAGGGATATACGGGCTGGGCGATGGCACGCTGAACGGGCGCGAACTTGCCGTGGCCAGCTATCTGACCGATCACGTGATTCCCTGCATCGTGGGGCGCGATCCGTTTCAGACGGAAGACATCTGGCAGTATCTCTATCGCGGTCCTTATTGGCGTCGCGGGCCGGTGACCATGGCGGCTATCGGCGCGGTGGACATTGCGCTGTGGGACATCAAGGGCAAGGCGCTGAACACGCCGGTGTATAACCTGCTAGGCGGCAAAAGCCGCGAGGGCGTGCTGGTGTATGCGCACGCGAATGGCAAGGACATCGATCACGCGCTTGAAGATGTGGCAAAGCACAAGGAGATGGGCTACAAGGCGATTCGCGTGCAGAGCGGCTTTGCGGGTTCATCGACCTATGGCGTGGCGAAGGGCCCGGGACGTTATGAGCCGGCCGAACGCGGGCTTCCGCCGGAACAAGCGTGGGCCACCGAGCCGTATCTGCGCCATGTGCCGACGCTGTTTGCGCGAGTGCGCGAGATGTTCGGCGAGGAGTTGCATCTGCTGCACGATTGCCATCATCGGTTGACGCCGATTGAGGCAGGAAGACTGGGCAAGGAACTGGAGCCGTTTCACCTGTTGTGGATGGAAGACCCGACGCCGGCGGAGTTGCAAGAAGGCTTCAAGGTGATTCGCGAACATACGACGACGCCGATTGCGGTGGGCGAGGTATTCAATTCGATCTGGGATGCGCACGACCTGATTCGCAACCAGTGGATCGATTACATTCGCACCACGCTTGTTCATGCGGGCGGATTTACTCATCTGAAGAAGCTGGCGGATTTCGCGGAGTTGTATCACGTGCGCACGGGCTGCCATGGCGCCACGGATTTGTCGCCGGTGTGCATGGCGGCGGCGCTGCACTTCGATACGGCCGTGCATAATTTTGGAATCCAGGAACACATGCCGCATTCGGATGAGACGGACGCGGTTTTCCCGCACCACTACACGTTCAAAGATGGGCAGATGTTTCCGGGCGATGCGCCGGGACTGGGCGTGGACCTGGATGAGGAACTGGCCGCCAAGTATCCGTATCAGCGGGCGTATCTGCCCGTGAACCGCAAGCTCGATGGCACGTTGACTGACTGGTAGGCGGATGATCGACATTGAAGATGGCACGGAATTAGCGGAGGCGCCCGCGCTGCCGGGACGCTGGACGATCTGCGCCATGCTGTTTGTGGCCACCTCGATCAACTACATGGACCGGCAGGTGCTGTCGATCCTGAAGCCGATTCTGCAAGGCTCGGAGCTTCACCTGCAGCCGTTCATTCACGGATGGCCAACGGTCGAGCGGTCCATCAATCTGAATGAGATCCAGTACGGCAATATTGTGTGGTGTTTCCAGATTGCATACGCTCTGGGGGTGATCTTTGCCGGACGCTTCATCGATCGTGTTGGCTGCCGTCGCGGCTATCCCGTGGTGACTGGTTTATGGAGCCTGGCAGCGATGGGCCACGCGTTGGTGAATTCGGTTTTCGGATTCGGCGTGGCGCGGTTCTTTCTGGGGCTGGGCGAGAGCGGCAATTTTCCCGCGGCCATCAAGGCTACGGCGGAGTGGTTTCCGCCCAAGGAGCGAGCGCTTGCCACGGGAATCTTCAACAGCGGCACGAGCGTGGGCGCAATCATGGCGCCGTTCGTTGTTCCGTGGGTGGCGTTGCACTTCGGCTGGCGCGCGTCGTTTCTGGTCACCGGCGTCTTCAGTGCGACTTGGATTATCTGGTGGTCGCTGAAGTATCGCAAGCCGCGCGAGGCCATGGACTGGAGCCGCGGCGTGGTGGTGGCAGCGCCCGCGGGCCCGCTGCTGGCGTGGTGGCGTTTGCTTCGCTATCGGCAAACGTGGGGTTTTGTGCTGGGCAAGTTTCTCACCGATCCGGTGTGGTGGTTTTATCTGTTCTGGCTGCCGTCGTACTTCAATTCGCGCTTCAAACTCGATCTCTCGCACATCGGGCTTCCGTTGGTTGTGATTTATGGTTTCAGCTCCGTGGGCAGCATAAGCGGCGGCTGGCTGCCCAAGACGTACGTGCGATTTGGGATGTCGCTGAAGGCGGCGCGGCTNNGCGTCGGATATGTTTCCCGCCGAGTATGTGGGCACCGTGGTGAGCTTTGGCCAAGTGGGCGGAGCGTTGGGCGGAGCGATCTTTGCATTCGTGGCCGGGCACATTCTGCAACTGACGCATAGTTACGCTCCGCTGTTTATTTATTCTGGCTGCGCGTACCTTGTTGCATTGTTGATTCTCAGATCGCTGGCGCCGGGCTTGACGCGGGCGAGGCTTGAAGTTTGAACTTCNNATGGTCGGCGGCGGGCCGGGAGCGTTCATTGGCCCGGTGCACCGCATCGCCGCTGAACTTGACGGAAAAATCGAAATGGTGGCGGGCGCGTTTTCGCAATCGGCGGAGCGCTCGCGGGCCGCGGGCGTGGCGTACAAGATTGACCCGGCGCGCGCTTACGCGGGATACGAAGAGATGCTGGCGGCGGAGCGATCGCGTCCCGATGCAATCGACTTTGTGGTGATCGCTACGCCGAATCATTTGCACCTTCCGGTGGCCAAGGCAGCGCTGCTGGCGGGGTTTCCCGTGGTAAGCGACAAGCCGGCCACGGCAACGTATAGCGAGGTGCTAGAGCTTGCTACCGTAGTGCGGAATTCCGGCTTGCCGTATGCGCTGACTCACACCTACGCGGGCTATTCGCTGGTGCGCGAAGCGCGGGCGATCTGCGCGAGTGGAGAGTTGGGGAAGATTCGCAAGATTGCGGTGGAGTATCTGCAGGGATGGTTGAGCCAGCCGCTGGAAGCGACGGGGCAGAAGCAGGCGGCGTGGCGGGCGGATCCGGCGCTGAACGGACCCGGCGGCTGCATCGGCGACATCGGCACACATGCGTTTCATCTGGTGGAGTACGTCACCGGGCTGGAAGTTACGGATGTGAATGCGACGCTGCGGTCGATGGTGCCGGGGCGGCGTGTGGACGACGATTGCACGGCCCTGCTGCAGCTTAACAATGGTGCTCAGGGAGTGCTGATGGCCTCGCAGATTGCGGCGGGCGAGGAAAATGGACTGCGGCTGCGGGTGTATGGCGAGAAGGCGTCGCTCGATTGGAAACAGGAGGACCCGAACCGGCTGCGGATCAAGAGAGTGGATGGGCCTGAGGAGATTCGTCATGCGGCGGGCGGTTATCTGAGCGCGGATGCGCGGGCTGTGACACGGCTTCCGGGCGGACATCCGGAGGGTTACCTTGAAGCCTTCGCGGTGCTGTATCGCGAGTTTGCCGATGGGTTGATTGCGTGGGGTTCCGGCGAAGCATACGGATTGCCGAAGACGCTTCCGGGGATCGTGGCCGGAGTGCGCGGAATGCGATTTATCGAGCGCGCGATTGAGAGTAGCAAGAGCGCGAGTTGGGTTGAGTTCTAGTGACTAACCAGGTCTCTGACCGCGTGATTTCGTGCCTTGCGATGGAGGGCTGTTGTGCCCCACCCCAGGCGCAAAAAACAAAGACGCGCCGAGGGTGGGGCACCTGCCGTCTTCTGTGAATCCCACCCTTGAAAATCCAAGGGTGGGGCACCCAGCTTTGTGGTTGATCCGGGAAAATCCCGGAAGGGTAGGCACCCAGCATTGGTACAACATCAAGCGGTCAAAGACCTGGTTTCTGGGAAACCCGAAATTTCAGGTTGGGAAAAGCACTTCAGGAGAAACACCAATGAAGACGATCAAGGGACCGGGGATTTTTCTGGCGCAGTTTGCAGGGGACGAGACGCCGTTCAACACCCTGGAAGGCATGGCGCATTGGGCGGCGAAACTGGGATTTGCGGGCGTGCAGATTCCCACGTGGGACAGCCGCCTGTTCGATTTGAAGCTTGCTGCCGAGAGCCAGGGCTACTGCGATGAGCTGCTGGGCGTGGTGCGGCGTGCGGGGCTTGAAGTCACGGAGTTGTCGACGCACTTGCAGGGGCAACTGGTTGCGAGCAATCCGGCGTATGACACGCTGCTGGAGGGTTTCGCTCCGTCGAACCTGGATGCGACGGCGCGGCAGACGTGGGCCGTGCAGCAGCTGCACTGGGCCGCTCGTGCCAGCCGCAATCTGGGGTTGAGTGCGCACGCCACTTTCTCCGGCGCGCTGGCGTGGCCTTACTTTTATCCGTGGCCGCAGCGGCCCGCGGGGTTGGTCGATGAAACGTTCAAAGAGCTCGCGCGTCGCTGGCTGCCGATTTTGCAGGTGTTTGATGAAGCGGGGGTCGATGTCTGCTTCGAACTGCATCCGGGCGAGGACCTGCACGACGGCGCGACCTTCGAGCGCTTCCTGAGCGTCGTTGACAACCATCCGCGGGCAAATATTCTGTACGATCCGAGCCACATGGTTCTGCAGCAGATGGATTACCTGGCCTTCCTCGACATCTACCATGAGCGTGTGCGGGCCTTCCATGTGAAGGACGCGGAGTTCCGGACCAGCGGGCGTTCGGGCGTGTACGGGGGCTATCAGGATTGGATCGATCGGCCGGGACGGTTCCGTTCGCTGGGCGATGGGCAGGTGGATTTTCACTCCATCTTCAGCAAGATGGCGCAGTACGACTATCCGGGCTGGGCGGTGCTGGAGTGGGAGTGCTGCATCAAGCATCCCGAGGCGGGCGCAGCGGAAGGTGCGCCGTTCATCCGCGACCGGATTATTCGCGTGACGGATCGGGCGTTTGACGATTTTGTGGGCTCAGGTGCGGATGAGGAAAAGAATCGGAGGATTCTGGGGCTGGAGTAACGCAGCCNNCAGCCTTAAGCTAAAGGCTTATGGCTTACAGCTTACGGCTTAAGGCTTTCCACACCGTGGCTGGACCCAACCCTTGTCCTTCGCCTACCATCGTGCATATGGATTCCGTAACACTTGATGGTCAGCCCCTTACTCTCGTCGAAATTGAAGCGGTCTCATTGCATGCCTGCAAGGTGACGATTGCGCCGCCCGCGCAGACACGCATGGCCGCCAGCCGAGCCGCAATCGAACAAATTCTGGCCGCGGGGCAAACCGTGTATGGCGTGAACACCGGGTTCGGCAAGCTGTCGGACGTGAGCGTTCCGCCGGACAAACTGGCGCAATTGCAAACCAACCTTGTGCGCAGCCACGCGGGCGGAGTGGGCCAGCCGCTCTCCGAAGCGGAATCGCGCGCCATGTTGCTGCTGCGCGCCAATGTGTTGGCCAAGGGCTTCAGCGGCAGCCGTCCGGCGTTGGTGGGACTGCTGGTGGCGATGCTGAATGCCGGCGTGCATCCGGTGATTCCCGAGAAGGGCTCGGTGGGCGCGAGCGGCGACCTGGCTCCGCTGGCGCACCTGGCGCTGGTGGTGATCGGCGAAGGTGAGGCGTTCTACTGCGGCGAGCGCATGGCTGGCGGTGAGGCGGTGCGTCGCGCGGGACTTGCACAGCTTCAACTCGCGGCCAAGGAGGGTCTGGCGCTGCTCAACGGAACGCAGGCCATGACTGCCGTGGGTGCATTGGCGGTGGCGCGGGCGCGGCGCGTGGTGCGGCTGGCCGACGTGGCGGGCGCCATGTCTCTGGACGCGCTGATGGGCACGCCTGCTGCCTTTGACAAGCGCATTCACGAGGCGCGGCCGCACGCGGGGCAGATTGCCTCGGCGGCGCACCTGATTGAGCTGCTTGAAGGCTCGGAGATTCGCGAATCACATCGCGAGCATTGTTCGCGCGTGCAGGATGCCTATTGCCTGCGCTGCATGCCGCAGGTGCATGGGGCGGTGCGCGGCGTGCTGGCGCATGTGACGGGAGTGCTGGAGACGGAGGCGGGTTCGGCGACCGACAATCCGCTCGTCTTTCCTGAGCCCACGGCGGATGAACCGAATCGCGGGGCGGTGCTGTCGGGAGGGAATTTTCACGGCGCTCCGCTGGCGTATGCGTTTGACTACGCGGCACTGGCGCTGACGGATCTGGCTGGCATCACGGAGCGGCGCATCGACCGGCTCTTGAATCCCGACATCAACGAGGGGCTGCCGGCGTTTCTATCGCCCGATCCGGGGCTTTCGTCGGGCTTCATGATTGCGCAGATTGTGGCCGCGGCGCTGATCAACGAGTGCCAGGTGCTGTCGCATCCGTCGTCGACAGGCAGCATTCCAACCGACGGCGGCAAGGAAGACCATGTGTCGATGGGGATGACGGGCGCTTTGAAGCTGCGGCAGATTGTGGAGCACGCGGAACGCGTTGTGGCCATTGAGTTGATGTGCGCCGCACAGGCACTGGAGTTTCGCAGGCCGCTGAAGTCGAGCCCGCAGTTGGAGCGGGTGCACGAGGCCGTTCGCGCCGTCGTGCCGCGGTTGGAGCAGGATCGCGTACTCGCGCCGGACATTGAGGCGATGGCCGCCGCGGTGAGGGCGGGTGCGTTCGACGCGGCGTGCGATGGGGGTGACAAGCGTGGTTGATGCCTGGCGACACAGATAGAGCGAGGGCGGGGCACGAGGTCGTGTGGACCCGCCGAAAGTCAACCACAGATCCTTCGACTTCGCAAGGATGACAGGTCCGTGGGGGAGAATGCAGGTTGTGGGCGGGACGGTGTCTCCGGGGGAGCATTTAACATGGGAGGACCGAAGCGGGAGGCAAGCACGTGAAGCTCTTTTGTACTACTGCTGGGCGTTTCGTTGAGCAGGACGGCCATTACTATCGCATCGAACATTTGACCTGGGATGCGCTGCTGGCGCACGACGACCTGGAGGAGTGCCTGACAGCGGTTATCGACGGGGAAGCGCCGAGGGACGGGTTTCAGGCTGCGGAACTGCTGGCGCCCATCGGTCAGCAGGAGGTGTGGGCCGCAGGCGTTACATACTATCGCAGCCGTGGCGCGCGCATGGAAGAGGCGAAGGACGCGGGCGGTGGCGATTTTTACGATCGCGTGTATTCCGCCGAGCGCCCAGAGCTGTTTTTCAAATCTACCGGCAGCCGCACGGTGGGCTCGGGCGGCCACGTGAGGATTCGCGCGGATGCGCACTGGTCGGTGCCTGAGCCCGAGTTGACGCTCGTGGTGAGCCCTCACGGCAAGATCATCGGCTACACCATCGGCAACGACATGAGCTCGCGCGACATCGAGGGCGAAAACCCGCTCTATCTGCCGCAAGCCAAGGTGTACGACGGCAGTTGCGCGCTGGGGCCGGGAATCCTGGTTACGTCGAGCCCGCTGCCGCAGTCGACGGAGATTCTGCTGGAGATTGTGCGCAAGGATCGCATCGAGTTTGCGGGTTCGGTGGCGCTGACGGAGTTGAAGCGCGACCCGAAGGTGCTGGTCGAGTATCTGTTCCGCGATAACTCGTTTCCGAATGGATGTTTTCTGATGACGGGCACCGGGATCGTGCCGCCGAGTTCATTTACTCTCGCCAGCGGAGATACGGTGCGCATTACCATTGAGCCCATTGGAACGCTGGAGAATGAAGTGGCGTGACCCCTGACGCTCACCTTCTTAACCTTGCACAAGGCCCAACGCGTGCCAGTCTGGAAAGAGGGCCATTCCGTTTGAGATTTACACTTGAAGAAGAACGCGATTGACGCTATCGCTGGTTTCCCGGAAGAGTTCCGGCCGGATAGGGCTGCTTTGGAGCGGCGGGGTTCTATGAAATCGTGAGGTAAGTTCGCGTTGCCTGGATTGAGCGATGATGAAAATAGCAATAGCGCTCGGAGTAGTGGCCGTTCTCGTAGCAGCGATCGGTTATAACGTTTGGAGCGCGCATCAAGAGACCGTCACCAGCGCACCTGACGCGCTGGAAACGGGACGACAGCAGCTTCATTCCCAATTGGAGGAAGCTAAGCGTGTCGAGGCCCAGGTGGAAAAGCAAGGCTGGGACTCAGCACCGCAGCTTCGCTTTCTGATCGAAGCCCACAAACAGCGCATCGAGAAGCTCGCCGGCAATACTCAGGCCGGGGAGATTGTTGCCTACGATAAAGACTCGATATCGCGGCTGGAAAAGCGCATAGCCGATCTGGAATTGCAGAAAGCCGCGGAACCTGTAGCGCAAAACTGAAAAGGGCGCGTTCTTCGATTGTATGGCGTTTATTGTGCGTCTTTAACGCAGCGGAAACCGACGCCTCCGGAGCGGTCATAGCCCGGAGCCATCAGCAGCACCTTGCTGTGATCGTCGTTGCGAAGTGCCTGGGGGAAATACCAGACCGAACCTTGAGGTTGGTAGTACTCGCCGCCGCGCACGATGGCCGCGCGGGTATGCTCGTCGGTGAATTCGTCCGTCCATTGCCAGACGTTGCCCACCATGTCCATCACGCCGTAAGGGCTTGCGCCGAGGGGATGCGCGTCGACCGGATCGGGGCCACGCATGATGCGGTCCTGGTCGAGTGAGGGCACGTTCGGCGCCTGCCATTGATTGCCCCATGGATACACGCGGCCATCGGTGCCTTGCGCGGCCAGTTGCCACTCCCACTCGTGGGGCAGGCGCTTGCCGGCCCACTGCGCGTAAGCGCGCGCATCTTCCATTGAAACCCAGGTCACGGGGCGGGTGTCCCAACCCTGCGGATAGGCCCCGTCTTTCCAATCGCGCAGGAAGTTGATCTTGTCGCGCGGCGCATAGTGCGTGGCGTCGAGAAACTGCTTGAACTGCGCATTCGTCACCGGAAACTTGTCGATGAAGTACGGCTTGATCTGCATCTTGTGTTCGTGGAAGCGGCGCGGCGAATCTTCCCACGGATACTGGACATCGAGGCCGTTCATGGAGTCGCCTTCAATCTCAGTGCCGCGCACTTTGAAGTCAAAATCGCCGCCGGGAATGCGCACCATGCCGTCGGGCGTGTCGGCTGTGGGCTTGGTCGCGGGGATGGGCACGATGCTCTGCGGCAGCACCTTCCACTCATGCGAGAAGGCGGCCAGCGGCTTCGCAGTCAGGCCGGCCATCTTCTTCATCGTGGTCTTGAGGGCATCGGTGGGTTCATCGGGCGTTTCAAGAATGGCGCCGTAGCCGTTGGGTTCAATGTCAAGGCTCAGCACGCCGACTGGGCCTTCAACGTCCGGCTTCAATTCCACGCCGTGATACAGGTCGAAGTAGCGCATACCCATACCCGGCTTGACGAACACATCCATCTGGCGGCCGGCAATGTTGTAGTCGGTGCGATTGACGATGGTCCACACGGTCTGTTTTTCGAGAGGCCAGCGGCTGGCATAGACCCCGAAGTTGCGCATGGGATAGAGCGGCTCCCAATCGGGGCTGGCGAGAAACGGCGCCACTGCGCGCTCGATGGCAGCGACGCGGCGTGTGGCTTCGGCGTCGCGCGGCGTAATGCCGTTCCAGATGCCCCAGATGTTCTCCCAGCTCTCCCAGCCTACGCCGTTGAAGAAGGCGAATTGCAGGTCGCTGGTCTTGTCCAGGTTCCAGCGGTCGCTGATGTTGACCATGTGGCGCGGCTCCAGCCACTTGTACTTGTCGACCATGGGGAGGAAGGGAAAGCTGTACTGGCCCCAGTTCATCACGTTCCACGCGAGGGCCTCGTCGCTGGGGCTGCCTTCCGGCTGAAAGACGAGCGGATGGCCGATCTTCTCTGCCGCGAGCGAGAAGCCCAGTGGCACGCCATCCTGCGTGTCGCCGTTGATGCCGTCGGCGCCAGTCTGCTTCATGAGCGCGGCGATGGCGTCGGGCCACGATTGCGAGGGCGCGTGTGTTCCTTCGTCCCACATCATCATGGGGAACAGAACGCGCACGCCGCGACGGTGAAAGTCGGCGACCATTTGGCGCACGCCTTCAACGCCGCCCGGCATGGACTCAACCATCTCGAGCTGGTTGCGATCATCGATTCCCATGTTGGGGTAGGTAGCCCAGACCAGCACCGCATCAATGCCGCCATAGCGTTTTTCGAGGTCGTCGAGATAGCGGTCAACGGTGTAGCGGCCGGCTACGGGGTCGTAAAAGTAGCGGTCGTGGACCATCATCTGCGGCTGGATGAAACTCGATCGGGTCCAGCGGAATTCGGGGAGGTCGTAACGGGAGCCATCGTAGGCGATGCGGATGCGACGTTCGGCGCGCCAGTGTTGCAGGTCGCGCAGCCAGCGATCGTGAGTGAAGGGCGTGCAGGTGACCTGCGCTCCTTCCCACGCGTTGTGCAGGTTCATGCAGTCGGGCGCGGGAATCTGTTGTCCTCGGGAACCGAAGAGCGTGTCTTGCGCGGCTGCGCCAAGCGCCAGCGCACCGCAAAAGAAGCCAAGGCAGATGGTACGAAGCATGAGGCCGNNGGTGCTTCGCCAGGAAATCGTCCACCTCGGCCCGCGATGGCATGGATGCCTGTGCACCTCGACGCGTGACGGAGATGGCGGCGGCCGCGGAGGCGAATTGGGCCGCATCCCACGGATTGTTTCCTTCGAGGAGCGCCACGGCAAACGCGCCGTTGAAGCAGTCTCCCGCACCGACGGTGTCGATGGCGTTGACAGGAAATGCGCGTACGCCCTCGTCCTTGCCGCCGGCGACAGCGACGTAAGCTCCTTCAGCGCCGCGCTTGAGCACCACGCCTTTGAGGCCCTTGGCGAGCAATTCGCGTGCGGCTTCCTCAGATCCGGAGTTGTTATGCAAATAGAAGGCAGCCTCGGTTTCGTTGGGTGTGAACCAAGTGACTTGCAAGCATGCGGATTGAGGCAGCGGCGCGGCGGGCGCGGGGTCAAGCATGACCGGAACGCCCGCGGCGGCGCATAACTCCAGTGTGTGGCTGATGGTTTCCATCGGAAGCTCGAGCTGGCAGAGGACCATGCCTGCGGAGCGAATCAGATCCGCGTGGCGATCGATGAAGGCGGGAGTGACTTTGCCGTTGGAGCCGGAGACAACGACGATGCTATTTTCGGCGTTATCGGCCACCTGGATCTGCGCGACGCCGGAGGGGCCGGAGACCCGCTCTACAGCCGACGCATCGACGGCGGCCTCAGTGAGATTGTCGAGCAGGGCCTGGCCGAATACATCTTCGCCCACCATGCCCACCATTGCGATGGGATAGCCGAGCCGGGCGACGGCGACGGCCTGGTTGGCGCCTTTGCCGCCGGGCGTGGTTTCAAACCCTGAGCCGATGAGGGTTTCGCCGGCAAGCGCAATGCGCGGAGTGCGGGCGACGAGATCCATGTTGATGCTGCCGACAACGACGATGGGCTTGCGAGCGGTGGTCATGGGGCTACGCCTCGAAGTTAGTAGAGCGGCGCAAGAGCCACAGAATAGAGCCCCAACGCGAAGAAGATGAACATGAAAAGCAGGAGAAGCTTGGCAGCGCGCGGAGCGCCGGCAAATTCGCGCCATACGAAGACACCCCAACATGCCGAAATCATGGTGGCTCCCTGGCCGATGGAGTAGGAGACCGCGGGGCCGATGCTGACATGGGCTTGCGATGCGACAAAGTTGGCGACGGCGCCCGTGCACCAGATGGCTCCGCCCAGCACGCCGGCCAAATGCCAGCCAAACGGTGCACGCCCGTAGTCGGAACCGTCCACCGGGGGTTTGCCGTCGAGCGGTTTGGCCATAAGCAGCAGGTTTGCGGGCACCGTGGAAAGCAGCACGCCGATAGCAAAGAAGAATGCGACGGCGTAGGGGCCGGGACCGGAGACGCCGGGCGTGCCGGCCATTGCGTGCGCAACCAGAGGATAAAAAGTGCCCATCAGAACGCCTGCGACGAGGCTGAGCACAATGCCGCGCGTGGTGGTCGCTTTGGCTTCGCTTTCGCGTCGGCGATAGGCCGCGGCGTCAAGCACGATGGCTACCGTGACGAGAGCGACGCCTCCGAAGAGGAGCAGGGGATTGGCCGCGGGGCTGACCAGGTAGCTGGACACCGCACCGACGATCAACGCAAGCCCGATGCCTACGGGGAACGCGACAGCCAGGCCGGCAACGTCGATGGCGGCAACGAGCAGCAGGTTGGCGACGTTGAAGATTGCGCCTCCGCAGATGGCCCACAACATGGCATGGAGGGGGGTCTGCATCACGGCGGAGAGAAACGGCTGACCGGTGTGGCCCATGCTGCCCGCAGTGAGTCCCCAAAGGATGGCTCCGGCAGCGAGGCCGATCGCGTAATCCCAATAGAAAAGCTGGAAGCGGAAACGCGGGCAAAGCTTGAGCGTGTTGGCCCACGAACCCCAGCACAACATGCTCAGAATCATCAGAAAAAGTGCCGCCTGGTACGTTTCAGGAAGAAACATCCCCGTCCCCCATCCATTCTTGCGAAAAACGAACGATAGCGCCTGACCCCACACGGGCGCAAACCAAGCGAGTGCATCCCCAGCAATTGAAAGTTGGCGGGGCTGAGCTTTGGTTCTTCGGGACTATTGTTTGGCCGCTTTCACCGCCTCAGTGAGCGCGGGCACCACTTCAAAGAGATCGCCTACGATGCCGTAATCGGCCACTTCGAAGATGGGTGCTTCGGGATCCTTGTTGATGGCGACGATGCACTGCGAGCCCTTCATGCCGACAACATGCTGAATGGCGCCCGAGATGCCCACCGCGAGGTAGAGCTTGGGCGAAACGGTCTGGCCGGAACTGCCCACCTGGCGCTCCATCGGCAGCCAGCCGTTGTCGCAGATGGGCCGCGATGCGGCGATCTCCGCGCCGAGTGCGGTGGCGAGCGCCCGGACGATGGGCAGGTTTTCAGCGTCTTTGATTCCGCGCCCGACGCTGACGATGAGTTGCGCGGAGCCAAGGTCGACTGTCTGTGCCGAGCCGCGGAATGGTTCACTGGGTTTAGTGCGAATCTGCGCGGGCTCGAGGGTGGGTGCGAACGTGGTGATCTCCGCCTTCCCGGCTTCAACCGCATCGGCACGAAATGCACCGGCCTGCACGGAGACGAAGCAGGGGCCGTCGCCCAGGTGGCGATAATTGCCTGCGAGGCGGCCCTGCATTAGCTGGCGCGTGAACTCGGGGCCATCGCCGAAGCCGATCACGTCGCCGATGAGCACCTCGCCTAAACGCGCGGCGAGTGCGGGCGCGTAGTCGCGCACCTGGTAGGTATGCGGAAAGACCACGTGCGCGGGGCGTTCCTGCTCGATGAACTGGTGCAGGGCAAGCGTGAATCCGTCGGCGGTGTACTGGGCCAGCAGCCGGTGCTCCACGCGCACCACTTTGGCGAGGGCTTTGGCGGAGGCTTCAACGGCCTGCGCCTCTGTGGATGCGCCGATGACCACGGCGCTCACGGGCATTCCTGTTTGCGATGCCAGACGTTGGCCGGCGGCCACCGCTTCCCAACTGATGCGGCCAATGCGGCCTTCCCGTTCTTCCAAAACAACCCAAATGCCGCTCATAGGACGCGCACCTCGAACTTCAGTTTCTCGACCAATGCCGCAGCGGCTTCCTTAGCCGTGCCGGACAGGATCTGTGTGGACCGCTGTTTCTGCGGCAGCGCTACACCCTCAAGCACGGCAACCGGAGAGCCGTCGACGCCAAGTTCAGCGGCGGTCAGGCGGCGCATCTCCTTGGTCTTGGCGCGCTTGATGCCCATGAGCGTGGCGTAACGCAGCTTGTTGCCGCCGGATTGAATGGTGAGGACGGCGGGCGTGGGCAGCTCGATGTTCTGGAACCAGCCGCCTTCCAACTCGCGCTTCACCGTGAGACCGGAGCCGGTTTTTTCCACGTGCAGGATAAGGGATGCGTGCGGCAGGCCGAGCAGTTCCGCGATGATGACGCCGGTCTGGCCGAGACCGAGATCGTCGGACTGAAGGCCGGTGAGGACGAGGTCGGGGCTTTCGGGCTTGACGGCCTCGGCCAGCAGCTTCGCCACTCCCAGGGCGTCTCGTTGGCCCAGGTCGTTGCAGTCGACGTGAATGGCGCGATCGGCGCCCTTGGCGAGCGCTTCGCGGATGGTGGCGCCGACGCGCTCGGGGCCGGCGGAGAGGACGATGACCTCGCCGCCGTGTTTCTCCTTCAGTTGCAGCGCCTCTTCGAGGGCGTAGGCGTCCGATTCGTTCATGGCATATTGAATGTCGGACTCTTCGATCCACTTGG
>PLXP01000143.1 GCA_003151435.1 Acidobacteriaceae bacterium
TCCACCAGGTCTTTGGCCTGCAGATAGGCGAACTGCTGCTGCTGTTGTCCCAGTTCGATGTCGAACAGGTTGTAATTGATCTGCGAGACGATCGCCTTCAGCGGCACGCTCCGCTCCACGCGCGTCGGGCTTACCACCGGTGCCACGATGCTGCGTGGGTTCACAAATCCGGCCGAACCTGGATTGGGAATTGCCGTCTCTTCGAAAAACCGCGACGGATGACCGGTCGCCGGAACCTGCTTGATGCGCTGCCCGAAAGGACTCGAGCGCCGGCAGATGTCGAAGATCTCGGTCTGGTACAGCGGAACCTCAACGGCGCCCGGCCCGATAAAATCCGCTGCGGCATGAATGTCTGCAAAGGTTGCGTTCATAGGCTCTTTCCGCCCCTCCAAAGGGGCCTTTCGTTGCTCAGAAGAAAGCTCCTGGCTACTAGCTTCCAGCGATTGGATCTTCCAACTGAGCGGTAATTCCCGCATGTCTCCGGGAGAATTCACTCCGGGCTCTTCCTGACACCCCGAAGCGATTTCCTGCCGTATGTTCTCGGCCTGCCGCAAAAAACTGCCGGCCGAGTGTCCAGAAAGCTTTTAGCTAGAAGCTAGTAGCTAGAAGCTGAAAGCTGCTTCTAACCGATTGCACCCGCACGCAGCAGTTGGCTCTTTACCGCAATCCGCTGTTCCAGGCTCAGCCCGGCCAGTGCCGCATCCAGAGTGCGCACGTCCACAGGGCCATCGCCGATGCCGTGTTTCGCCAACATTTCTGAAGTCGCCGCAGGCACCGTTTTGCGCAGTGCATTCAATACCGACGGAGTGGCAGCAGCCTTCAACTCAGCCAACTCCCGCTCGGCCATTGCCAGCTTCTCCGCCAGCTCTTCCTCACGGCGGCTCTGCTCCACCGTCGCCGAAATCTTCTCGACCTCGCCGGAAAGTGCGCTCTGCCTCTCTTCCAGCCAGCTCAGCGTTCTCTCCAGCAGAGTCGTCGCAGCTTCCAGCCGCTCCGCCACCTCTCGCTTTTCGTTTTCCATTCGTCCCTTCCTTTGGCTTGAATTCTCAAACAAACTCCGCTAACTCGCTAACAAAAAAGCCCCGCATATCGCGGAGCCTCGTGCTAACTCGCTGACCTGCTAACTGTCTAACTCGCCATCCTGAAGCTGGTCGCCCTGTAAGCCGCCTTCTCCCTCAGCAGAATCGCCGCGCCTGTAAACGTCACGCGGGTCAGCTTCCAGATCTCCGCCCGCATGTCTTCGACGCGCGCGTCAGCTAGCTCATAACTCATGCCCATCGCTTCCGGAGCCTGGGCCACGATCTCCTCCGCCGCCTCCGGAAAATCCCGCGCATACAGATATCCGCGCACTACCAGCTTCTGCCCAATCAGATCCGCCTCCGTCAGCAGCCCGATCTTGCACCTCGCGTCGTGCCCATCCCACCCCGGCCGATAATCCACGGCCATCCCCAGCAACGAGGGCAGCGCCTTTTCCGCAGCTTCCCGGGTCAGCATCACCCGGTGCCCCCGCGCTCCCGCCGGCGCCTTGTCGCTGGGCGCATTCACCACCGTCAACACCCCTTCGAACGCCACCCGGTTAGGATGCCCATCCACATGAGGAATCTTTACCGCCATCGCTTCCAATCGCATGCGCTCCCCGCCCTCTTTTGACCGCTGACTCGCTGACTTGCTAACTCGCTAACTTGCTGACTCGTTACTTGCTAACTCGCTGACTTGCTGAATCGGAAGCTCTGCTCCATCCCGCAGCAGCGGCCCCAGCCCCCGCATGGCACGCACCTCGTTCACGGTCAAAACGCCGGCTTTCAGCAGTTGCACCTGTACCGCCAGTTCCGTCTCCTCGTCCCGTGCATTCAGGTCGTTGAAGACGAATTCAAACTCGCGCCAGCCAATGCACTTTCCGAAGAGGTCCCTGGTCAGATGTCCAGCCAGCAGTTGCGCCAAAGGCAAAATCGCCCCGCGAAACGCCTCGTCCGCCAGCTCGCCGGCCGTCGACCGGTTGACGTCGCCTTCGATCCCCAGCAGCAGCGGCGGGAGCCCGAAAGCGTTCGCCACCATCCGAATCAAAAACTCCTGCCAGGCCAGCCGCAAGTCCGCATCCGTGCCTTGCGCAAACCGCAACACCTCCGGCTTCTGCTCCGTCGACAGCAGTGGCACGCGCCCCGTTCCCTCGATCTCATCCTGCCACCAGCGAATCAGCCGGTCATGCTGCGTTGGGGTCGCCTCATTCAGCCACAGCGCATATTGCGCCACTGAATTCGCAGCCAGCTTCCCCGCAAACCGATGCGCGCACAGGAACTGGTTCACCGTTTCGAACGCCACCTCCAGTGGCCCCAGCCCGAAGGGCGTAAAGCTGCGCGGATTCATCCGGATGTACATCAACTGGTCGTCGCGCAAATCCACGGCGCTCGACTCCAGTTGGCCCGCCAGCGCCTGCGCATAACGCGGCGTGTCTCCCTGTCCGTCCCACCGGCCATTGATCCGGATCGACGCACCATCCACCGCCCACAACATCGCCGGCCGTTCCGCATCGCCGGTGGGCTCCATCTCGATTGCCCCGTACCCCCCGGTCAATGCGTCCTCGATCACCTGCTCAATCAAGGTTCGAAAGCTGTCCACCGCGTTCGGCTCTTCCAGCATCCGCCGCAGTGCGCGCAGCTTGCGCTCCGCATACGCCACGTCCCCTGGCCGGACTCCGCGACGCACCCGTATCTGCCAGTCCATGGCCGCAATGCGGTCCTTGATCACATTGATCGCCCTTCGCACCACCGGCGTCTCCGCAAACCGCCGCAGATTCACCGGAGTCGGCTTGGGCAGCAGCCGCCCCGGAAACTGCACCGGGCTCAGAACCGCAGGCATGGCCAGGGTCTTGCGCTCAGCTTCCGCCGCACTTGCGGCAACATCGGCTTGCCGCCCCGAGCCCCCGGTCGCTTGCCGCCAGATCTCACGCAACTGCTCTCCCACCTTCACGCGCACCTTCCTTCTTCGCCACCCCAAAAAACAAAAAGGCACAACCCGCGAAGGGCCATGCCTTGAATGCAGTGATCAGTTGTCAGTTCTCAGTTGTCAGTAATCGCTGAGGACAAAGCGTATTTCAATATTTAACCGCTCTTAACTCCCGCAAAGTTCGAAAACACTGAGCTTCCAGATAGGTAAACTGACAACCGATCACTGAGAACTGACAACTGAGAACTGAGAACTGTTTCTCAAACTCTCAGTTCCCGCCGCGCCGTCTCCGCCACCCGGCCCATGTCCGACGTCGTCAGCACCCGAATCTGGTGCTCCTCCATCGTCTCCACGCCAAACCGATACATCTCCAGCCGTTCCGGCTCGTCGTCCGTCGCGCCTACCTTGGCCGCCGGCTCAATCACCGCGGTCAGCTCCAGTTGCGCCTTCTCCACCCGTTCCACACCGGCCCTCAGTCCCGCCGCCGAAAACGCCAGCACCTTGGCCATCTCCACACCAGGCTCCAGGCTCACCGCGTGAAACATGCGGATCAACGGGGCCCCCGCGGACGGGTCCCTGTCCGTGGGGTGGCTCACGCCATTGGGCCGATATCCCACATCGATCCGCAGCGGATCGCCCGCCCGCGTGTAATCCGACGCCGCAATATGCTTGCGCAACAAGTCCCACACGCCGGCCCGTTCAAACTCGCCCCGCATCGTCGCCTGGATCGCCGCCCTGCCCCTCAGCCGCGGCACACGTTCCCGCGGCGGCGGCTCCACATACAGCCGCATCAGCTCTTCCATTCCCGCCGGAAGACTCTCCGCCAGGTACGCCTTGGGCGCGGTAATCTGCACGCTCAGCGAAAGCGATTCGTCCAGCAGCCGCATCAGCTTTCCTTCCGGCTCTTCCTGGAACCGCTTCCGCAACTCGCTCTCCATGCCTTCCAGCAGCGCGGTATCGGCCTCCGGATCGAGGCAGCGCACCCGCCGCCAGTCGCGCGTAAAGCGCACTTCGGCCGGCGCGTGGCTGCCCTGCTCCCGCAGGATCACCCCGATATGCACATACTCGTTCCGCACCGCGTCCGGCACATACCGGAGCAGTTGGAATTCACACGTCCGCCGCCCGTCTCCACCGCTCATGCCAGGCGCCCCACTAGTTCACTCTTCCCACGATGCTAGACCCCCATCTTGCATCCTTCCAGCCACTCTCCACATTTTTTCCTTCCTCTCCCCATTTCGGAAACGGCTCCCGGTCCGACCTCCCGAATCCCTCAATCAGCTCCCGAATCCGGCTCCGCCGCGCCAGCAGCTTCTCCACCAGCGCTTCCATCTCCGACAGGTCGCCGCCGTACCACTCCGGCGGAACCTCGTTCGCCGCGGCCCACACCGTGTCTTCCGCCATCGTCTCCAGCCGCGTCAGCCAGGGCTCAAACGACTCCCACCCCGTAATCCCGCGATACACATCGTTGCGGTAGTAGACCCCCCGCAGCGGATTGTCTTCAAAGGTCCAATCCCCCGCATGAAAGCAGTATCCATAGTCGATGAACACCGCCCGATACCGCCGCTCCCGCTGCTTCCGCGCAAACACCGCCTGCCGACCGTTCGCGTTCCCGGTCCACTTGTCCAGCGCCAGGATGCCGGCAAACTCATCCAGGTTCTTCACTTCGGAAAGCTGTTCCTCCGGCAGGTAATCCACCACCTGGCCCGGCATCAGCCCGCCCACGAACCGCGATCCGAACTGCAGCCCCGCCTGGCATCGCACCCGCGTCCTGCCCATGTCGATCTCGAGCTCCGGCGTATTCTCCACCAGCCAGCTCGTCACCTCCACCAGCTCGGCTTCCGGCGCCGTCAGCCCTGCCGCGGCAGCCAATCGCGATGCCAGCAGTTCGTTCGCCAACACCCGCATATGCTGCGGATTGTTCTGGAACTTTACGACGTAAATGTGGCCGTCCGCGCCCAGCATCAACTGGCCCTGCGCACCACCCCGCATCCGCCGGATATGCTGCACCGCCAGAACCGCCAAGCCCGCTCCCGCCTTTTCCTGATCCTTAATCGAATTCTATCCGCATCCGCAGTAATTCTCTGCAAATGGATAAAAACAGCCTTCAGCCTTCAGCCGTCAGCTTCTCGGCTCTTTCCGTCGCAAGTCACCGCGCACCTGCCGAAGCAGAGCCTCAAAGCTTTTAGCTTTTTGGCTGACGGCTGATGGCTTTTGGCTTAAAGTTCGAAGCTAGAAGCTGCTTTTCAGCATCTCCGCCCGCGCCGCCAGCCCAATCGCCATCGCCATCACCCGATCGTCATGCGTCCCCGACCGCGCTCCCGTACTTCCGTTCGCCAGGCGCACAAAACTCCTGCACTCCCCCAGCAGCCGCCGGCTCATAAACCGTTCCGGCTGCTCCACCAGCCCCGCATCCAAACGGGACAACACCGCCGGCCGGCTGATCGAAGTCGTCAGCCACCCCGCCTGCCCCGCTTGCCGATAGATGCGCTTATACCCGCACACCGTCTCCGCCAAAGCCAGCACGCCGCTGCCGTGGTTGTTTCTCTCCACCACCAGCCACGCCTGGTTGTATTCCTTCGCCAGGTCCGTAATCACCTTCGCCAGTTCCAGTCCGCCCACATGCCCCGCAAACTCCGCGCACTGCAACCCCGTCTCCAGTTCCAGCACCTCGGCCGCCGAGTAGTCCCCTTCGCTCCCGCCGCCCGCCGGATCCACCGCCACCACATACTCCTTGCCCTTCAACGGCGGAAGCCAAACCTCCAGCTCTCCATTCCGTCGCCGCTCAATCGGCTCCGGCGCATCGTTCAACCGCGCCTCCACCGCCGCCAGCTCAAACACCGAATCTCCGCTGGCCCTGAAGCAGCTCTCCTCGTCTTCGGCATACTCCTGCCGCGCCAACCCGCGAAAATTCGCCCGAATCTCCCGCCGAAATCCGATCTGCTCCCGATCCAGCCCCTGCCGCGCCACCAGTTCGCGCTCTTCCTCGCTCAGGCTTGCCTCGTCCACCGCCGCCGTCCGATAGCGCCGCTCCATCCACCACGGAAAGAAGTGCCGCACCATCCCCGTCTCGCCGGCCTTCTGCCACTCGTCATAGAAGCATCCGCCCACCCCGTCCGGCGTCGACTCCAGAATCAGCTCCGCCCCTGGCGCCATCGCCGCCCGCAATCCAGCCAATGTCTCCGCTGGATCGCCCGGCCACCGCGCCAGTTCCGAGCAGTGCAGGTTCTGCACCGTCAGCCCTCGCCCCGCATTCCGCTCCCCCGCCGAAACCACCCGGTACTGCGCATCCATCTCCGGAAACACAATCTGCCGCGCATTCGCCCGCGAAGTCCGCAATGGCCCCTCGCGCAGTTCCTCCGGCAGCCAGTCCAGAAAACGATGCACGATCCTGAAGATCTCCTCTGCAGCCTCCTGCGTATGCGCCACCTCCAGCGTCAGCGTTCCAGGCTGGGTAATGGTCTTCAGAAAAAAACGCGCCGCTGCCCACGTCGTCAATCCCAGTTGCCGCGCCTTCAGCACAATGTTGCGCTGGCCCCGCCGCCGCTCAAACGCCCGTTGCACGGCATTCGCCCCGAGAGGCGCCGTCAGCCCCTCCCGCGTCCTCACCCGCAGCAGCGCCTCCGCCAGCGCCATCCCCACCGTTTGACCTCGCAGCGTCTCCGGACGACTGTCCAGAATCCGCCCAAAGCGCTCCAGTTCCTCCCTGTCCATGTCCTCCCAGGACACACACAGTTCCTGCGCCTCAATCACTCCCGCACGTTCCGCTCCTGCCACGCCCCCCCCGATCCCATCCCCCATCGCCACTCGATAAATTGGCTTCAAGTTGCGTGACCTCGGCCGCATCCCTGGGTCGTGGAGACATCGTTCGCCCGCCCGTCCGAACACGAGCGTTGCCAGCCTAAGACTCCAGTTGCAGATGGCGGTTGCGGAGGGAGCAGGGGGTTTTAACCCCCTGAAAACAGGCCAAATCTCGGGGCCTTTAGGCCCGGATCGAAGCCTTCGGAGCAAATACAACTGTAGTACTAAGACAGCTAGACAGCAGTTCGTCTCAGCGCAACCTCAACTGACTTGGCTCGATCAGAATGCTCCGGTGAGGTTCGCCGGCCTGTCCGGCACGCGCACGCCGTACCTTCTCCCGAGTTGGGGTCTTGCCGCATATCCTCGTGCCGATAGCGACACGAATGGTGTCCGCCATACACATGATCATTTAACCGCTTTGAAAGGGCACGGCTTCACAAGCTGCGGAAAAACCAAATCCGGAGGGAGGCGGGGGTTTCAACCCCCGCCTAAAGCCAAAAGAATCCATGCGGGCTTTGGCCCCGGAGGAATGTTTTTCGCCGATTGAACGCGAAAAAAGGCCGTTTTCCGCAGCCTGTTCAGCCGTCCCGCAAGTCGAGAAAATCACTGCGGGCTTTTCAGGCTTGCGCCTGATGGAACTGTGTAGAAGGAGAACTCGGCAATCGTTGCCGTTTGTCCTGTCAGATTGACATTCGCCATCACGCAGGCACCGCTGTGCCATCAACCACGTTGCTAGTATGCCAACGCCTTGCAGGAGAGGTAATCAGCTGACGCCCACGCTGCCGCCACACCACTCGTATTGAAGTTACCGACCGTGCAACTGGTGGTTGACGAGGCTGTCTGCTTGGTCATAAAAACCGTGGCTGACGTTGTGGATGTGTCTGCACAAGTACAACCCCACCCCTGTGCCGCCGTGGGTAATGAAATGACTCCGCTTGTGGCCGTCCCTCCGGTGCCCACGTTTACGGTAAAGACCGCCGTACCGTTGCCAGCAGCGACGAATGCGCCCGTCCCAAACCCGCTGCCCACTGTCGGCAATGTGCGGGACATCAGCATCTGTGACAGTGCAATGTTATAGAAGGCGGCGTAAGATGCCGATTGTGCGACCTGCGACGGCTGAGTACCGACGGTATACGTCCCGGTCGCCATGAAGATTTGACCGTTGGCACTGCCATCAAACCAATAGTTCGCGCCGGGTATGCTTTCTACTATACGAACGCCAGCATTGCCGTAGTAATACACGTAGCTTGAACTATCAACTTTTAACAACGGATGCACAGCCCCGGAGCCATCAATAGCGTTAATTGCCGTGTTATTACCTAAGAGAGGTCCGGCATAGCCAGTTACGGCACTGTAATCGGGGTAGAACACATTACCTGATCCAGAATCGTTGAACATCGAGGTATAAGGTGGTCCGTTGACCCAATAGTTCACGCCGATGTGGTTGTGGGCAGAGGTAGAGGTAGCAAGGATGTCGCTGGATGTCGTTGCGCCGCGCATAAAGTTGTTGTGTTCAACCGTAACCCCCACTGTGTTATTCAGGCGCAACCCATTCGCAGTGATGCCGTTTACAACCTGAAAAGAGTTTCCTGAGACAGAACCAGCGTACACGGGCCCATCTAAATCAAGAACAGAACTGTTTGACCCGGTGAACCCCGGTTCTGTCTCAAACTCATTGTTCTGGATTTGCAAGGATGTTGCTTGAATCGCCCCGCCAAAGCGCGTTCCCCCAGAGAGGGTAATGAGATTGCCTTCAAGCACAAAGCTAGTCCCACCTGAGACAAAATCAAAGGTGTTGGTGCCGGTCCCACCTATCAGATTATGCTTGACTAGAATGTTATCGCCGCAAGTGGTACATGAGATACCGCCGAATATGGCCGACTCTTCAATCGTGAAGTGAGATGGGGTGCCGTACCATGCGCTCGGGCCGCTGGAATAGACATACACACCATTGCTCCCGAGTTGCCGGATGTTCACATGCCGTATCAGGCCATCCACAATTACATTGTTTGATCCGTCAAGGTTAATTCCGTATCTCCCCGGCGTTCCTGATTGAGGGATAATAGCGAAGTCCTCAAGGGTGATGCCCTTCATCTCTGCGGAAGACGTGGGGGTGACATTTATCACGTCCGTCGTAGAGCCTAGTGAAGATGAGACATATAAAACGCTGTCCCCCCCCGCACCACGGAGGGTTACTGGCGTAGTAATCAAAATATTCGCGGTGATGAGGTAATAGCCGGATGAGATGTATACCGTGCGGGCTGCCGCGTTGCCCGTCGTAACCGGCAGGCTATTGATGGCTTCCTGTATACCACCTGTGCCGCTTGCAGATGTCCAAGGGCTGCTGGGAGTCCCCGTCCCACCTGTGGCAAATTGACTAGCATATGCAGAGCCAGCGATGTTTGGCGCAGTTATCGCTGTGCCAGCCGCGACGTTGCCATCCACCTTCACCCCGGTGGCGCCGTCGGAGACGACTCCTGGCAATGCAGATTGACCTCCAAGATTTGCAAGTGCTGCCGAAGCTGTGGTGGCTCCTGTGCCTCCCGCCGTAACAGAAACCGCCGACGTCCCCGCAATCGCCGTCCCATTGCCGGTGTAGTATGCCACTTGCCCCGCGGTTCCTGCATTCACCGTACCGTTGAGGCTGCCGCTCCCGCAACTCGATCCGGTGTTCGTGATATATCCGGAGTTATCGATCTGAAGGCAGTTATGCCCGGTCCCCGAGGCAAGACCGGGAAGCTTGATCGCCGTAGGATTCAGAAATGCAGCAACTAAACCAGCACTCGATCCGGAATAGATATCCGTTTCGGCTCCCGAGCCGGATTCATAATTAAGCCGTATATGTCCGGCAGCATTGCTCGCGTTGATATACGTATCGCCGCTGTTTGTGCTTTGGTACGCCTTGAAACTATCCAGTCCCCCTGGCGCTGAGTTGAGAGCCCAGTTATTGCTGGCGTCCTTCACCATGTACCACTGGCTGCTTCCATTCCAGTCTTTGTAGATGAGCGATTCTTTCTGGCTGGCGGTCGCGCCCGCCCAAAGAAACGCGTCGGCCTCCGCATCCGCTTGGTTCTTGATCGTCGTCGAGCCGATGAAGGTCGATGGTCCGCCCACTTGAAGCGTCCCGTTAAACTGCGCATTGCCCGCACTGTTGATCGTCGCCACCGTGGCTCCGTTCGATCCGCCAGACCCGAACACCACGCCTCCCGTGCCGGCGTTGGCTGAACCGTTCAGCACCACTGCACCTGCCCCTGCCGCATTGATCACCGTCTGGTTATTCGTGCCCGATTGACCATTGTTATACTGGCCAATCGACAGCCGGTAGACGTTGTTCAGTTCGTCCAGCACCTGGTAGAACTGCTCACCCGCGGTCGCATCGCTCAGTCCCGTCGTCCAACGGTATCCAGAGTCCGTCTGATAGCGATTCAGCAACCCCCGCTCGTTCCCGGTTCCGATCCCGATGCGGTAGTGGTTGGTCAACGTAGCGTCCTGCTGGCTGCCATACCAGTCGCCATTCATCCCGTTGAAGCTGCGATGAAACGTGTCCAGAAAGCTGTTCCGCGTCCCGTTGTCCTTCAGTTGGCCCGTGAACATCGTTCCGCCCGTCATCCAGTTGTTATACGAGCTGCCCGCGTCCGCAACCACCTGGTTCGTCGAGTTCTCGTTCCGCAAGCCGACAATCGTGTTGTTCTGCGCGTTCGCTCCCAGATGCACGGCCGTTGAACAACCCTCCACATCCCCGCCGGTAAAAGTGTTTCCATCTCCCTGCTGCAGGTTGATCCCGTATGTCCCGCTCATCGGACTCCCACCGCTCGTTGGACAATTGATGTGCAATCGCACAAACGTGCTCGCATTCATCCAGTCCGTGGCCGCCGAATTCGCCGCCTGGTGCCCAATCGCATTGAGAGCGGTTCCAAATCCCCCAAACTCATCGTCCTGAAAAGTTCCTCCCGTGTAATTGCCGGTACCATCCAGCGTAAGTCCCGTCTGATTCGAGTTGCCGAGAAAATACAGGTTCTCGAGGTCCAGTTCCTGCGTGCGATAAGCTACCATGCCCTGCGCGGTCGACACGCTCGACGCGGTTGTGTTAATCACCGCGTTGTCCATGTGAAAGCCCGGCGTGTCCATTGCGTAAGTCGGGTCTCCCACCTGCACCATCGCACCCGTGCCGGAGTAAAGGAACACCGTCCCGCCCTGGCTGCCGCTCGCCGTACTCGCCCCTCGCATCGCGCATCCGTGGAACGTAACATTCCGCGTTCCCGCAGCCACAATCACTTGGTGGTTTGTCGCGATCGTGGCGCACGGAAACTGCACCGTCACGTTAGCTGTCGAGATGCTCAGGTCTGATGGCAGCGACACATTCCCGGTGAAGTTACGCGCGTCGCACGTGCCGCCATAAGTCGCATCCAATCCATTGATGCATGACTGCAGCTTTGACCCAAAATCGGAACCTTGAGCCTGATCCGCCTGGTACACCCCGCCCAGCTTCACAGCAGTCAGCGGGCCGCTCATTACCCCCCCGCTCAACGGAACTGCCTGGCTGAATTGCGAGTCGACATAATGCTTGTCCGCCGCCTGTGTGGGGATCTGCGGATCGCCATTTAAGTAGAGCGGCCCCGTCAAACTCCCGCCAGACGCCGTCAACAAGCTTTGAGTTAGTTCCTGAATCGATTGGTCCACATAGGTCTTGCTCACCGCCTGCACAGCCTGCGCCGCGGGCATCACTTTCGCCCGCACCTGCCCCAGGCTCACCTGTGCCGCAACAGGAATGACCCAATACTCCGTACTCGTCGTTCCATCGCTCAAGCTGTAGATCGCCGTGTAATACAACCCCGCCGGGGATGCGCTCACGTTCGGAGCAAGATTCACGCTCACGTACCCGTCGGTCCCGATTGCAATCATCGTCCTGCCCGCGGTCACTGCCTGGTTGGCAGCGGTCGTGAACGAAGGCCAGCTCACCTGCAACGTCCCCGCACCCGGATGCCCGTTCGCCAGGTACACGGTTCCCTGAACGGTCGTCGTGCTGAACCCCTGTGCATGCGCCATCCAGCTCAATGCCACCCATAGCAGGCACACTTCCAGCCGTTTGCCAACGCGCGACCATTCTGTCTTCGTGAGCTTCATTCTTCTCTCTTCTTTCCTTTGGTTTCTTCTTCACCGGACGAATTGAATGCTTTGAAGTTCAACTCCCTAAAGCGACTTGCAACGCCTGCGCGCGTGTCGCAGCCATCTTGCACGCACCATGCGTCCGTGGCCGCGCCCAAGCCGTGCGGTATCCTTCCACCGCATGACTTGGGCACGGCCATTCGTCAACAACTTGTTTCTGTTGGTTTGGTTGCTCTGCTCGTAAAGCTGAACGCCGCCATCACGCTACCGGCTTGCTGCCGCCGTCTCTGCGGCAGCCTTCTCGCCCTTCCATTCAGGCTCAGCCGCGAGTGCCTTCGCCAGGCTCGCGGCAAGGTGATTCGCCGCTGGCTCCTCGCTCTCCGTCACCTCATTGGCCAACTGGACAATGAATCGTATGACGTTCACGTTTCCCTCCATTGCACCAGTCACCAGCGCAAGCGCGATTTTCTCGCTGTTATCTTTCAGCCTTCTATCAACTGCTCTGCCGAGGCCCGCAGCGCCCTTGCTTACTGGCTTCTTTTGGGCGCCCGCTGCCTTCTTGCTGTTGGTCCGGTTCATTGATCCGCCATTCCCAGACCGCCACTCCACGGCTCATCGCTTCCCCGTAGAAAGAAAAAGAGGCGACTCCCTTTCGGAAATCACCCCTCTCTGTATGCTTCGAATGCGGCGCCTCATCCAACACCGCCCTGCGGACCACCGCAGCTCATTCGCATCCGAAACTCGATCTCCAAGCGGTCCCGAAACGCCTGCACCCCATCGCCGCTCCCGCTCAATCACGCCCGCTTCTTCCCGGCGGCACATCGTTGTCGCCGCGGTCGCACTCAGCCCCGCATCGCATAGGACACATGCGCCCAGAACCTCTCCGGGATCTACCTCTCCACGCGCAACTCCGCGGAAAGGAGTCCGAAAGAATCGGGAAAGGAATCTCTCCCCTTCCCTTCTTATTTGTTGATTACGTATGAATGTTCTTAGCTTAACGAATTCCAATCAAATTCTCTGCAAAGCTATTGATCGGGTAATTCATGCTATTTCCCCGCACTAACCACAAAATGCCGGTTTTGACTATTTGACATTCAACTCGTCTCTATCTCTCACCTTCTAAATCAACCAACGCTAAGTTATAGATTGCCACATCGGTTCCTCCCATTCGAAGAAGTCCGCCCTCCGCCTCCGGCCACCGCACTGCCCGTCAATGATCCCCGTCAATGATCTAAGATAGGCAGGTGAAATCCCCAGCCATACACGCCCCCACCCTCCTCGTCCATGGCGGCGCATGGGCCATTCCTGCCGCCGACGCAGCCGCTCACGAGGCCGGCGTGCGCAACGCCCTCGAGGCTGGTCACGCCATTCTCTCCCGCGGCGGATCCGCCCTCGACGCCGTTGAAGCCGCCGTCACCATGCTCGAAGACGATCCCACTTTCGACGCTGGCCGGGGCAGTTTCCTCACCTCCGACGGGCGTGTCCAACTCGATGCGCTCCTCATGGATGGCGGCCGCATGAAAGCCGGCGGAGTGGCCTGTGTCGAGCGTCTCAGCAATCCCATCCGGGCCGCGCGCCTGGTCCTCGAACAGAGTCCCCACGTCTATTTCGTCGGTGCCGGCGCCGAGCAGTTCGCCGCCGCCCACGGCATGTCCCTCATTGACAATCAGGAGCTCGTCCTCCCCCGCGAACGCGAACGCCTGGCCCGCGCCCTGGCCCGCCAGTCCGCCGGACTCTCCGACGAAACCTTCTCCGGCCACAGCCTCCACGATGACAAGAGCCCTGAAACCGCCTATCCCCCCGCCGCATCTCTCACGCCCGATTCGCACGACACCGTAGGCGCAGTCGCGCTCGATGGTCACGGCGACCTCGCCGCCGCCACATCCACAGGCGGCACGCTCAACAAGACTCCCGGCCGCGTCGGCGACTCCTCGCTCATCGGCTGCGGTTGCTATGCTGACAATCTCGCCGCCGCCGTCTCCCTCACCGGCTGGGGCGAACCCATCATGAAGCTCGTCCTCGGTAAATGGGCCACCGACCGTGTTGCCGCCGGAACCCATCCCGAAATCGCCGCCCGCGAGGCCATCTCCTACCTCTATAACCGTCTCGGAGGCCACGGCGGCATCATTCTCCTCGGCCCTGACGGCCGATTCGGCCTCGCCCACAATACCCCCGCCATGGCCTGGGGCCTCGCCACCCCCGCTGGCCTCCACACTGGCCTCACCATCTGACTATCTTTCAGCAGGTTGGCATTGGTGCACTGAGTCAACTGTGAGCACCAGGTTCTTCATCATCCACTCGAAGGAAGGTAATTGGAACGATGAAAATCGGCTTCTACATCTGTTTTGGAATCACCCTGGTCTTTTACGTCAGAACTGTACAGGCCATCTGGAGACTCGTAGCTGAGAGCAGACTTCTCGAACCGGAAGCGCGCTTCAATCGCTTCTGGTGGACACCTGCCTGGAAAGTACATCGGATCGGGTACCCGGAGAGCCCCGTCCGCCGAAAGATCGTTATTCGGTTCTTGCTCACATTTGGGTTCATGATCGTGGCAATGGCTTGCCTGGCTTATTCGGAAATCCATGCCACGAAGATTCTCTAAGCTGGAAGCCTCATCTACTCGAATCCGAATACTGCAATAATCCCAATATGCTCGTCCTGGCCTCCGCCTCCCCCCGCCGCCGTGAACTCCTCATTCAGGCCGGCTTCTCCTTCACCGTCCGCCCCGCGCACATCCCTGAAGATCCCTTCCCCAACGAAGACCCCATCGCCTACGTCACCCGCCTCGCCCGCGAAAAAGCTCAGGCCGTCTTTCACGATCTCTTGTCCGAAGAGTCGGCCCCACCGCAGGTGGTGGTCGGCGCCGACACCACCGTCACCCTCGACAACCACATCCTCGGCAAGCCCTCAGATCCCTCCGACGCCGCCCGCATGTTGCGCCTTCTCTCCGGCCGCACCCACCGTGTCATCACCGGCGTCGCCGTGGTCACCGCCGATTTCACTGAAGTAGCCGCCGAAGTCACCGCCGTCCGCTTCCTCACCCTCTCCGAAGAGGAGATCGCCGCCTACGTCGCCACCGGCGAACCCATGGACAAAGCCGGCGCCTACGCCATCCAGGGCCGCGCCGCCCGCTGGATTCCCCGCATCGAAGGCTGCTACTTCAACGTCGTCGGCCTCCCACTCGCTCTCGTCGCCACCCTCCTGGAATCCTCCGGCATCCATCCCGCTGCCAATCTCTAGCTCCCCTCCCGCTCCTTGATTCGAAAGCTATTGACTCGCGGCAGCATTCAAACCCATCCCCGCTCCGTGTTCCCCTTTCCCAAATCGAATCTCGCCGCATTCGTAGCCATACATGCCTTCGCGTCGATTCCCAGCCTGCGGTCCAACAGCGTGAATGACCGAAATAACGGTTCCTTATTGTCCCTGAACCGCGCTACACTCCGAGTTACCTACTTATAAAAGGACATATCATGCGGAAAGCTACCTTCCTGGCCCTTCTTGCCTTCTTTGCTCTCGCATCACCTGCAGCTCTTCACGCCCAGTTTCAAGAGCCCACCAAAGAAGAACTCCAGATGACCTCCGATCCCAAGGCCCCGGGAGCCGCCGCCGTCTACCTCTTTCGCCAGGAAACCACCGACGATGCCCTCCACTTCAAGAGCTACTATGAACGCGTGAAAGTCCTCACCGAAAAGGGAAAAGAACTGGCCACGGTCCGAATCCCCTATGAGGTCCGCTCATTCAAGGTTGCCGCCATTCGCGGCCGCACCATCCATTCCGACGGAACCGTCATTCCCCTCGCCACCAAGCCCTCCGACCTGGTCGATGTCAAGACCGCCGGCTACCAGCGCAACACCACGGTCTTTACTCTTCCCAGCGTTGAAGTGGGCAGCATCCTCGAGTACTACCTTCAGCTTCGTTACGACGACAACCTCGTTTCCGAGCCCATTTGGGAAATCCAGCAGCCCTACTTCGTTCACAAGGCGCACTACTTCTTCAACCCCTCCAAATCAGATGGAATCATGAACAGTCGCGGCGATGTGCTCAACAAGCTCATGTACGGAGTGCACGCCGGCAACGATGCCAAAATGGTCCACGACCCCGTCAACCACTACACGTTCGACATCGCGGATGTGCCGCCCATCCCCAATGACGACTGGATGCCTCCTCTCAACAGCGTCAACTGGCGCGTGGACTTCTACTACACCAACTACTCCACCGGAGCCGAGTTCTGGCAAAACGAAGGCAAACGCTGGGCCAAGGAAGCCAATCGCTTCGCCAACCCCAGCAAGACTCTGCAGCAGGCAGTCGCTGAAATCGTTGCCCCCGGCGATTCCGAAGACCAGAAGGCTCGCAAGCTCTACGACGCCGTCATGAAGCTCGACAACACCAGCTTCACCCGCCAGAAGTCCGCAGCCGAACGCAAAAACGAGAAGCTGAAAGCCATCAAGGATGCCGAAGGTGTGTGGAAGGAAAAAAGCGGCTACGACGACGAAATCGCGCTCCTCTATGTAGCCCTGGCCCGCGCCGCCGGCCTCCAGGCCTACCCCATGCAGGTCGTCAACCGCAGTCGCGCTATGTTCGATCCGACCTATCTCTCCACCTCTCAACTCGACGACGACATCGCCATCGTTGTCATCGGGGGCAAAGAGGTCTTTCTCGATCCGGGTCAGAAGATGTGCCCCTTCGGCTTGCTCCACTGGAAGCACACCCTCGCCGGCGGCCTGCGCCTCGCCTCCTCCGGCAATGGATATGCAGTCACTCCGAGCAACACTTTCTTGCAAAACGCCGTGCAACGCATCGCCGACCTCTCTGTCGATACCGACGGTTCCGTCAAAGGTACAGTCCGCTTCGTGATGACCGGCCAGGAGGCGCTCCGCTGGCGCCAGCTCAGCATCAAAAACGATACCGAAGAGGTAAAGAAGCAGTTCAACGAGTCCATGCGCGCTTATCTACCCGATGGCGTACAGGCCGACTTCGACCACTTCCTTGCGCTCGATGACTACAACAACAACCTCATCGGTTTTGTGCAGGTCAGCGGCGGCCTTGGCGCCTCCACCGGCAAACGTTTCTTCTTGCCCGGCCTCTTCTTTGAGTCCCACAGCAAGCACCCTTTCGTTGCCGAGGACAAGCGCACCATCCCCATCGACGTCCTTTATCCCAAAAAGGATGATGACGACGTCACCTATCATCTCCCCACCGGCTACAGCATCGAGAGCACACCGCAGGTCAACACTCTCACCTGGCCCAAGCACGCCATGCTGAAAATCTACTCGAGCCACATGACCGGCGCCATCCAGATCTCCCGAAGCATGGTCTACAACTACACCCTCCTCGATCCAAAGGATTATGCCGAGCTTCACGACTTCTATCAAAAGGTCGCTACCGCCGATCAGCAGCAACTCGTTCTCACCCGTACCCAAGTCGCACAAGGAAACTGACATGGGCATCTCGCATTTGTCGCCATCCCGCCCCGCCTGTGTCGCGGCTGCGGCACTGCTCGTCGTCGCATGTCATCCAGCATTCGCCAGTTGGTTCTCCAAGGGCCAGCCCATCCCCCAGTGGGGACTCGACGCAGCCAAGACCCACACCCCCGACAACGCCGGCGACGCCCCCGCAGTCATCCTCTTCGACGAATACCTCGAAACCATTGACGGGCAGGGCCGCGCCATCGAGCGCGAGCGCGAGGCCATTCGCGTCCTCAAGCCCCAGGGCCGCGGCAACACCTGCGAAGTCAGCTACGACGAGACTGAAAAGGTCAACTACTTCCGCGTCTGGACCATCGCTGCCGACGAAAAACATTACCAGGCGCAGGACACCGACTTCACCGACCGGGGCGACACCGATGTCCCCATCATGCTCTCCACCCGCAAGGCCCGCATTGCACATCCTCCCGCCGTGGATGTCGGCGCCACCATCGTCTGCGAGTCTGAAGAGCTCATGGAGCCCTACCTCCAGGAAAAGATATGGGGCTTCCAGAGCGGTATCCCCGTCGCATTTGAAGCCCTCGAGATCGACCTTCCTCCCGGCCGGGTCCGCACCGATTCATGGCACAATCACGAGGCCATCAAGCCGGTTGAGATTGCTCCCAACCACTTGCGCTGGGAAATCAGGAACCAACCCGCCCTCACTCTTCGCGACATTCCTTCTGCTCCGGAATGGGCCGCCCTCGCCCAGCGCATGACCGTCCAATGGGGCGATGCCGCGGTCGAAGGCCGGGACAACCAGTGGCGCGCCATCGGCCAGTGGGTCACAACGCTGGAGGCCAACCGCCCCGACCCATCTCCCGAAATCACCGCCAAGGTCCAACAGCTCATCGCCGGCGCTCCTGACTTCTACACCAGGCTCAGCCGCATCACCGAATCCATCCAGAAAGACATCCGCTACTTCATCGTGATGCGCGGCATCGGCGGTCTTCAGGCCAACCACGCCGCCGACATCTTCCGCAACCGCTACGGCGATTGCAAAGACAAGACCACCCTCCTCATCTCCATGCTCCAGGTCGCCGGCATCCACGCCTTCTACGTTCCGCTGGATCACCGCCGCGTCGTCGTCGACCCCGACGATCCCTCGCTCATCGGCGACCACATGATCACAGCCATCGAGCTCCCGCCCGACGTTCAGGACCCGCGCCTCAAGGCCATCGTCAAAGCGAAGGATGGCAACCGCTATCTCATCTTCGACCCCACTGACGAGCGCACTCCCGTCGGCAACCTGAGTTCGTCGCTGCAAGGTTGTTACGGCACGCTGGCTGCCGGTCCTTCGAGTCAGATCATCGCCCTTCCGGTCCTCGGCCCTGACGCCAACGGCACTGAGCGCAAAGGGGCCTTCACCCTCGCCGCCGATGGCACCCTCACCGGCTCTGTCGATACCATCCATACCGGCCCGCAAGGCGCTGACCTCCGCACCACCCTCAAATACTCCGACGAGAAAGAGCGCCGCGAGGCATTGGAAACCGCCATCGCGCACGACGTCCCCGGCGCGGTCGTAAACTCTTTCGAATTCGTTCAGCCGCCCGACCTCGACAAGCCTCTCGAACTCCACTACAAGCTCACCGCCGCCCAGTACGCGCACTCTGCCGGCCCCCTGCTGCTGGTGCGTCCGCGTGTGATCGGCTCCGATGTCCAGGCCTTCAACGACAAGCCGCGCGCCATCCCCATCGACCTCAACGCCACAGGCCGCTGGCGTGACACCTACGACATCACGCTCCCTCCCGGCTTCGTCGTGGATGAAATGCCTGACCCCATCGACATCGACGTCGACTTTGCCAGCTACCACTCCGCCATGACCGCCAAGGCCAACCAACTCCACTACGAACGCGAATACGTCGTCCGGCAGGTCCAGATTCCTGCCGACAAGGCGCTCTCCTTCCGCAAATTCGAAGGCATGATCATGTCCGACGAAAAAGGCACCGCCGTTCTCAAGAAACAATAAGCCACAGCGCTCCATTGCCAAAACAAATCCGGGTGCCCCATCCTTGACGCGGCCTTATCGCGGCAAGGGTGGGAGACCACAAACCTGGCTCGTCCATGTTTTGAAAGGGCGCGGCTTTAGCCCCCGAGGGAATGCTTCCGCCATCAATTTGCTCCCCTTGCCACCAATGCCTGAGAGCTTCTCCGCTGAACCCGTGCATCGGTCCACCCCCCTGCCTCATCTACTAAGGGCAGGCCGTTTCCATAACCCCCGGCCACAGGACAAATCACCCTACATGAGCCATCGTCTCTTTTCCCCCTTTCAGCTTCGTTCCGTCACATTTCCTAACCGCATCGGCGTCTCTCCCATGTGCGAGTACTCCTCGCAGGACGGCTTTGCCACCGATTGGCATCTCGTCCATCTCGGCAGCCGTGCCCAGGGCGGCGCTGGCCTCGTCATTCTTGAGGCCTCCGCGGTTCTCCCTGAAGGCCGCATCTCCTCCGGCGATCTCGGCATCTGGAAAGACGACCACATCCCCGCCCTCCAGCGCATCGTCCAATTCATCCACTCCCAGGGCGCCCGCGCCGGCATTCAGCTTGCTCACGCAGGCCGCAAAGGCAGCATGACTCCGCCCTTCGCGGGCGAGCGTCTGCTCACCGCCGAAGAAGGCGCGTGGACACCCGTTGCTCCCAGCGCCATCGCGTTCTCCCCCGACTACGCCGTCCCCCAGGCCCTCGATCGGTCCGGCATCGACGCCGTCATCGCGGCCTTCGCCCAGGGTGCCGAGCGCGCCCTCACTGCCGGCTTCGATCTGGTTGAAATTCACGCTGCCCACGGCTACTTGCTCCACGAATTTCTGTCGCCTCTCGCCAACCAGCGCACCGACTCCTACGGCGGCAGCTTCGAAAACCGCACCCGCCTGCTCCTCGAAGTGATCGATGCCGTGCGCCGCGTCTGGCCCGCGCACCTGCCGCTCTTCGTCCGCATCTCCGCCTCCGACTGGGCCGAGGGTGGCTGGACCATCGACGATTCGGTCCCGCTCGCCCGCCTCCTTCGCGAACACGGCGTCGACCTCATCGATTGTTCGTCAGGCGGAATGGTTCCCTACGCCAAAATCCCCGCCGCTCCCGGCTACCAGGTCCCCTTCGCCGCCCGTATCCGTAAAGAAGCCGACCTCCCCACCGCCGCCGTCGGCATGATCACCGAGCCCGCCCAGGCCAATCGCATCATCCAGAACGGCGAGGCCGACCTCGTCCTGCTGGCCCGCGAAATGCTCCGCGATCCCTTCTGGCCGGTCCATGCCGCGGCCGCACTCTCCGAACCGGCCACCTGGCCAGAGCAGTACCTTCGCGCCGCTCCTCACCAATCGCAGCCGCGCATCCCCGTCCACCGCCCCCAGCCTGAATAAGAGCCGGGGTGCCCCATGTCTCGTCCGCCGCGGCGGATGAGACATGGGAGCCCTCCGCCGCACCCAACCCCGCTGACTCGCTACCCAAAATCTCCACCTCAGATTGTTCCCCGTGGCTCCCTCCCCCCAGAAATCGGCGATTTTGCGTCACCATCCGTGCAAACCGTGGCCTATACTGCGGTGAGAGCGGCGTTTAGGCGAGACAAACGCGCCCTCCTGTGGTGAAATATGGCTTTGCAGGTCTCCAAAAAACACGCTGTCGACTCGCCCGCCATTCCCGACCGCCTCTACTTCAAAATCGGAGATGTAGCCCGTATCTGCGGCCTCGAAACCTACGTCCTGCGTTTTTGGGAAACAGAGTTTCCCCAGCTCAAGCCCAACAAGAGCGGAACCGGCCAGCGCCTCTACCGCCGTCGCGATGTCGAGCTTGCTCTCGAAATCAAGCGCCTCGTCCACGGTGAGGGCTACACGTTGTCCGGCGCCCGTCAGGCCCTTGAAGCAGGCCACCGCCGTACCCCCAAGGCCACTGCGCCGTCTGCGGCCGCCCCGCCCAGTCGCCGCAACGACGCCGTCGCCGCTGTCATCGGCCATGCCCGTGCGGAGTTGCGCGAAATCGCCGCCCTTCTCGCCGCGCCTCAGCCGAGAGGGCCCCGCCCCCGCAGCCGCCTGGTTGCAGCCAAAACCGATTCAGAGAGCCTCTTCCCGCTTTAGATTCCGTCTGCTCTACCGCCACAGCACCACGCGTCCTTGCGCGACCCAAGCCTGCGCCGACTCGCTGCTTTTGATTCAAAGACGCGCCCGGCACTAGGTCTCTGACCGCTTGATGTTGTACCAATGCTGGGTGGGATACCACAGCCCTCCATCGCAAGGCACGAAATCACGCGGTCGCAGCACTAGCCCCCATCCCGCCCCTGCGCATCGAACATCGTATGAAGCGCACCCTTCTCTGCACCCTCGCTCTCATCGCAATCATCGGCTGCTCTCCCGCCAGCCGCAGCCCTGATGCCATTCGGCAAGACACGGCCGCAGCCACCGCCACCGCCACCAAGGACGCCAAGGCCTTAGCCCAGGGAGTCTTTGACGGCCTCAAGGAGAAAGGCCCTCTCAACATCAACCGCGCCACTGAAGATCAGCTTGAGACCCTACCCGGTATCAATGCCGCCACAGCGCATAGAATCATTGCCGCCCGCCCCTTCAGCGACTCCAGGGATTTGCTGAAACGGCATGTGGTCTCCAAGGCAGAGTACGACCGAATCGCCGGCAAAATCGTGGCAAAATAAAGTCCGGTCCAGCCGGCGGAAAAGGGAGAAAGCAACCTCACCTGGTCGACCTGGCCCGCCAGGGGCAAGAACAACGCTTTCTGATGGTTCCGGCCGGATTCTCGTGTCCCGGAACTGCTCTCCGATTGCTCCAGACCGCGTCTAACGCCGTGGGTGCAGCCGCGCAGCCGGAGGGAGTCTCTGCTCCGCCGCGCCCCTTCCAGATTTTCCTCTCATGTAGAATCGGCAATGAGCGTGGAGTTATTCCTCAATTCCGTTTGGGCGCTGCTAGCCTTGGCAATCGTGTGCTTCTGGCTCCGGCAGGAGAGCCCCGGCCACACGCGCCGCCGCTCCCCTTTCATTGCCCTGGTCATGCTCATCGTCGTCTTGTTTCCGGTGATTTCCGTCAGCGACGACCTCTGGTCAATGCAGAATCCGGCCGAGACCGACTCCTGTCAGCGCCGCGCTCACCTGGCCTCCTGCCCGCATTCTCTTTTTCCGGCAATGAGCTCTGTTCCTGAATCCCCCTTCATTGGCGTGGCATCTGACTACCAGGAATTGATCGCGCCCCCCAATCGGGCGTTGCGCACAGTCGACAACCCCGCATTCGACGCCATCCAGAACCGCCCCCCACCCGCGGCCTGATCCTTCCCGCTCCAACTCCATCTCAGTCAAATCCCTGTCCTTCCTGTGGCTGCCGCGCAACATTACGGCGCAAAGGATATGTATGAAGCCAATATTCCCCTTTAGGTCCGCCCCACCGGCGACCGCCCTGCTTTTGCTTGCGGCCACTCTGTGCCCCGCGCAGCAAAGCCTCTCCTGGGAGCAGGTCAAAGCTAAGTTTGAGGCCGCCAACCCCTCCCTCAAAGCTGCCGCACTCAGCGTCGACGAGGCGCGCGCCGAGGAGACGACGGCCTACCTGCGACCCAACCCCCAGTTCACCCTCGCGGAGGATGGCACCCAGATCGTGCCTCACAACGGAGTCTGGCAGCCTTTTGCCGGCACCTACGTTGTCCCCACTCTCAGTTACTTGCACGAACGCGACCGCAAGCGCGAACTGCGCCGGGAAAGCGCAAAACAGGGCACCGCCATCGCCGAATCCCAAAACGAGGACTTGAAACGCACCCTCGAATTTACGCTCCGCACAGCCTTCGTCAACACCCTTCAGCAGAAATCCATCCTCGAACTGGCAAAAGCTGACCTGGAATACTACGACCACGTTATCCAGATCGCCCGCGATCGATTCAATGCAGGCGACATCGCACGGATCGACCTCGATCGAATCGAACTGCTGCGGGTGCAGTACGAGACAGAGATCCAGTCCGCCAAGGTCAACCTGCGCACTGCCAAAATTCAGCTCCTTCAGTTGCTCAATGAGCGCACCCCAGTCGAGCTGTTCGATGTCGACGGGCCCTTCGACTTCACCGACTCCCTCAAGCCTCTTGACGACCTCCGCCAGGCCGCTCTCGATGCGCGACCCGACCTGCGGGCTGCCCTCCAGACGATCCAGCAATCCCAGACTAACCACAAGCTGGCCATCGCCAACGGGTCCACCGATCCCACCCTCAGCGCCTGGTATACCTACAATTCCTCCAACAACAACCCCAATGGAATCCAAACGGTCGGCGCCAGCATCAACATCCCGCTGCGCATCTTCGACCGCAACCAGGGCGAAAAACAACGTACCCTCATCGACATCGACAAAAGCAAGCAGGCCGACGAGGCCGCGCGCGCCCAGGTCTTCAGCGATGTGGATTCCGCCTACGCGCAGGTGGAGAGCGTCGTCGTGCTCCTCAAGCCTTACAAGGAAAAGTACAAGGACCAAGCCACACGCGTGCGCGACACTGTCACCTATTCCTACCAGCAAGGCGGCGCGTCACTCATCGACATGCTCACCGCGCAAAGCGACTATCGCGCCGTCCAACTCGCCTATCTGCAACTGATCGGTTCCTATCTCACCGCTGCTGGGCAGCTGAATCTCGCCGTAGGGCGCGAGGTAATTCCATGACCCTCCGAACTTTTCTGAAACCCTTTTTCCATGCCTCCTTCGCATTGGCCGCCCTGGCTCTATCCGGCTGCAAATCCAGCCAGCAAGGCGACCCCGCACCGCCGCCCGCCCAGGTGATCCAGGTTTCCGACATGAACCTCCTCACCCTCGATCAAAACGACGTGGCAAAGTTTCCGGTTGTTACGGCTGACAAAATCGAAGAGGCTTCCGATCTCAATGCCACCGGAAGCGTGTTCCCCGACGTGTCGCGTGAGGTCCCGGTCATCTCGCTGGCCAATGGCCGCGTTGTCGACATAAAGGCACGCCTCGACGATAACGTCAAAAAAGACCAGTTGCTTTTCCAGGTCCAGAGTCCAGACATCAGCACCGCCTTCAACGCCTATTTGAAGACGGTTAACGACGAGCAGCTTGCCAACAAGGCCGACATTCGAGCTCAGGACCTCTTTCAGCACGGCGCCCTCTCACAGGCCATGGTCGAACAGGCCGGCGCCGCTGAGAAGGACGCCAAAGCCGACCTGGCCGCCGCTGAGGAACAGTTGAAGATTCTGGGCGTCGACAAGAACCATCCCGGCAGCGTCGTCAACGTCTACGCTCCCATCTCCGGCGTCGTCATCGGTCAGAACATCACCAATGCGGCCGCCGCGGGTGTCGCTCTCTCCGGGTCCGCCACTGCCTTCACCATCGCCGACCTCTCCACCGTGTGGATTCTCTGCGACGTGTATGAGAACGACATTCCCAAGCTGCAATTGGGCCAGCAAGCCCGCATCAAAATCGGCGCCTATCCCGACCGCCCGTTAACCGGAATCATCAGCGACATCGGTCCGATCCTCGATCCTTCGCTGCGCACTGCGAAAGTTCGCATTCAGGTTCGCAACCCCGGCTTCCTCAAGCTCGGAATGTTCGTCACCGCCACCTTCACCAGCATGAAGAAAGAAACCCACACCGTGGTTCCCGGCGAAGCCATTCTCCATTTGCACGACCGCGACTGGGTCTTCGTGCCGTCCGGAGGAAACAATTTCAAGCGTACCGAAGTTCATGTCGGACAGATCGTCGGCGGCAGCCGCCAGGTCATCCTCTCGGGCCTCGCCCCCGGCCAGCAGGTCGTCAAAAACGCGCTCTTGCTCGATACAGCGGGGAACCACTAGATGATTCGCGCACTCGTCGATTTCGCTCTCAAGAACCGCTGGATGATCCTCGGCGCCACCGTGGTGCTTACCGCCTGGGGCGTCATCTCGTTCCGCAATCTCCCCATTGAGGCTTACCCCGATGTAGCCAACAACTACGTCCAGATCATCACCCAGTGGCCCGGCCGCAGCGCTGAGGAGATCGAGCGCCAGGTCACCGTCCCCATCGAAATCCAGATGGCCGGCATCCCTCACCTCACCCACCTGCGCTCCACCACCCTGGCCGGGCTCTCCAGCCTCATGCTTATCTTCGACGACAACTCCACCAGCGACGTCAACCGCGAACACGTGCTGGAGCGTCTCAATCAGGTCAACCTGCCGGCCAGTCTCGTTCCGCAGATGGGCACTGACTGGAGCCCCGTCGGCCAAATCTACTGGTACACCCTTGAAAGCACCAATCCCGCATACGACGCGATGGAAAAGAAGTCGCTTGAAGACTGGCTCCTCGAAAAGTCCTTCAAGGGCGTTACCGGCGTGGTCGACGTGTCCAGCTTTGGCGGCCCCACGAAGGAATACCAGATCAAGCTCGACCCTGAGAAACTCGTCGCCCATGGGCTGTCCATCTCTCAGGTCGAGCAGCAGGTCGCCGCCAACAACACCAACGGCGGCGGCAGCTTCATCGAGCAGGGTGCGCAGCAGATCAACGTGCAGTCGCTAGGCCTCTACAAAGGCGTCGAGGACATTGAAAACACCGTCGTCAAATCTCAAAACGGCACGCCCATCCGCATCAAGGACATCGCCACCGTCTCCCAGGGGCCCAAAATCCGCCTCGGGCAGATCGGTCGCGCGTGGCACGTCACTGACAAGTCTGGCGCCAACAAGATCATCGACAATCCCGACACCGTCGAAGGCATCGTGCTCCTGCAAAAAGGAGATGACTCCGACCCTGTCCTTCAGACCATTCACGAAAAAGTCAACGAACTCAACAACCACATCCTGCCCAAGGGCGTGAAGATCGTCCCCTTCCTCGATCGTTCCGACCTGGTCAAGTTCACGGTGGAGACCGTCGAGCACAACCTCACTGAAGGCATCATCCTCGTCTCCATCATCCTCTTTCTCTTCCTGGGCAATGTGCGCGGCGCCATCATCGTTGCGCTCACCATCCCGTTTGCGCTTCTGTTCGCCTCCATCTGCCTCGACGTCAGTCACATCCCCGCCAACCTTCTTTCCCTGGGCGCATTGGACTTCGGCATGGTCGTCGACGGTTCCGTGGTGATGATTGAAAACATCGTCCGCCACCTGGCTCTTGAGAACGATTCCCGCACCCCCATCCAGCGGATTCGTGAAGCCTCTCACGAAGTGCAGCGCCCGGTCTTCTTTGCGCGCGGCATCATCATCACTTCCTACTTGCCCATCTTCACCCTGCAGGCCGTCGAGGGCCGCCTCTTCAAGCCCATGGCCTGGACTGTCACCTTTGCCTTGCTCGGTGCCCTGGCCTTTGCCATCCTTATCGCTCCGGTCATGGCCAGCTTCGCTTTCCGCAAAGGCGCCAAAGAGTGGGAAAACCCCATCATGGGCTGGCTCACCAACCACTACCGCACAGCCGTGCGGTGGGCAATCCTGCATCGCAACCTCACTGTAGGCGCCTCTGGCGCTCTCTTTGCCGTCGCTCTCTTCCTCACCTTCGGCGGACCCATCGGCTCCGAGTTCCTTCCCCATCTCGATGAAGGCTCCATCTGGGTGCGCGGCACCCTCCCACCCAGCCAGGGCCCAACCTCCAGCGTCGACTTCACCAACAAGGCGCGGGTCGTGATGGCGTCCTTCCCCGAGGTCACACAGGTCGTCAGCCAGACCGGTCGCCCCGACGACGGCACCGACACCGCCGGCTTTTTTAACACGGAATACTTCGTCGATCTCAAACGAAAAGAGCAATGGCGTCCCGTCTTTCACCAGGACAAGGAAGCCTTGATCGCCGCCATTGACGCACAGTTGGAGAAGTTCCCCGGCGTCATCTGGAACTACTCCCAGCCCATCTCCGACAACATGGAAGAAGCCGTCTCAGGTGTCAAAGGCGAGTTGGCCGTCAAGCTCTACGGTGACAACCTGCGCACCCTCGAGGCCACCGCTGGATTGATCCAGGACCAGATGGCCAAAATCAAGGGAGTCGCCGACCTCGGCATCTTCCGCATCGTCGGCCAGCCCAACCTCAACTTCGCTGTCGACCGCGATGCCGCCGCTCGATGGGGCATCAACATCGCCGATATCCAGGACGCCATCCAGTCCGCGATCGGCGCAAACGCCGTCACCCAGGTGCAGCAGGGCGAGGCTCGCTACGACGTCACCCTTCGCTATCAACAGCAGTTCCGCGACACCCGCGAGGCAATCGAAAATGCCCGCTTGGTCGCTCCGTCCGGCGAGCGCGTCTCCCTCGCGCAACTCACCAAGGCTTCCACCGACGACGGCGCCGAGGCCATCAATCGCGAGGGGGGTCAGCGCTACATCGCCATCAAGTTCTCGGTCAAGGGCCGCGACCTCGGCTCCACCGTCAAGGAGGCCATCGACAAGGTCGATCACAACGTGAAGCTGCCCGCGGGCTATCACACCGAGTGGGCCGGCGAATACGAGAGCCAGAAACGCGCCGACAAGCGCATGGCCCTGGTCATTCCCATCACCGTGCTCGCCATCTTCCTCATCCTCTACACCATGTTCCGCTCCTACAAGTGGTCCATGCTTATTCTGGTCTCAGTCGTCATGGCCTCCGTCGGCGGACCGCTCGCTCTCTTCCTCACCGGGACCAACTCTTCGGTCTCATCGGCCGTCGGCTTCCTCGCGCTATTCGGAGTCTCGGTTGAAACCGGCGTCATCATGCTTGAGTACATCAATCAGTTGCGCGCGCGGCGTCAGGGTAAGGAGGAATCCAGCCGGGAGCACATCATCGATGCTGCCGTCGACGGCGCGGTCCTTCGCCTGCGTCCCATCATGATGACCATGCTGGTGGCCACGCTGGGCCTGCTTCCCGCCGCGCTCTCCCATGCCATCGGGTCCGACTCGCAACGCCCCTTCGCCATCGTCATCGTCGGCGGCCTCATCGCCAACCTGATCATCGGCATCTTCCTGCTCCCCACCCTTTATGTCTGGATGGCGCGCGAAAGCGACGTCTTGCCGCCAGTCGACGCAAACGAGGTTATCTAGCGAACGTACTGACTCCGGCCAACCCTCGTCGTTTGTATCTTCGACCCGGGAGGGGCATCTAAGCACTGAGCGAGACGATTTCTTCTCCTCGGAAATGACAATCCGTTCATTTCGTCTCGTCGCGGTTGTCGTTCACATCTCCCCCGGAGTCAGACTGATTATGGATTTAGCGATCGTCTTCGCTCGGCAAAACCTCATCAAGCAACATCTTCTCTGGCCCACGGATTTCATGGCGAGGCGCGTCTCTCGTTGGGGATTTTTCGCAGCGCTGGCAACTCTTTGCATCCTGTTATCCGCAGCCCGCTTACTCGCGCAGTCATCCCCAACCATCTCCCCATCGGCGCCTCTCGACAACCCGGCCTACGAGAGTTCATCCACTGGCCTGAACGATCCGGCACAGACCTCTCTCGCCGCTGCGAGTACCTTACCCGACGAGCCCAGGCCGCAGAACGAATCCAAATCGCAGGACGAAACAAAACCGAAGGACGAGACCAAGCCGCGGAAATTGGCGACTGACGATCGAGCGCCCCAGACAAAACGAATCCTCGGCATCATCCCCAACTTCCGCTCTGTGAGCACCGACGATAAACTGCCTCCTCAGTCCGTCAAGGAAAAGTTCATCACCACCTCGCAGGACTCCTTCGACTACTCTTCCATCGTCATACCGGCAGTGCTCGCCGGAGTCTCGATGGGAAGGGACGCGACACCGGAATTTCATCAGGGAATGGCCGGATATGGCCGCTATTTCTGGCACGCCGCCGTCGATCAGACCACTGAGAATTACCTCGTGGCATTCATTGTGCCCGTGATCACGCGCGAGGACTCGCGCTACTACACTCTGGGTCGAGGCGGATTCATCAAGCGTTCCGGCTACGCCCTCAGCAGGGCCGTCATTACCCGGTCCGACGCGGGAAAGAACGTCTTCAACTACTCAGAGGTCGTGGGCGCGGGCGCATCGGCCGGCCTTTCAAGCCTTTACTATCCCTCCCGCGAACGCAGCATCGGAAACGTGGGTTCCGAGTGGGCATTGGATGTCGGAATCGATGCGGCCGTGTTTGCCTTCAAAGAATTCTGGCCCGACATCAACCACGCCCTCTTTCATGGCGACAAAACACCCGATCGTTCAAGCCGCTAGCGGTGTCTCAGAAGTACGTACCAAAAACGAATGTCATCCTGAGCAGAGTTGGGCGCGTTTTTTGCGCCCAACGGAGTCGAAGGATCTGCGGTTCAAACGGCACAAATATGTCGTGAGCTTCAGAGATAGGGCACTAGGTTTCTGACCGCTTGATGTTGTACCAATCCCGGGTGCCCCACCCTCGGCGCGTCTTTGTTCTTGCGCCCAGGGTGGGATACCACAGAGATAGGACACTCCATACGCAGCATTCAATAGCCCCTGAGGGAATGCTTCCCGGTTCATTTCTTCCCGTGGACTGTACCAGATACTTGCCTTCATTTCCGACCGGCGCCACTAGATCTTCTCGAGATTGGCAAACTTCTCCATCAGCTTCTTCATGCCGTGGCGCGTGAACAAAACGGTGAGCTTGGCGTCTTCGCCTTCGCCTTCGCGCATAAGCACGGTGCCTTCGCCGTACTTGCTGTGGCGAACGCGCTGGCCTTTCCTCAGTTCCACGGCTCCCGTGGGCGCGGGAATGTCCATCTTCGGCCGGGCCAGGGCGCCGGGCTTCAACGCTCCCGCCTTGCCCCCAAAAAACCGGGCAATATTGTCGATGGAGTGGCCCTCCCGGCTCTCACTTTTTTGAGGACCTGGTTCCACCGATGAAGAGGCCGCTGCCCCGCGCGTGGAGGTTGTGCTTTTCGCGGTCATCCATGACGCGGTGAAAGGCTTCTTCGGTCCCTTGCCGCCGGCCGCAGGGGCGCGCGGCACGTCCTGGCTTTCGTCTTCGTAGTTATAGTGGCGGCTGCTGAAGTCGTCCGTCGCGCCGGGGCGGCGGCCATAGGTGTTCGGGTAGCCGGGCGTGGCCCACGCGGATGCGGCGGGACGGCCGCCGAGGTTCTCGATCAGGGGACTGGGAACCTCTTCGATGAAGCGCGAGGGGATGCTCATCTCGGGCGCGTCGTTGCCGTAGCGGCGGCGATAGTGCGCGCGGGTAAGGATCAGAGTGTTCATCGCGCGCGTCATGCCCACGTAGCACAGGCGGCGCTCTTCTTCCAGTTCCTCGGGGTTATTCAGGGTGCGCGAATGCGGGAAGAGGCCCTCTTCGAGACCGGCGAGGAACACCAGCGGAAATTCAAGCCCCTTTGCGGCGTGCAGGGTCATCAGCGTGACCCGCGCGTCAGGGTCGAACTGGTCGGTGTCGGAGGCCAGGGCGGCGTGGTCAAGGAACTCGGCCAATGTTTCGCCGCGAACTTCGGCGTCATGGGCCGCGTTGGCCAGTTCCTTCAGGTTTTCAATGCGGCTGAAAGCCTCTGGCGAGCCTTCGGTTTCGAGTGCCTTGATGTAGCCGGTGCGGTCGATGAGGAAACGGATCAGTTCGGGCAACGTGGCGGCATCGCCCGGTGCGCGGAAACCTTCCACCCGCTCGCCGCCCTCTTCGCTGTTGGACTCGGGCGTGGTCGGAGTTCCGCTCCCTGAATTCAACCGGGAGTTTACCTTGGACGCATCCTTGGGCATCTTCAGGAACGGCCGCTTGGGCTGGGCGGCGAAGGGATTGAAGCTGGCCGGGTCCAGCAGCGAAAGCTGGTCCTGGTTGCCGCCGAAGTCGAAGCTGGTGGCGGATTCCGCGCTGGCAGAGTCGGGGCTCGCGGCATCCGCGCTGCCTGCGTCCGAACCCGAATCAGCCGTGGCAGCGCCGAATTCAAAGCCCGTGTCGGCGTCGGCTTCCGCGGCGATGTCCGCGGAGAGCTTCCCTGCGAAGTCCGGGTCCATCATGGCCTGCGCATCGAGAATCACTTGGCGAAAAGAGTCCAGCGCCATCAGCGCCCGCGTGGGGATGAGCCGGTTCTGAAGGGCCGCGGCCAGGGCATCCCACGTCGACTGGCCGGTTTCCAGCGCCAGCCGCTCCAGGGTCTCCAAAGTCGTCTTGCCAATGCCCCGGGTCGGCGTGTTGATCACGCGCTGCAGCGCCATGGAGTCGTGCGGGTTGCGGACCATGCGGAGATAGCCGAGCAGGTCCTTGATTTCCGCGCGCTCGTAAAAGCTGAAGCCTCCCACCATTGTGTAACGGATGTTGTAGCGGCGCAGAGCTTCCTCAACCAGCCGCGACTGCGAGTTCGTGCGGTAGAGCACCGCGCAGTGAGCCTCGTCTCCCTCATTGCCGGCTTCGCGCAGAAACTTCTGGATCCGATCCGCGATGAAAAGCGCTTCGTTTTCGCCGTCGGGGGCTTCGTAGTAGCCGATCAGGCTGCCGCCCTGCCGGTCGGTCCACAGCTTTTTGCCCTTGCGGCGCACGTTGTTGGCCACCACCGCGCCCGCCGCTTCAAGAATGGTCTGCGTGGACCGGTAGTTCTGCTCCAGCCGCACAATCTTGGCGTCGGGAAAGTCCTTTTCGAACTCCAGAATGTTGCGAATATCGGCGCCGCGCCACGAATAAATACTCTGGTCCTCGTCACCCACCGCACACACATTCTTGGCCTCGCCCGCCAGCAGCTTCATTAGCTCGTACTGCGGACGGTTGGTGTCCTGATATTCGTCCACCAGCAGGTAGCGATAGCGGCGCTGATAGCGTTCGCGGGTCTCGCTGGACACTTTCAGCAGGCGCACGGCCTCCAGCAGCAGGTCGTCGAAATCGAGAGCATTGTTCTTGCGCAGCTCGCCTTTGTAGCCCTGATAGATGTGGGCAATGCGCTCGCTATTCGGATCTTTTGACCCCAGGTAATACTCCTGCGGATCGACCATGTGGTTTTTGGCCCAGGAGATTTTGCCCAGCACCGTGCGCGGGGTGAGCTGCTTTGTGTCCAGGCCCATCCTCCGCATGACCTGCTTCACGATTGCCTGCTGGTCGTTTTCATCGTAGATGGCAAACGAGCGCGTGAGGCCTTCCCCACCCACCTTGAGGGCCTCAATGTCGCGCCGCAACATCCGCACGCAAAGCGAGTGGAAGGTGGCGATCAGCGGCTTGACGAGCGACGAGTGGTCGAGCAGCTTTTCCACGCGCGCGCCCATTTCCTTGGCGGCCTTGTTCGTAAAGGTGACGGCCAGGATGGAGTCGGGGGCCACGCCCTTTTCGCGAATAAGCCAGGCGATGCGGCTGGTGATGACGCGGGTCTTGCCCGAGCCGGCGCCGGCAAGAATGAGCAGGGGGCCTTCCGTGGCTTCGACGGCGGCGCGCTGTTCGGGGTTCAATTTGTCGATGAGATGCTGCACGGCGCGTCCGGTGGGGAAGGATCCTTGTACTAGTCTACCTTTAAGGATGCTTTGGCGCGGGATACGCCGGGGCCGACGGCGATTTGAGTGGGCAGATGCCCGCAAAGGCTTGAAAATAGGACAATGATCGACTTTTTGCGCGGGTTGGCGATCGTGGTAGGAATCTTCCTGCTGGGCACAGGTCTGCACCGGGCAGGAGTTCCCGTTCCCGGCGGCGTCCTGGGCCTGCTGCTGTTTTATGGTGCGCTCCTCACCGGTGTCGTAAAGCTCGCCTGGGTGGAGCGGGCGGCCAGGCTGTTGCTGCACCACATGGTGCTGCTGTTTGTGCCCCTCACGGTGGGGCTCATGGACCTGGGGCCCGTGCTGTCGCGGCAAGCCGTGGCCATTCTCGCCAGCCTCCTGGTCAGCTTTCTGGCGGTGCTGCTGACGACCGGGCTGCTGGGCCGCTGGCTCCTGCCCAATGTCCCTGAAGACCAGGGTGCGGAGGCCGGCCGATGACGCTGGCGGAGGGCCTTCGAAATCCGGCTTTCAGCATTGCGCTGACCGTAGCGGCCTACGCGGCGGCCCTGGCCCTGCACCGGCGCTGGCGTTCAATTCCGCCCATTGTGGTCGCCTGTGTCCCCATCGTCGCGGCGCTGCTGTTGCTCCGCGAGCCCTATGCGGATTACAACCGCGGGGGCAGCTATCTCACCTGGTGGCTCGGGCCGGCAACCGTGGCGCTGGCTGTGCCCATGTATCGAAACGGTTTGGCGCTGCGCCGCTCGCTGCCAAGGCTGGCCCTGATGGTCTTGGCCGGTACGGTAGTTGGGATGGTGTCGGCCGGCGTAACGGCCTGGCTGCTCGGCGCCCCCCTCCCCGTGGTCATGTCCACCGTGCCCAAGTCGGTCACGACGCCCATCGCCATCGAGGTTTGCCAGGAACTCGGCGGTATCCCCCAGATTACGATTGCGCTGGTCATCCTCACCGGCGTCTTGGGCGCCAGCTTCGGTCCGGCTCTGCTGCGCTTGGTACGCGTCACGGATGATCGGGCAGTGGGCGCGGCCATCGGATCGGCTGCGCACGGCATCGGAACCGCCAGCCTGGTGCGGCGATCCGAGATGCAGGCCAGCGTGTCCGCGTGGGCCATGGCGGCTGCCGGGGTGTTTACCTCGCTTCTCGCAACCATCCTGGCCCTGTTCCTGCGCCGAGGCTGAGATTCTCCAGCGAAAATCAACACGGTACAATTTGTACAAAATAGACAAATTGATCAAAATGTCTATTTCGTCCATCATTCCCTTATGCCGAAGGTTTCTGCCACCCACGCCAAACAGAATTTCGCCGCGATGCTCGACCAGGCGCAGCGCGAGCCGGTCCGCATCCAGCGCCACCACCGGGATGTGGCCGTACTCATCTCGGCCGACGAATTCACGCGCCTGCACAGAGACCGCTGGGCCGAGTTCAATCGCTTGTCGGGGATCGCTGCGGAACAAGCCAAAGCCAATGGCCTGACACAAGAGATTCTGACTGAGATTCTGGCTGACTGATGGCCGATCCGGAACGCGTGGTACTGGACACCAATGGAGTGGTCAGCGGAATGCTCTTTCCAGGGTCAATACCGAGCCAGGCGTTATTCAAGACGCAGAAGGGCCGCGTGCTGGCCTCAGAGGCCACCAACCTCGAATTGCTTGAAGTCCTGAAACGCAGCCGCTTCGACCGCTACATCGAGGCAGGAATACGGAATGCGTTGGCGGCAGAATATCTGAACGCTTGTGAGTTGATCCCCATCCCTTTTCCAATCCACGCATGCCGCGACCCGCGCGACGACAAGTTCCTTGAAGTAGCCGTATACGGAAGAGCCGGCGTGATCGTCTCAGGCGATGCGGACCTGCTGGCACTGCACCCCTTCCGCGGAGTCGCGATCCTTACGCCAGCCGAGTTTCTTGACCGGGCTTGACGGCTGCGGTCTCGATGCGGATAGCCGACCAGATCAGCTCGGCCACAAACTCAGCTTCCTCGGTTAACCGGCTCTCCGCTGGTCCAACCAGTCTGCGCAGAATGGCGCCGCGCGCCAGATCGGCGACCGCCCAGGCTACCTTTTCCGCCTCTACGGCGCGAACCTCGCCACCCCTGGCGGCGCTCTCGATGGCTGCGGCCAGATGCCGCACCGGCTCCTTGAGCCAGTCACGATACTCGCTGCGCGTGAAGGAGAGATTCGCCGGCTGGGTGTCCATGATGCGGAAGAATTCCCGGTTGGCCTCGGCGTTTTCAAGCCGGGCAAGCGCGAAGGCCCGAATCTTATCCTTCAATCCGCTGGCGGCGTCGATCCGCTGCAGGGTGCCGGCCTTCAGAGCCTCCATGTCGTGCTGCAGCAGCGACTTGTAAATCTCCTTCTTCGATGGAAAATAAAGGTAGATCGTTCCCTTGGCCACACCCGCTTCAGCAGCAATGTCATCGACAATGCCGTCGGCAAAACCCTTCCGGGCAAACACGGTGCGCGCCGCGTCCAGAATCTCCTGCCGGCGAAACTCCATCACAACTTGTTGTTTCGTTTTCATCCGTCATCCACGGGTTTGGGCCGCTGATGTGCTTGATCGGTACGGCCCGTGACCGGCAACACGTCGCCCGCCGGTGACTTAATAGTACACTGGAATGACTGAATGGTCAGCGAGAAACAAAAACGCGTGCCTGCAACCAAACGCCGCACCCGGTGGGCCGCGTGAGCGATACACCTCCCACTCCCGTCGCTGACCACGCGCATTGGGCACCCTCCGCCAATCCCTGGGCCATCGCCGCCGCGGTCATGACCGCCACCTTCATGGTGGTGCTCGACTCCTCGGTAGCCAACGTCGCCCTGCCCCACATCGCAGGCAATCTCTCCGCCTCCACCGACGAGGCGACATGGGTGCTCACCAGCTACCTTGTGTCCAACGCCATCATGCTGCCCGCCACCAGTTGGATTACGCGGCGCATCGGCCGCAGGCGGCTGCTGATGATTTCCATCCTGCTATTTACCGGCGCGTCCATGCTGTGCGGCATGGCCATCACCATGCCGATGCTGATCGTGGCGCGCATTCTTCAAGGAATCGGCGGCGGCGGCATGCAGCCCCTCGCGCAGTCCATTCTGCTTGAAAGCTTTCCGCCCTCGCAGCACGGCAAAGCGATGGCCGTCTATGGCACTGGCATCGTGGTGGCTCCGGTCATCGGGCCAACCCTGGGCGGGTGGATCACCGACAGCTACTCGTGGCGTTGGATCTTCTACATCAATCTGCCGGTGGGCATCCTCGCGCTGTTTCTGGTCAGTGTGTTTGTCGAAGACCCTCCCTATCTGAAGGCGGCGTTTCGCGGCACCATCGATGCGCTTGGCTTCGGGCTGATGGCTCTCTGGCTGGGTACCCTGCAACTGGTGCTCGACAAGGGCCAGGAGTCCGACTGGTTTGGAGCCGATTGGATCTGCTGGACCGCGGCCGTATCCGTCGTGGCGCTCGTCGCCTTTGTGGCGCGCGAGCTCACGCACAAGGAGCCCATCGTCCAGTTGCACGTGCTGCTGAATCGCAACTTTGCCGTCGGCACCATCATTACGGGGCTCTATGGATTCGTGTTGTACAGCTCAACGGCCCTTCTGCCGCTGTTTCTGCAAACCCTGCTGGGCTACCCGGCGCTCGACAGCGGACTGGCCGTCAGTCCGCGCGGCGTAGGGTCCATGTTGTCGATGATTGTGGCGGGGATGCTGGCCAGCCGCGTCGACGGGCGTCTGCTGCTGATGCTCGGGTTCTTCATCCAGGGCGTGTCCACCCTCATGCTGAGCCACGTGAACCTCGGCATCTCCATGACGTCGGTGATCGTGCCCAACGTGCTCAACGGGTTCGCCAGCGGCTTCATCTTTGTGCCCTTGACAATGATGGCGATGGGGCGGTTGCGCAAGCAGGAGATCGGCAACGCCGCCGGCATCTACAACCTGGTGCGCAACATTGGAGGCAGCATCGGCATTGCCACGGCCACCGCGCTTCTTGTGCGCAAGGGGCAGGCACATCAGACCTACCTCGCCGCCAACCTGACGGCCAGCGACTCAGTGGCCGGCGGCGTAATTCGGGGCCTCGAGGGCAAAATGATGCTGGCGGGCTCCGACGCCTTTTCCGCGCACCAGCAGGCATTGGGAGCCATCTACCGGATGGTGCAGCAGCAGGCATCGCTCCTCGCTTACGTTGACAACTTCCGCTTGCTCGGTTTCATGTCGCTGCTCTGCATCCCCATCGTGCTTTTGTTTCAGGGCGTGCGCAAGCAGCCGTAGGCGGACGGGTTTCTGCCGCGTTATTCTTGGGTTTCTGGAAAGCAGGTTCTCATGACGCAATTCATTCATCCTGTTCGGTGTGTGGCTGTGTACTGCGGATCCGCGGACGGGACCCTTCCGGCCTACCGGGCCGAGGCTGCGGCGCTGGGCCGGGCGATTGCCGCCGCGGGGCTCGGGCTGGTATACGGCGGGGCCAACGTTGGACTGATGGGTGCGGTCGCGGATGCCGCATTGGCTGGCGGAGCGGAGGTGATCGGCGTTTTGCCACAGGTGTTGATGGGGCGCGAGGTAGCGCACACCGGGCTCACGCGGCTGGAGACGGTCGCGACCATGCACGAGCGCAAGGCCCGCATGGTCGCCTTGGCCGATGCCTTTCTCGTCCTGCCCGGCGGTTACGGCACCCTCGACGAAATGCTTGAAATCGTCACCTGGTCGCAACTGCGAATGCACGCCAAGCCATGCATTGCCATCAACACTGCCGGGTATTGGAACGGCCTGCTGGCGTTCCTCGATTCCACCGTCGAGGCCGGCTTTCTGCGGCCGGAGAATCGGGAGCTGCTGCGGATCGCCTCCGGTGCGGAAGAAGCGGTTCAGATGGCAATGGGCGCCAACTAAAAAGCGAAGGAGCGGACATCCCTTTCGAGACCCCGCCCCCTGCTGTCCGTATTTTGAAAACCTGGTGCGGCCACCAGGTCACAACCAAGTGATAGTGCAGGGCCCCGGAGGGAATTTCGGTAACCCGTGGAGTCCGTCCAGCCAATGAAATAGTCGATGCTATTTCAGGCGGATACCACTAGGTCTCTGACCGCTTGAAGTTGTACCAACGCCGGGTGGGCCCCATCCTTGCCACGTCTTCGTTTTTGTGGCAAGGGTGGGAGACCACAGACCTCCATCGCAAGACACGAAATCATGCGGTCAGAGACCTAGCGGTCGGCTGCGGGCCCATGAACGGTCTTGTTCTCAACCATCTCCATGGTGACGCCCTTGCGCTCCCTTACGACTTTGCGAAACACGCCGGACTGCCCGGTCGCCGATTGTTTTTCGTCCCGCATCAGCACCAGCTTCCCGTCCTCGAAGGCATATTCCTTCGACTCATGGATCAGCCCGGCCGCCCCGCCGCGCTCATAGGTGCTGAGCCGATGCGTCGTCGCGTCGACCTGGAACATGGGGTAGGTTCCGAGTTCGATAAAGGTGCCGGTTTTTGCGTCAAACAGCCAATACATGGCGTAGGCATTCGCCGCGCCTTTGCGGACCATCAGCATCAGGTCCGCCAGCCCATCGAAGTTCAAATCGACTCCGCCAAAAAAGAACTGGTCGCCTTCGTCAAGCGGTTCCATTCCAGTAACGTGCAGGTGCTGCAAGAGCTTAGAGTCTTTGGCGACATCGATGGCCTCGACGATGCGTCCCTCCGGCCCGCTTTTCAACGCGAAGGTGAACGAATAGACGCCCGCAGTCCCACCCACGGGAACGGTGCATGGCTGGCAATTGTCGACATAGGACGGGCTGGCGGATTGGCCGAGCGCGAAGGGCGCCAACAGGATTGCGGCCGCACACAGAAGAAGCAGCGGCACAATCCGCCCCTGCGCGGGTGCAGGCGCTCCGCAACCTGGTCTCATCGCCTTCCGCGAATCTCTAGGCCTGAAGAAGACACTTGGCTCGCCGCAGATGCGCCGCCCGATCGGGTAGCCCATTCGTTCCTCCGTTGATCTTGATGGTAATGGCCTTTAGATCGTCCAGATCAGCCAGCGCATTCAATCTATGTGTGGCCCAGAACCAGCAGGATACATCCACGGCCAGGTTGGAGTCGGTGGCGATGAGCGTGTAGTTCGGCGCGGTCACATAGTCTTGCTTTCTGGCCTTGCCATAGGCCACATAATTGGCGCGGCCGGTGAGCTGCATCAGCCCCCTGCCTTTGAAGCGCGGACCATCGCCCTTTTCCGTGTTCCCCAGGTCGATCCGTCCCTCGTATTCTTTGCCGCTGGCGATCTCCTCGCTGTACAGCAGGTCCTCGCTTTCGGTCCCCAGCTGCGCCAGAAAATGCGCCTTGCGGAGAGGCGTATTGATTTCACTGTTCGGCATCATGGTGACGAGAGGCTGGTAATACTTGTTCAGGACTCGAGCCGTGGCTTGCAGCATGATGCCGTGCAACTTGTCCTGGCTGAGGCCCGAGGTCATTCCGGAGTGAAGCGCCTGGAGCGTGCGCCCGTTGGGGTCGATCTTGCCGTCGGGATGGTCCATCAGCAGAACGCGACGTTGATATTCCTTGATCATGTCCAGCGTCTGCATCCCGAGCCGTCCGTCCACGATCAGAGGGCTGTAGGGAATGAGGCGCCCCAGATTCTCGTTCAAGAGAACCTGGACCAGGAGCACATCGGAGGAGTGATTCACTCCATGGACGCCGACCGAGTGCGTGATGCACATAGGGAATCTCCCTCTCTGTTCGCTGTACAACGCGTTGCCCCGGTCGTTGAAAACAGGGGCCAGTGCTTCGGGGTGAGCGCGGCCAGTGTAGGTTTGTCCGGGCCGGATGTCAATCGGTTTAAACGGCCCGTCCGGCAGCAACCGCGGAAGCCCATGCCCACTGGAAGTTGAACCCGCCCAGGTGGCCCGTCACGTCCACCGCCTCGCCGATGAAAAACAATCCCGGCACCGATCGCGCCTCCATGGTCCGGGCCTGCAGGTCGTCGGTGTCGACGCCGCCCGCGGTGACCTCGGCCTTCTCAAAACCCTCTGTCCCCACCGGATGAAACTCCCACCGGCGCAGCTCTCGTTCGCGGGCTTCCAAAGCCGCGTTGGTCCAGCCCGCGGGCGCTGCCTCCCCGGCCAGAAAGGCCGCCAGCCGCTGCGGCAGCACCGCCCGCAATGCCTGTTTGAGCGCGGCCTTGTCGCGCCGTGAGCCCTTCGCCAGCAGAGCCGCCAACACGCCCGGCCCCGTCGCATCGGGTGCAAAATCCAAGGTCAGCGCCCCGCCCGGCCGCCAGTATGAGGATGCCTGCAGCACCGCCGGGCCGCTGAGCCCGCGATGCGTCACCAGCATCTTCTCCCGGAATCGCACGACGGGGAACCGCACGACGGGGAATTGCGCGCCGGGCTTGCCGTTCTCCCCGCCGGCTTCGGCCACCACGTCCGCCGCGACGCCGGCCAGTTGTGTCCAGCGGGCTTCCGGGCCGCCCAGCACCAGCGGCACCAGCGCCGGCCGCGGCTCAATCACACGCAGCCCGAACTCCCGCGCCAGCTCGTAGCCCAGCCCCGTGGCCCCCAGCTTGGGGATGGAAAGGCCGCCCGTGGCCACCACCAATGCCGAAGCTTTGAATTCGCCCGCCGAGCACGCGACGCGAAACTCGCCGGCGCTGGCTTCCACCTCGATTCCGCGGGCGTTCAGCACCAGCTCCACGCCGCCCAACTCGCACTCCGCCAGCAGCATGTTGAGAATCTCGTGAGCCGAACGATCGCAGAAAAGCTGTCCCAGCGTCTTTTCGTGCCACGTGATCCCATACCGCTCCACCAGTTCGAGGAAGTGCCGCGGCTGGTAGAGCGCCAGCGCCGATTTGGCAAAATGAGGATTGTTCGAAATAAACCGGTCGGCCCCGCAGTGCAGATTGGTGAAGTTGCAGCGCCCCCCGCCAGAGATGAGAATCTTGCGCCCGGGCTGCGCATTGTGGTCAAGCAGCGCCACCCGCCGCCCGCGCTGCCCCGCCACCGCCGCGCACATCAGCCCCGCCGCTCCAGCGCCGAGAACGACGACGTCGAATGCGCGCACACCGGTTGCGCGCAAAGTTGAATCGCCTGTTTTGTGTTCGCGACCTGCGGCCGGCTGAGACATAGCTCCATTCTCGCCCAACCGCCTGCCGGAACCTCTGCGATGCAGGTCCGTAGCTTCGAAGAGTCTACGGGGCATACACAGGCTGCGGAAAAACCAAATCCGGAGGGAGGCGGGGGTTTTAACCCCCGCATAAAGCCAAAAGAAACAATGCGGGCTTTAGCCCCGGAGGAATGCTTTTCGCCGATTGAACGCGAAAGCAGGCTTTTTTCCGCAGCCTGTGTAGAGCCTCAAAAAAAATGCGCCTCGCATTCGGTTCACCACGCGAGGCGCAGAAGTCAATTCAGGAGGTGTGTCAGTAGTTACGCTATTTAACGCTTGATGATCTTCGCCAGCCGCGGATCATCCCACAGGGCCGCAAACGCCTCATCGGCGTACACCTTGTGCAGATCGGCGAAGTGGCCATCCCTGGCGCGCTGCAAATACACCAGGGCGCCTTCAAGATTGCCCCGTTTCGCATACGCCCGCGCGATGGTGTACGACACACGGGCGCGCTGTTCCGGCGTGCTGACATGGGCAACCACTCCCTCGGGATTGCTGGTCAGGATGTCCGCGTCAAGCTCCAGGGCGCGCGCATACTCCGTCATCGCTCGGTCCATTTCGCCCAGGCCCGCCCACGACTCCGCCATGTTCAAGTGCGCGGAGGCATTCGTCTCTTCCAGCGCCAGCGCCTTTTTCAGGTACTTGATCGCGGGATTGTACTTGCGATCCATGCACGCCACCGCGCCCAGGTTGTTGAGCGCCGCCACGTTGCGCGGATCGTACTTCACCGCCTGGCTAAAGTGCTTGCGCGCCGGTCCCCGATCGCCAAGCTGGAGTTCGGCAACGCCGAGCTTGTTGTACAGCCTGGAATTCTGGCCAGTCGCCCGCAGCGCGCTCTGATAATAGAAAATCGCCTCACTGTACTTGTCGTGAAGCCGAGCCAGGTCACCTTTCAGTTCAGAGGTCTTGGCAGCCTCAAGACTGTCCGTCCTGGGCACAACCGCAAGTCCGTTTCCCTCTGCCATGGCCACCCCCACCGTCATGCTCATCGCCATTAGCGTCATCGCAAGTCCTTTCATGGTTCCCTCTCTCTCCGAAGGGCAGTTCGTTCAAGTGGTCCGGTGCTGCTGCCGCCAGCCGCGATCTGCTCTCAACCTCGATTCCAAGTAGAGGCTTTGCCGCAACAAGTCCACAACGCTATACCTGCTACTTCCCCGTTGCGCCGCCGTTAAGCCTTCATGCAGGGCAGCGCAAACCTCGCCGCTGCAGCAACTTGCGAGGTGGGTTAACCGGCCTGTTTGGGCTTCGCCCCACGCGCGGACGGGGGTTAAATCGCCGTTACACCGCTCTTTTCGCCCGATTGCTACACCGTTAAACCGCAATGCAACAAATCAATGGCGCTAACATACAATCGGTTCGAAGATAAGCATCATGATGCTGGCAAGCCCAGAATCGATCGGCCTCGAAGCGCAGCGCGTTGAACTGGAAGCGGTGCTTCAGTCGAAGAACTTCGCCCGTGCGCCCACACTCGCGCATCTGCTGTACTATCTGTGCGAAACGCTGTTTGCCGGCAAGGCCTGCGAGATCAAGGAGTACTCCATTGGAACGGAGGTCTTCCATCGCGGCCCATCCTTCGACCAGGATTCCGACTCCATCGTGCGCGTCGAGGCCAACCGCCTGCGCAAGCGCCTGGCCGAGTATTACGCCGGCGAGGGAGCCTCCCACGCGCTCCACATCACCATCCCGCTGGGACAATATGTACCGGAGTTTGAACTGTGCGCTCCTCAACTCGCGCCGCCGGGACTTGTCCTTCCGCCCGCGGCCCCGATCCCCACGCCGCCCCGCTGGAAGCAACTGCTTTCGCATCGTTGGGCGCTGGGTCTGATTGCCGCGCTTGCGATTCTCATGATTGCGGTGGGGTCGGTTCGCTTCTTTGTGAGGCGGCAGAAGCCGCCGGCGCAATTAGCCACCGCAGCTCAGCCGCTCGCGCTGGCCGCAGACGCGCAAGTGGGTCCACCCGTCGGCGAAGAGGTTCGGGTTCTCGCGGGCGCCGGACGCAGCTTTGTGGACCATGCCGGCAAACTATGGAGCGCCGATGCGTGGTTTACGGGCGGCACAGCCGTCAAGAGCACGGTGCAGTACATCTGGCGCACCCAGGACCCGGACTTCTACCGCACCAGCCGACAGGGCGAGTTCCGTTACGACATTCCCCTCAAGAACGGCATCTACGAGCTGCGCCTCCATTTTGCCGAGACCGTCTACGGTCCGGAGTCCACAGGCACGGGCGGCGAAGGCAACCGCATCATGTCGGTCCGCGCCAACGGCAAACCGCTGCTGAACCACTTCGACGCCGTGGCCGATGCCGGGGCCAGCCGCACCGCCGACGTGAAGGTATTCCCAGATGTGTCGCCCGCACACGACGGCCAACTGCACCTGGAGTTCGCGGCGGAGAACGGCAAACAGGCCATTCTTTCGGCTATCGAGATTCTGCCCGGCATCAAGGGCCACATGCGGTCCGTCCGCCTGCTGGCCCGCCAAACACCGTACTACTCCAACGACAGCCACTGGTGGAGTCCCGACAGCTACTTTGAAGGCGGCCAGCTTGCCGCCTACACCACGCCTGTCACGGGCACCGACGATCCCGAACTCTACGAAGCCGAGCGGTGGGGCAATTTCTCCTACGCCATCCCGGTGTCTCCCGGCAGATACGCCGTGGCGCTCCACTTCGCAGCCCGCCACGGAGACTGGCCGTCTCCCACCTCCGAGGGCAAGACCGCCGTAGCCCACATCTTCAACGTGTTTTGCAACGGCAAGGTGCTGCTTGAGAACTTCGACCTCGCCAAGGAAGCGCGCCAGGTCGACGTAGTCATCCGCAAGGCCACCGGCCTCGAGCCCAACGCGCAGGGCAAGCTGTTCTTGAGTTTCGTTCCCGTCGAAGGCTATGCCACCGTCACCGGCATCGAAGTCGTTCCGCAGTAACGCCGGCACGGACCGAGCAGGCCGCGATCCGGATCGCAACAGCGTTTCTTTCGGCAAATACTCGCGCCGCAAATGCTTCCAGATGAATATCCATCTTGCTCAGG
>PLXP01000189.1:0-2009 GCA_003151435.1 Acidobacteriaceae bacterium
GTCAGGCCACGGAGGCAGCAGCTTCACCAGCACCCACAGGATCCCCAATGGCATGAGAGTCAACACCAGCGCCGGAACAAACCCTTCGCGCGTCACCATTGTCATCTTGTACGTCGTATATCCCAGAAAACTTTTTGAGAACAGTTGCCCGCCGATTACCACGTTCCACCGCATGGCAAAGATGCCCATCAGCGTCAAGGCGCCCGCAACAGCGTACATGCGCTTGCGCACCATCTCGTTCAGCTTTGCCACCTGCGTAATCGCCAGCAAAATCAGGGGCACCAGCGTTCCCAGACAGATCTGGATCAGGATGTGCGAGTAGAAGAGCTTGGTATGCACCATGAAGTCCAGGCTGCGGAACGACTCGTCCGCCTCGTAGATGCGGTGAATCAAATCGAGCATCTCCAGGCTGAAATCAATAATGAACGTATAGAAGAGGTACATCGCAATCGTGTCGACGCAGCGCATGTCGATCTTCTTGCCGCGCATCTTTGTCGTCGTCATGTAGATCAACATCACGCAGGCGATACCCGACACCATGGCCGAAAAGATAAACACCACCGGCATCAACGGAGACGACCACCAGGGATTGGCCTTGATCGAACCAAAGATGAACCCCACATACCCGTGCAGCATGAAGGCTGAAGGAATGCCGACAAGCGTAACGATCCAACCCACTCGCTCATCGATGTGCAGAGCACGTGCGCTGATGTTGCTTGATCCCAGCGTCATGATCTTGTAGACCAGCCGCGTCAGCCCCTTCGTCTGCTGCGACAGCAACACGATGTCGCGCCGGTAGTCCAGCCAGATCTCGAATACCAGGACCGCCATCAAATACCACAGGTACACATAGCCGAACATTGCCATCGCCGAGGTGCTGTGCGGCGTAAAGTACATCTCGGGTGAGCGCTCGGGATGCCCCAGGTGCAGCTGCAACGGCAGCGGCGCGACAATGAGAAACGCCAACGCGGTCAGCAGCGCCAGCCGATACGTAGGCTTCACCGCGTCCACGTTGAACACGCGCTCCAGCGACGCCAGAATGAACGCGCCCGCCACCAGTCCCGTAATGAACGGGTAGAGCACAATCAGCACGCTCCACTGCAGCGCCACCTCGTTCGGATACATGAAGCCTTCAACACCACTCATATCACTCACCTATCGAAAATCAGCCNNGGCTTATGGCTGTCTTTACTACCGCACCGAACCATCCAAGTCGTTGTAGTAGACCTTGGCGCCGGTGGCCATCTGCGGCTTCAATACCTGCACGCTGTGCGTCTTCAGGAACGCGTGGATCGGATCATTGGGATTCTTCAAATCCGCAAGCTGGCGCGCCCCCGTCGGGCATGCCTCGCAGCACGCGGTCGTCAGGCCCTTGGTAATCCGGTGATAGCAGAGCGTGCACTTGTCCGCGACCTTCTTAACCGGATGAATGTAGCGGCAGCCATACGGGCAGGCCTGCACGCAGTACGCACAACCCAGGCAGTACTTCGGATCCACCAGCACCACGCCATCGGGGCTTATAAACGTGGCTCCCACCGGGCACACCTGCGTGCAGGGCGAGTCGGCGCAATGGTTGCAGAGCTTGGGAACGAAGAAGTATTTCCCCGCGTCCTCTGCGGCGGTCGGGAACCCTTCTTTGCCGCCGTTGGGCGAAATAACCTCGGGGTTGGTCATGTGCTCATCCGACACGTGGTACCGCTCCACCCAGGTGCGAAAATTCCCATCCGGCACATCGTTCTCAGCAGCGCAGGCGCGCACGCAGTTGCCGCAGCCAATGCACTTGGGGATGTCGATCAGCATGCTCCACCAGTGATCCGACATCTTGTAGTTAGGCGAGGCCTCGGGCGTTTCGGCCAGCACATACTTCCACGCAATCGCCGCGGCCGGCAGCAGAACCAGGATTTGTCTCCGGCTGATATTCACTTCGCACCTCCCGCACTGATCGCCGGACTATGCGGCTGGTGACAGGTCTCGCAAGGCACACCGTTGGAGTGCTCCTCCACCGACAC
>PLXP01000189.1:2052-29408 GCA_003151435.1 Acidobacteriaceae bacterium
AACTTCACCGGATGCGCTGCAATCTCGCCCATGGCCGCACCGCGATAGTGGCCATACTGGCCGAAGGAGCGCGGAACCACAAACCCCCGGATCACCCAAAATGCAAGAAAGGCGATGACGAAAAGTCCCGCAAATCGAAAGAGGTGCCCTGCATCTTTGAACACGTTTACCAACCCGCTTTTCCTGAGGCAGCAAGGGGAACAATTAGATGAGCTGCCACATTGTGATACAGATTACTTAGCGATCTGAGCTTAGCCGTTCTCACCTATGAGTTGTATGTGAGACAAATCACATTGAGCTGTGACGCAGACATGCGTGGAAGGGAAATCATGGGCGGGATGTGGAGATTAAAGAGCCGCTCTGGGCAGGCGAATGCGCTCTATTTCGTCAGCGTTTCAAGCGCGGCAGCAGAGGGGTCCGGACCGGGCTCCACACGCAGATGCTTCTGATCAATCTGCTGGAAGATCGCGTCCATGATCCTGGCCGTCAACACAATCTCGCGATAGGGAATGGGCGCCTCTGTTCCTGCTTCGATCGATCGATAGAACGATTCAATCAGGCACTTCATACCCGACTTCAAATGGAAGTCCTTCTTGCGAAAGAAGTGCAGATTCGTGCGCAGATTGCCGATGCACTGCCGCGCGAAAACAAGCGGCGGAACAAACATGGCGGCGAAACTCTTGTATCGGGCGCCGCGCAGCTTGAACAACATCTCGGCATTGAAATCGGCGATGAGTCCATTCCTGTCCCCGTAGATGCGAAACGTCTGCAGCGCCGGGCGCATCTGGGACGAAAACGTGAAATAGGCCGTCGCGCCGCTCTCTTCCGAGATGATCACGCGCAGCTCGTCCACAATCTCGGTCTCGCCGCGGCTCTTCAGAAATGGGCTGGTCAACCCGTGCGCGACCACCGTGGGCGAATCGGACGTGAGGTGCTCTGCCACGCACGCTACGCCGTGGCTGATGATGTTCTGCAGCAGCATGCCCGGAAGCCGGCGAAGCCAGTGGTTCTTGTCTCCCAGGAACGCCCGCACATAGGCGCTCTCGCCCATTTCGTAGCAATACACGCTCTCCATGTGCACCGGGCCGTTGCCCAGGTAACCCTCGCGAATCAGCGCCCTCATGCGCCGCGCCACGTGCGAAAACTGTCCGTCGTGACCGGCCGTGATTTTCCTTCCGCGCTGATTGGCCAGGTCGATCAACTCCCGCGCTTCGTGTTCGTAGAGGGTAAAGGGCTTCTCCACGTAGACATGGCAATCGGCTTCAAGGCAGGCCTTCGCAAGGGCGAAATGGCTCTCCGGTGAAGTCGTGATGTGAACCACGTCGGGAGCCGCTTCCCGCAACATCGTCGCCAGGTCACCGTAATAGGCCTTCACCGGGAAACGCTCGTACAACTGCCGAGCCATCAGGATTTCGCGATCGCACACTGCCACGATTTCGCAGCCCTTGATCCTTTGAATCTGAGAGGCATGCGCGTCGGCAATTTTGCCACAGCCTACGAGGGCGACCTTAACCACGATTTCCTCCCTCACGGCACGCGGCAAAGTAGCGTCTCTCCGCTTCCGCAGTGGAGACGACAGGCTTCCATCCTAGTCTCGTCTTGATTTTCTGGTTGCTGTAACGGGTCTTCTTCCACAGCGCGTTCCACCGGCTGCGATTGAAAACGGGAGGCAACTGGTCCATGGATGAACGGCAGTATCTCTCCCACATCCAGCACAATCCAAAGCTGATCGGCTTGGGAACATAGATCGACCGGAATCGTCTCACATTCCGCTTGTAGAGCCTCAGAAACTGCCGGCTCGTCGGCAGATCATCGTCCACAGTGTTGAACACTTCGCCGTCCACTCCGGCCTTGAGGCCCGCCAGCACGATCGCCTCCGCGGCGTTGTCGACGTAGCTCAGCGGGATCACGCTCGACCCGCCCAGGTGCAGAAACACGCCGAACGTGTCGATGCCCACGCGCCCGGTGAGAGCAAGATTCCCCGGGCCATACACTGCTCCGGGCCGCACGATGACGTAAGGGATATCGTGCTCGCGGCCGTACTCGGCTACCAACTCGTCCTGCCTGATCTTGGCGAAGCAATAGGCCTCGCCGCGCTGGGCGCCCTGTTCCACAGGACAGGTCTCATCCAGCATCCGCGCCCGCGTCTTGTTCGTGTTGGTGTACACGGCAAACGAACCCACATTCACAAAACGCCGGATGGTCTTGTGCTGCACACAGGCGTCCAGCAGGTTCCGCGTCGTCACTACCGAGTTCAGATACGCATCGGGAAAGGACTTCTGCCCGCGTCCCGCAGCCAGGTGGTAGACGAGCTTCACATCCCTGGTCGCTGTAAGGCAGTCCTCTTTTGAGAGCAGGTCGCCCCTCAACAACTCCAGTTCCTGCCCGTCGGTTTGTTTCATCAGGGAAGCCACCCGGGAGGCCGAGCTAGAAGGCCGAATGAAACACCGAATGTGACGAAATCCCCGATCGAGTAAGCTCTGCACCACTCTGGATCCAATGAACCCAGCCGCGCCGGTCACCAGCACAACGTCGTCCTTACTGATATCCAGGTCTGGTATCTGTTCGCTGTCCATTAAGCCTTCTCTTCGGAGTTCCACGCCGGGAGGTAAAGATCGCGCGTGTTGGTGCGATCAGCCTCTGAACCACAGCAGGAAACTCGATCCGCAAGGGGACCAAGATGCCCCGCCGCGGTCCGATGAATAAATCGGAATATATCTTCTAAGGTTACCGGAACTATACCGCTTTATGAATTGACCGTGCTGAACTATTTCGTTCGCGCGCTCCCGTGGACGAAAGCAATCGGGCGGCCAGAGATTCGCAGGCCGCCTTCTCTTAAGAAGACTGAAGTGAATTGGAAGCAGTAAAGAAATGGTCGGGACGGGCAGATTCGAACTGCCGACCCCTCGCACCCCAAGCGAGTGCTCTACCAGGCTGAGCCACGTCCCGACACGATCAAGCCGGCTCGGGTGAGCCGGCTCTGGGGTCTTGATCAGTTTACACCAGCGCGGCCCGGATGAGCCCGCGTGCCAACGGTTTCCGCGAGGAGGGGGGAACTTTTTCGCTGTAAAGCCTCCGCTCAGTGCGCGGGCGGCACAAACTCCGAGGGCAGCGCCGATCCCGAGCCAAAAAAGAACTCTTCCATCTGTTCCACCAGGAACGTCTGTGCCTGTGGTGTCCATGGCTGCAGCCGGTACTCATTCAGCAGCATCTTCTGGCGCTCCACCCACTCGCCCCACGCCGCCTTTGACACATTCTTGTAGATCTTCTGGCCAAACTCCGAGTCGAAGGGCGGTTCGTCCAGCCCCTCCATTTCCTTCTTGTTGCGGGTGCAAAAAACCATGTGCGCCATCGTGATATGGGGCTCCTTGTCTGTTTTTCCATTGTATTGGATGCGCTCCAGAATCCACGGATGCGCTCTTTCCTCATCTGCGCTTGCCCTTTCTCCCCGCCTTCTTGCGGCCTTTGGTCGCAAGAAGGCGCACGTCTTTGCGCTTGTTCTTTTTCGGCGAGGGAGAGGCCTTTCCCGCCTTCTTCCCGGTGAGCGGAAGCCCTTCCTCCACAATCGAAAACTGCAGCCTGCGCTCCTGCGCCAGAATGCGGTCCAGAATCACCTGCACCCGGTCGCCAGCCCGAAACTTCCGACCCCAGCGCTCACCCACAATCTCATGGGTATTCTCGCGCCAAGTGTAGTGATCGTCGCGCAGCGTATCGATCGGCACCAGCCCCTCGACAAACAGGTCCGTCAGCTCCACAAATAGCCCATACTTCGCGGGATTCAGCACCAGGGCGGCGAACTCCTCGCCCACCCGGTCCTCCATGAACCGCACCTTCTTCCACTCCACCAGTTCGCGCTCAGCTTCGGCCGCGCGGCGTTCCGTCTGGCTGGTCTCCTCGGCAATCTGCGCCAGCTCCGGCTCGGGAATCGGTGGCTCCCCGTCGTAACCCTGCCCCGGCCCCACGACTTTTTTGCGGCTGATCACGATCCGCGCAAGGCCTTCATTCGGATGAGTCCACGGCGAACTGTGCCGTCCTTCCGCCACCACACCCTCTCCGCGAACTCCGCGCCGCAGCAGAGTCTTCGCAATGCGATGGACAATCAGGTCCGGATACCGCCGTATCGGCGATGTGAAATGCGTGTACGTGGGCGCTGCCAGCGCAAAGTGCCCCTCGTTGATCTCGGAGTAGCGCGCCTGCCGCAGCGACCGCAGCATCAGGTAGCTCAGAATGCGCTCTTCCGGCTTGCCCTCGATCCGTGCCGCCAGCTTCTGATACATGCGCGGCGTGATGGCAATGTCCTCCACCACCTCGTGCTCCCTCGGATTGCGTCCGCTACGGTGTGACTCTCTCCTGTCGCCTCGCGTCGTCACGCGCTTTACCGGCAGTGGGCCCAATCCCAGCGAATAGCCAAAGCTTGCCGCGAGTTCCTCGAATTGCACCACCCGCCGCGGCTCCGGCTTCTCGTGGATGCGGTAGAGCGAGGGCACGCCCAAGTCTTCGAGCCACGTAGCCACGCACTCGTTGGCCGCCAGCATGAACTCCTCAATCAGCCGGTTCGCCCATGTCCGCTCCGACTTCGTCACGCCGCGCATCTGCCCGTTCTCGTCAAACTGAATCACCGGCTCCGGCAAATCGAAATCGATGCTCCCCCGCTCTGCGCGCCGCTTGTTCATCAGCACGGCAAGCTTGCGCATCAGCTCAAAGTCCGCGGTCAGTTCGGGATAAAGTGCGCGCGTCTCCTCATCGCCCTCAAGAATCGCGTGGACCTTCGTATACGTCATCCGCGCCGCTGACGAAATTACGCCTTCCACAATCTCGAAGCTCTCAATACGGCCGCCCGCATCCAGTTCCATCAGGCAACTCAACACCAGCCGGTCTTCGCCGGGCCGCAGGCTGCAAATATCCGTCGACAGCTCCTGCGGCAGCATCGGAATCGCGCGATCGGGAAAGTAGACGCTCGTTCCACGCAGCCGCGCCTCCAGGTCCAGGTCCGTTCCCCCGCGCACATACTCCGCCACATCGGCAATGTGCACCTGCAACTCGTAGCCCCCGTCGCTGCGCTCCTCCACCAGCACCGCGTCGTCGAAATCACGCGCCGTTTCGCCGTCAATCGTCACAATCGGCAGTCCGCGAAAGTCGCGCCGCCGTTCCACTTCATCCTTGTCGAGATGCGCCACGCGCCGCGCCTCCGCCAGCACGTTCTCAGGAAACACCCGCGGCAGCTGATGCTTGCGGATCATCATTTCCACGTCGACGCCGAAGTCGTCCGGATCGCCCAGCACCTCGATCACGCGTCCCACCGCGGGCTTGGTCAGCGTCGGCCAACTGGTGATCTCCACATCCACCACCAGCCCTTCCAGGTCGTCCCAATCGTGCTGTCCCGAACCGGCCTCCGAGCCCAGCACCCGATGCGGAGTCGAAGCCTCGCTGGCAGCAGGCAGCTCCTGCCCTGGGGGGATCAAAATTGGCTGCGTCATCCGCTCGTCGAACGGAACCACACTATGCCCTTGCGCACGATCCGAGCGCGCATAGTGAAACGTCCCCACCACGGTGGGATTCTTCCGCTCCAGCACCCGCGCGATGCGCCCCATGCGGCGCCCATCGCCGCGCGGCGGAGCCACCTCGACCAGCACTTGATCGCCCTGCATGGCTCCGTTGATCTCGTCCGGAGGGATGAAGATGTCTTCCTGCCCCGAAGCCTGGCGTGCATTGGGGCGCACAAATCCATAGCCGTCGCGATGCAGGTCAAGCCGCCCCGCGGCCAGGTTTTCGCGCGTGCCCGCTGAGTTTGTAATCGTCCGCGGAATACTCCAGATCTCGCGGTCCAGCTTGGCCAGCTCGCCGCGCGCGGTCAGGCGCGCCAGTTGTTCCAGCAGCAGCCGCCGTTCCCGGCCGCCGCCCAGCCCCAGTTCCCGTACCAGTTGCTTGTATCCGGCCTTGCCGCCTGCGGATCGTGCAATGCGCGCGACCAGTTCCCGATCGGTCATAGGTCAAGGTTACAGCTATACCCGCACCTTGATCGTGCCCGCGTGCAAACCACGGTCCCGCGCACCTGCCGGTTCCCGACGGTCTCTAATGGTCGCTGTCTGGTGCCGCGGCGGCTGCTGTCTGGTTGTATTTGTCCCAGGCATCCGCACGAGCACCCGCACGCACATCCCAGTCTGGAATTCCTCCCGCCGATTCGCGTCCGGCGCCCCCGTTGGGCCCCATCTGTGTGCGAAAATCAGTGCAGCGCATTTGTCGCTGCTTCGCAGGCCTGTTTGCCGGCGCATCTGGTTGTACCGGGGCGTAAAGAGCACAACTGGCTAATTAAATGATTTGCAGCCGCGAGCGATTGAATTCGCCCTGCCTGAACCCGGATCCGGAAGCGGACGAGGAAAGGATTTATTGAACCGTATGTGGAAACCAAGCCAACCCGAACCGCCCATCTCCACCCCTGTGCCGGAGCCAGTACGCCCAGCACCGCCCTCCTCGGCCGTTGAGTCTGCCAGCCGCGCTGCAGTCACAGCAGGCGACCAGGCCTCCATCAGCAAAGGCCTCTTCATCAAGGGCGAAATTACCGGCTCTGAATCCCTGTTTATCGACGGCAAAGTCGAAGGCAGCATCAACCTTAACGGCAATCGCGTAACCGTGGGCCGCAACGGCCAGGTCGCCGCCAGCATTATCGCCCGTGAGGTCGTGGTGCTTGGCAAGGTTCGCGGTAATGTGACCGCCACTGACCGCGTGGACATCCGTGCCGAAGGCGCCCTCACAGGCGACGTGGCCGCAGCCCGCATCAGCATCGAAGACGGCGCTTTCTTCAAGGGCGGAATCGACATCCGCAAGCCCGACTCCAAGCCCGCTGGCGCAACCACAACCACAACGGAAGCCCCCAAACCGGCCCACGTCTAAACACGATAGAGTCGTTCTGCTCGACCGCAAAAGCCCCGGCATGAGCCCGGGGCCTTTGTGTCTAACGGCCGCTGACTTGCAAACTCGCTACTACCGCGAAGCGGGTGCTGACTCGCTGCAGTCGTTTCAAATACGGGCCAACCACCAGCCTCGAAGGTTCCCCGCAACCCGCCCACGGAATCGACCTTTTCAAGCCAGCCCCAGCCTCTTCATCGCCACGCGCGGCAACACCGATCCAGCCTTCTCCAGAACCCACTTCGTCACCGCCACCCACAGTACCGTTCCCGCAATCAGAATCGCCAAATCCATCCACCGGCTCGATGCCGCAGGATTGCGCCCCAGCGCGTGCTCCGCCATCCCTAAAAGCCACGAGAACACCACCCAGACAACCGCGCCACTCGCCACCCCCGCCAGCAGGCACCGGCCTATCTCGGCATAATCCAGACTGGCCAGCGATACCATGCGCCGCTGATGCAGCAGCGCGCCCAGCACCACCGTTTGCAGCGCGATTCCCAGGTCGGATGCCACGGCCAGTCCCATCGCGCCCATGCCGTGGTACAGCGCGGCGTACACGGGAATCGAAACCAACGTCACAGCCGTACCGGCAACCATCGGCAAAAAAGTGTTTCCCGCGGCATAGAAAGCACGTGCATAGATCGATTGCGCCGACCATAGGAACATCGAGAGGCAAAAAACAGCAAAATAAGCTGCGCATGCCCGGGAGTCAAGGCCGGAAAAGCGGCCGCCGCGGAATACAAGTTCCACCAGCGGTATTGCCATGGCGATCAGGCCAGAGGCTACAAGCAGGCCAAGCGAGATCACGCGGGAAACCGAATCTGCCACGTTCATGGCAAACTCATAGCGCTTTTCGCTGGACCACAGATTGGCGAAGAACGGCATTGAAGCCACGCCCGCCGCCTGCGCCAACACGGCCATCGGTGCGGTAAACAGCCGCTTCGCGTACGTCATGAGCGAGATTGCGCCGTCCGTGCTGGAGGCGAATATGGAAATGATCCAGGCATCGGCGGTGATCAGCGACACGCCGATGATGAGGGGCAGCGAAAGGCGCACCCACTCCCGCAAACCTTCATCGTGCCAGTCGAGAATTGGACGGTAGCGGGTTCCCGCGCGATGGGCAAAGAACGCATTCAGCAGAAATGGCCCGCAAAAGGCTCCCGCCGTTGTTCCCAGCGCCAGAGATGAGACGCCCAAACGGTGAATCAGGAGCACGCCTCCGATGATCGTGCCCAGGTTATAGATCAGAGGAGCGACAGCCTGAACAGTGAACTGCTTGCGAACCAGCAGCACCGATCCAAACACGCCACCGGCAAAAAAGCACAACTGCGCCGGTAGCAGTATGCGCGTCAGATGGACGCACAACGCGGCCTTGCGCGCGTCGAAACCCTTAAACAACCAGTGAATGTAATACGGAGCCAGGATCTCGGCCAGCAGCAGCGCGCTCCCCAGCACCAGGCACATGGTGGTCAAAATGACTGAAAGCGAGCGCTGGCCCTCCTCTTCACGCCCCGAATCGCGAAAGCGCGTGAGGATGGTGACAAACGTGATGGAGGCTGCCCCTCCCACCAGGAAGTAGGAGATCATGTCGGGCAGCACAAACGCCGCGTTGAAAGCGTCCGCTTCCGTCCCCCGCCCAAAGTGCCATGCGATGTACGTATTGCGCAATAGTCCGAAGAGACTTGACAGGAATGTCGAGACCATCAGCACAATCGTCGCGGAGAACGCCGTGTGCGCATGAGACGGGCGCAGGATGCCCAGCGCACGCCCCCATCGCGATCGCGCGGGCCGCAAAGGTTCGGTTGAACGGGATCCTGTCACTGAACATGATTCTACCGGGATGCGAGCCTCAGTCCCATGTCACTGGAGGTTCCCCGCAGCTTGATTCCTAAACTTGATTCCCAAATTCAATCCTTGCCATTCGGGTCGCGTATCCTGTCCGCGGGGGAACGCATGAGGTATTTTCCGGCTTGTGGTGTCGCATTTGCACTAAGCTTGGTGGGACTGGGCGCGGTTGGGCTAAACGCGGCCGGGCAGGCCCAAACCATTCATGGGCGCGATGGCATCACCCTGCCTTCGCCGCCGGCGGTTGAAGCCGAACCCGTCAGCGACGATTACTTCGGCACCAAAATTCCTGACAGCTACCGTTGGCTTGAAGACTCCAAAACCCCAGAAACCCGGGCCTTCATCGACGCCCAGAATGCCTACACGTCACGTTACTTCAAACAGGCGCACATCCGTTCGTCCGTGGTGGACGACCTCGACGCCCTCGAACACGTCTCCCGGTGGTCCATGCCCATCGAACGCAACGGGACGTATTTCTTCCTCAAGCGCCTGGCCGACGAGGAACAAGCCTCCATCTACGTTCGTCATGGCTGGCCAGCCCCGGGCTCTGCGAATAAAGACCAGCGCCTCGTCGATCCCGCTGTCTTGAGCCGCGATCCCAATACCTCGGTGAGCCTCGCCGCCGTGTCGCGCGACGGAGGGTTGCTGGCTTACGGCGTTCGCCAGGGCGGCGCCGACGAAACCACCCTGCGCGTGATCAACGTCAAGACTGGCAAGACTCTTGAAGACGAGCTTCCCGCCGGCCTCTATCGCTCTGTGAACTTCACACCCGATGGCACAGCGCTCTTCTACACGCGCCAAAATCGCCAGGGAACCCTGCTGTACGAGCATGTGCTGGGCACCCGGAACTCCCGCGACACACTCATCTTCGGCAATGAATTCCATGGCGAATTGCTCGGCAACATCGACCTGTTCTATGCCACTTTGACCGATGACTGGCGCTACCTCGTTGTCACCATCAACCGCGGCGTGCCGGCCAAGCGCGTCGATATCGTCTACCGCGACCTCACCAAGCCCAACTCGACCTTTGAAATCCTGGTGTTGGGCATCGACTCCCGTTTCTCCGCCATTCGCGCCAACAACGCCTGGTATGTGAAAACCGACTACCACGCCCCCAATGGCGCCATTTTCAAGGCCGACCCCGGCATCATGCCCGACGTGTGGACCTCCATCGTTCCCGAGGGGCCCGACGTCATTGAAGATTTTTCCATCGTGGGCGGCAAGATCTACGTTAACCGGCTCAAGGACGTAAAGTCGGAGATCACCGCCTATACCCTGGCGGGGAAGCCGGCCGGCAATGTCGCCTTCGAGGCCATCGGCACCGCCTCCCGCATTCAGGGCAAGACCACCGACCGCTATGGATTCGTCAGCTTCGAATCGTTCATCCAGCCCCCCACCCTCTACCGCATCGATACCACCACCGGGAAACGTGACATCTTTGCCCAGCCGAAAATCCCCTTCGACTCCAGCCAGTACGAGCTGAAACAGGTCTTCTACAAGTCAAAAGACGGCACCCGTGTGCCAATGTACGTCGCCGGCAAGAAGGGCCTCAAGCAGGATGGAACCGAGCGCCTGCTGATGACGGGCTACGGGGGATTCGATCTGAGCCTGACCCCAACCTGGAGCCCGGAATATGCCTGGTGGCTCTCCCAGGGCGGCTGGTTTGCCCTGCCCAACCTGCGCGGCGGCGGCGAGTACGGAGAACACTGGCACGAACAGGCCATGTTCGAGCACAAGCAGAACGTCTTCGACGACTGGTTTGCCGCCGCCGAATACCTCATCGCCAACAAGTACACCTCGCCTGGGCACTTCGCCATCATTGGGCGATCCAATGGCGGCCTCCTCATGGGCGCCTCCATCACCCAGCACCCTGAGCTCTTCTCCGCAGTCCTCTGTGGCTATCCGCTCCTCGATATGCTGCGCTATCAAAAGTTCCTTCAGGGCCCGCAATGGACCACCGAATACGGCTCCTCCGACAAGGAAAAGCAATTCCCCTACCTGCTCAAATACTCGCCTTACCACAACGTGAAAGCGGGTACGGCATACCCCGCCGTGATGTTTTTCACCGGCGACAGCGACACCCGCGTCGATCCGCTCCATGCGCGCAAAATGACGCCACTGCTGCAAGCCGCCTCGTCCAGCGGTCGTCCCATCCTGCTGCATTACAGTCTTGCCGGCGGACACTCGGCCGGCATCAGTGTGGAACAGCAGATCCAGGACCACGCCGACGAGCTTACCTTTCTTTGGACTGAAACGGGACAACCGGCACGGCTTCCTTCAAAATCTGCACCTCGCTGAGCATTACCAAAGGTGAGAGCCCTCATGTAACCTCATGTCTTCGCGCTCTGGTCCGATAAGCCAGTTACAAGACTGGATAACTCGGAAGGGATGGCGTCCCCGCTTGCGCAATCGCAGCGGGGCTCCCCGGAGTCGAAATGCCACAAGCAGAAATCGAGACCACAAGACCGCACCAACACCAGGAGAGTGCCCGGCTGGCAGCGCTTAATTCAATGGGGATTCTCGATACTGCGCCCGAGCCGGCTTACGATGCCATCACCCGTCTGGCAGCCGAGTATTTCCAGGCGGATTCGGCGGTGATTGGCTTTGCCGATGAGACGCGCGTGTGGATCAAGTCTCATTGGGGAGAAGCAGTTCGCGAGTTGCCCCGCAGCCACTCCATCTTCGATATCGTCCTCGCCCGGAACGGTCCAGTGGTGATCCCGGACATCGGCCAACACCCGCAATTCCAAGCAAGAAGGCTGCCCTTTCGCGCACTGAATGTGGTCTTTGTTGCCAGCGTTCCCGTGCGGTCGACCGACAGCAGCATCGTGGGAACGCTCACCATCTTTCGCCAGGAAACACGCGCCGATCTGACGCCCGACGAGCTTCGCACCCTTGAGAGTCTGGCCGACATGGTCACCAGCCAGCTCGAATTGCAGAGGCTCCGCAAATCTCTTACGCGCGAGCGAGCGCGCCGCAACCGACCCGCCAGCGTCCCTTCGGGAGACCAGCCCTGGCCGCGCAGCTCCGATCTGCGCCGCGCCCTCGACCGGCGCGAGTTCGTTCTGTTCTATCAGCCGGAAGTGGACCTGTGTACCCGCAAGATTGTTGGCCTTGAAGCGTTGATCCGCTGGCGCCATCCCGAACGCGGACTTATTCCCCCCATGGACTTCATTCCGTTAGCAGAGGAATCCGGCTTGATTCTGCCCATCGGCGACTGGGGACTGGCGGAGGCTTGCAGTCAAATCCAATCGTGGACCCGCGAAGATCCGCGCCACTGCACTCTCCGCGTGGCCGTTAACCTCTCCGCCCGCCAGTTCCTGCGCGAAGGGTTGGCCGATCATGTCGAATCTCTGCTGCTGCAGTCTGGCACGTCCAGCCGCCAGCTCGGCCTCGAAATGACGGAGTCCAGCCTGATACCCAACATGAACACTGCTCTTGAAGTCCTGGGAGGGCTGCGTACCCTCGGCATCTCCCTCTCTATGGACGACTTCGGGACGGGCTACAGCTCCCTCAGCTATCTCCACTCCTTTCCGTTCGACGTGCTTAAAATCGACCGCTCGTTTGTGGGCCGCATGACCGATGGTGACCAGGCGCTCCAGATCGTGCGCACCATCATCGAACTGGCGCGCGTGCTGGGCATGGATGTGGTAGCCGAGGGCATCGAGACACGCGAGCAATATCGCTTGCTGCGGCAGATGGGATGCCGTTTTGGCCAGGGATTTCTTTTCGCCAAACCCATGGCCGCGGACGATATCGGCGAGCTGCTGCGGCTCCCGGGCCGCGTGCTTCCTGACCCAGAAGATACCCGCCCCATCGCGGCCACCTGTATGGCGTGATGCCGGGCTGAAGATCGAGAGAGGGTCGGCGTTCCCATTTTGAGCGGCAAGCGCCCTGTTCCCGGATTGAAACCCCGACCTTCCTATCCCTTCGCAATTCCCCTATCGGCGGCGGATGAGCGGCGCTATGCTCCAAACCATGCCGCAATCGGCCGCACCAGCGCCCTCACCCACCCCTCCCAGCTTCGCGGGGCTGCTGGCTTCCTTTGCTGAACCGGAAAAGAAATTCCCGCCCGCCCGGGAAACCGACGGCCTTGCCGACGACATTGCCACCCTCAGCTACGAGCACGCCCTGCGAACTCACGCTCGCTATCGCCCCGTTGGGGTGGACGACGGCAGCCCAGGATCGAGGATTGGATCCTGGCCTGCGGTTGCCGCACCGCCGATCACGCGCCTTGGGGCCCCAGCCGAATCTCCGAGCCTCAAGGCAGCCGTTGCGGCTCCGGTGCCAACCCGCGTCGTGCCCGCTGCTGTCGAGCAGAACCTGAAGCGCGCCAGCATCACCATCCGCCTCAGCCGATCGGAATCTGCGCAACTGCACCAGCGCGCCGCGGAAGCCGGCCTCACCGTCTCAGCCTACCTGCGTTCGTGCACGTTTGAGGTGGAGAGCCTGCGCGCGCAGGTAAAAGAAACCCTGGCGCAACTGCGATCGGCGACTGCCAATCAGCCCTCAGCCCAGCCAGACCAGCCAAACCAATCACCCCGCCCGGCAGCCAAACCGCAGCCCTTCTTTGCTCGGATGTGGCTGAGATTGTGGCCGTATGCAGCCCGGCGCACCGCCCGCGCCTGAGTCTGTGCACCTGAATCTGACCGCGCTTATTCCACCTCAAGCACCAAGCACTTCAAATACTCGGTCTCAGGCAAATTCAGAATCACCGGATGGTCCGGTGCGGCCCCGCGGCGTTCCAGCAGGCGAACCCTGCGGTGCGCGTCGACCGCCGCTGAGGTGACGGCGCCTTCCAGGTCGGCCCAACCCACATGATGCGAGCACGAGCAGGTGACCAGCAGCCCACCGGGCCGCGCCATCTTGAGAGCCCTCAGGTTCAACTCCTTGTAGCCCCTCAGAGCGCCTTCCACCGCCCGTTGCGTCTTGGCAAAAGCCGGCGGGTCCAGCACGATTGCATTGAAGCTCTCACCCGCGTCCGACCAGTCGCGCAGAACCTGAAACGCATCGGCTTCCACCCAATCCACTTCCGCGCTGAGGCTTCCCCGGTTGGCTGCAAGATTTCGTTCCGCCACTTCGAGTGAGGATCGTGACGCGTCGACTCCCGTCACCTTTTGGCAGAACTGCGCCAAGTGCAGGGCAAAGCCGCCCTGGTAGCAGCAGACGTCGAGCGCCCGGCCCGTGGCGCCCATTCGGCGTGCCCAATCCGCGGCCGCCGCGTAGTTGGCGCGCTGGTCGAGAAATGCCCCGGTCTTCTGACCGGAGTTGGCGTCGAATTCAAACTCCAGCCCATTCAGGTGGAATCGTGAACTGGTCGCGACCGTGTCCGAGTCTGCGGCCCACAGTGGGGCCAGGCGGGGAGCGGACAGGCCCTCCAATTCGCGCATGCGGGGATCCGGCCGCTCCAGAATCGCCGCTGGCGCCAGCTCTTCCCTCAGAACCTTCACACAGGCGTCCCGAACAGCATCGGTATCCAGCCCCTTGGCCAGCAATTGAAGAATCACCAGGTCGCCGTACTTGTCCGCCACCACCCCGGGCAGCTCATCCGCCTCGCTGAAACATAGGCGGCAGGCGTTCGTCCCGGCGTTCAACAGTCTCCGTCGCCGGTTGATTGAAGCGCGGAGACGACTTGCAAGCAGTTCAATCCATTCGGGTTCGCTGATCGCCTCGCGCGACACCATCCGCAGCGCAATCTGGGATGAGGGACTGTAAAGCGCTGTGCCCAGCAGCAGTCCGCGGCTGTCAGCGACAGGCAGCAACGCTGGCGGCTCGCCTTCTTCAGCCGCGACCGATACGTTGATTGACTCAATGTCAGAGGCGTAAACCCATAGATGGCCGTCTCGCAGCCGGTCGGCTGCCCGGCGACTAATCTGGGCGCCTGGGTGAGAGTTCATGGGCCGGGCATTACCAGGGGCGACGCCAGTCGGTCTGGAACCGGTGGACTTGGAACCCGCGGACTTGGAACCCGCGGACCCTGTACTCGTGGACCTCGAACCGGTGGCCTTGCTGCCAGTGGGTTTTGAGCCATGGCTCCCAAGGTGCGGTTCGGCCTTCGGCGCGCGGCGTTCGAGCCCGTAAGGCGAGGCTGGTCTATCTTCATTAGCACGAAAAGGCGTCGCGGGCTTTGAGACCCTTGGCGCCTTTCGGTTCGTGGCGGGTAACGGCTTGCGCGGCATTGACATAAACTCCCTCGAGGCTGGTTAGCCCGACGGGAGCAATTGGGCCGCCGGCCCCTACTTCACCTGAATTGATTCCAGGTAACGGCTCAGATTGCTCATCCGGAGCTGCCTGTCCTGCGCGTTAACCTGGTTCATCTTACCAAGGATTGGTCCCCACACCGGCATCTGTGCCGAGCCGTGTGCAGGAATTTCCGAGCCAAACTGAAGCACGGTGATGATATGGCTGTCGGGGAACTTGCCGTGATTGGCCTTGGCCAGTCCAGTCAGATCCGTTGGTACTGCCCGGAGCGCGGGGGCAGCCGGTCCATGTCCCCGGCCGTCGATACCGTGGCACGGCGCGCAATAGCTGGTGTACATCATTCGCCCGTCTGTGGGGCTCGTTCTATCGACGGGAATGACGATCTTTTTTGTCGATTGATCCGCATAGCCCATGGCTGCCGCGAGTGTTACCGCCATTGCTGTAAGTAAGAGGCGTTTCAGCATAAGTTCCTCACTTCTGGACCTCTAGTCCGAATGGGACTCTACTCCTCCACTAAGGTGACCTTGCTGTGACGGCTGACACAGCGTTTATGACTTTAATAACCAATGTCTAAAACGGATTTGCAGTGCTATTGAATGGCATAAACCGCATCCTTCCGCCAAATGTTAGGAAATGTAAAAAGACAGTTCGGACCGAAAAATCATCTATCATTTCAAGAATCGGACTTTGCAAGTACCCTCGACTTACGCGGTAGAAGTTAGCCATCAAGATACAGAATCTTATAGATTATTAACTCTTCAAACCTACATCCGAATAAGGACCGAGGTGAATAACTTCGGCACTTCGCATGGTTTCCACCCGCCCGATGATCCGACGTACTGGCTGCCGGCCTCATCCCGGTTCGCCGAAACCCCCCGCCCTCTTTTGATGCGTGCCCAACACATGCGGCCTATAATGAACTATGGCGACTGTCCGGCAGACCCTACCGGCTGATTTACCCGACGCTCATACTGCGTCCGGGGAAAGGAGTCCGGTTGCTGCGCGCATTGCGGACCCCGTTCCCCCTTCCCATCCGATCCCAGCCAGCCACGCTGCCGTCACCCAGGCGACGATTGACCAGCGGTTTGAGGCGATGCTCCGCCAGGTCCAGGCCAATCGCCCCAGCGAAGACGTCTCCCTCATCCGCAAGGCGTGGGACTTCTGCGTCAAGCATCACGCCGGGCAGATTCGCGCTTCGGGCGAGCCATACATCATCCATCCGCTTGAAGTGGCCGAGGTGTTGGCGGAGTTGAAGTTGGATGCCACGGCCATTTCCGCAGCCCTTCTGCACGACGCTGTCGAAGACACACCCGCCACCAGCGATGAAATCGAAGCCGGCTTCGGCGACAAGGTGGCCCACATCGTCGAGGGCGTCACCAAGATCGACAAGATCCAGTTTGCCAACCGCGAGGACCGCCAGGCCGAGAACGTGCGCAAGATGCTGCTGGCCATGGTTTCTGACGTCCGCGTCGTGCTCATCAAGCTGGCAGACCGTTTGCATAACATGCGTACCCTCGAGCATTTGAAGCCCGAGCGCCAGGAGGCTATCGCCCGCGAGACCCTCGACATCTACGCCCCGCTGGCTCATCGCCTGGGCATGGGCAAGGTGCGCGGCGAACTCGAGGACCTGGCCTTCCGCTACACCGACCCCGTGAGCTTCGAGCAGGTCTCGGCGGCTGTCGAAGCGCACCGGACTGACGGCGAACAGTTTCTCCGCACCGTCGAAGACACGCTGGGCGACCAGTTGCGCGAAAACAATATCGAGGCCCGCGTGGAGTGGCGCATCAAGCGGATCTACTCCATCCACCAGAAAATGGAGCGCTCCAAGGTCACTTTCGACCAGGTCTACGACTTCCTGGCGGTTCGCGTCATCACCGAGGATCTGGCCTCCTGCTACGCGGCGTTCGGGTTGATCCACGCTCTGTGGCGCCCTGTGCCGGGCCGCATCAAGGACTTCATCGCCATTCCCCGCGCCAACCGCTACCAGTCGCTGCACACCACGGTCATGGGCGAAGGCGGTCACCAGTTTGAAGTGCAGATCCGCACTGAAGAGATGCACCGCATCGCCGAGGAGGGAATCGCCGCCCATTGGAAGTACAAGGCCGGCGACGGCGCGGTGACCGCCCGCGACGAGGAGCGGCTCAACTGGATTCGCCAGCTCGTCGAGTGGCAAAAGGAGATGACCGACCCCAACGAATTCCTCTCCAGCCTGAAGATGGACCTCTATCCCGACGAGGTCTATACCTTTACGCCCAAGGGGAAGGTGGTGGTGGTCCCGGCCGACGGCACGCCCATCGATTTCGCCTACACGATTCACACCGAGGTGGGCCACACCTGCGTGGGTGCCAAGGTCAACAGCCGCATGGTGCCTTTGCGCACCAAGCTGCGCACCGGCGATATTGTCGAAATCGTCACCCAGAAAGATCACAAGCCCAGTCGCGACTGGCTCACGTTCGTTAAAAGCCCCCGTGCCCGCAACAAGATCAAGCACTGGCTCAACGAAGACCAGCGTCGCCGCGCCCTCGAGATCGGCCGCAAACTGCTGGAGCGCGAGGCACGCAGGTTCAAGGTGCCCATGAGCCAGATCTCCGACCAGGATCTGGGCCGCATCGCCAACGAGTATGGCGTGGCCACCGCCGCCGATCTGCTGGCCGCCATTGGCCAGGGCAAACACTCTGCCCATTCCATCCTGAACAAACTGGCGCCCGGCTATGCCACTCCGGCTGAGCCCGAAACCCCGGTCGAGACCAAGTCTGGCGTCGATCACGCCATGTCGGACGCGGTGCGCAAGCTGCACCTTACCGGCTCGGACTCACTCCAGGTGGAAGGCCAAAACGACCTCCTGGTTTATCGCGCCCGATGTTGCAACCCCATTCGCGGCGAAGAAATCATCGGGTACGTCACGCGAGGCAAGGGCGTTGCGGTTCATGCGCGCAGTTGTCCCAACGTGCAGAACCTGCTGTATGAGAGCGACCGGCGCATCGCGGTCGAGTGGTCCCGGGTGGGCGATGAGGTTACCGGCCGGTCGCAGCGTTACCCTGTCAAGATCACCGTCTACTGCGACGATCGCGCCGGCATGTTGAAGGAGTTGACCGCCGTCATCTCCGACGACAACACCAACATTCGCGGCGTCGATACCAAGGAGTCCGAAGACGGTGAGGCCATGGTCGAGTTTGTGGTGGAAGCCCAGGACCTGCGCCACCTCAACCGCATGGTTCTCGGACTGCGTCGGGTCGCCGGCGTGCGCGCTGTGCAGCGCCGGCAAAAGCTCTAGCCGCTGCGAACTCCAGGTTGCACCAGAGTGATCGCATCCAAAGAGCCTTAATCATTTGTTATCAATGAGCCGGTTGGCCTATATCGCTCATCTTTTTCCGCATAGCGATGCAATTCTCAAAGCAAGCGTGCATCTAAGCAAGTATGCAATCGCTGCGTGCTATGGTGCGGACTTCTCCGCATCCACCTTATGCCCGGCGATGTGATCCTCCTTCCCGGTCGATCCCCACGCAGAATGAGGTTCCGCCATGGCGAGAGTCGCGAGTAAAACGTTCGACATTGCCGGTTACCTCGCCACGAACGGGCCTGGCCGAACCATCACGCAGCACGCCGCGAATCAGACGTTCTTTTGCCAGGGTGGCGATGCCGACGCTGTTTTTTATCTCCAGGCTGGCCGTGCAAAGCTAACCGTCGTTTCCAAAGCAGGAAAGGAAGCGACGGTTACGCTGCTCGCCATGGGCGACTTCTTCGGCGAGGAAGCCATGGCAGGCGATGGAGTACGTCGAACATCCACGGCTACGGCCGTTTCCGAGTGCTCGGTGCTCAGAATCTCCAAGGCCCAGATGCTTGAAGTCCTCCATGTGGAGCATACTTTCTCCGACTTTTTCATGAAGTTCATCCTCTTGAGGGGCATCCGAACGCATGCCGATCTGGTCGATCAGCTATTCAACTCCAGCGAAAGACGTCTCGCGCGCACCCTGCTGTTGATGGCGGACTTTGGGAGACCCGGCTCGCCGCACGTACTCATACCGAAGGTGTCTCAAGAGACTCTTGCGGAGATGGTCGGTACCACTCGGTCCCGCGTTAGCTTCTTCATGAATCGTTTTAGAAAGCTCGGGTACATCGAGTACAAAAGCCGGATTCGGATCCACAAGTCGCTGCTCAACATGGTTCTGAAAGATGAACTACCTGAGGAGAACGCATCCCGGCCCGCACTCCTTGATCCGCCGCCCAGTGCGGCACGCGTCGCCAAACGAGCTTGGCTTCTGTGACGTTTCAGTTCTCAATCGCGAATACGTCCCGAATTTGTGTCCAATAAGGAGCATCTATGTCGTTCGGACTTTACGCTGCGGGCTTCGCAATCCTCATCGGCGGTCTGGCCTATGCCGCGCATCTGGCGCACCTGCCCGCGCAGTGGATCATGGTGGGCGTGATCGTAATGGTCGGCATTGGGATTCTGTCGGGCGTAAAGGCCACGCGCCAGAAAGACTCTTCCAGCTAGCGGACTTGCGCGCTCGCGATCACCGGTTCGCGAAATCGGCTCGATCGGCACGTCCCCGCTTTGTCTCCCTCTGAGCAAGGCAACTGCGAACCCTCATCAACCGCGCCCGCCCAACACCTGTTTTGCGATTGTGGCCAACTGCATGTTCGATGTGCCCTCGTAAATCTTTCCCACCTTTGAGTCGCGGAAGTATTTTTCCGCTGGGTAGTCGCGAACGAAACCGTTGCCGCCAAAGACCTCAACGCACTGGCTGGCCACGCGCTCAGCCACTTGCGATGCAAACAGCTTCGCCATCGCGGCCTCTTTCAAAAAGGCTTGTCCCGCATCCTTCAGGCGGGCCGCGTTGTAGACCATCAGCCGTGCTGCTTCAATCTCCGTCGCCATCTCAGCCAGCGTGAACCGTACCGCCTGAAACTCGGCGATCGGCTTGCCAAACTGCCGCCGCTCCTGCGCGTAGCGGGCTGCGTGCTTCCATGCCCCCTCGGCCAGCCCCAGCATCTGCGCGCCGATGCCGATGCGCCCTTCGTTGAGAGTCTCGATGGCGATCTTGTAGCCCTTGCCCGGCTCGCCCAGCACGTTCTCTTCCGCAACCTCGCAGCCGTCGAACATCAGTTCGCAGGTGCTGCTGGCGCGAATGCCCAGTTTGTCTTCCTTGCGCCCCACCGTGAATCCAGGCGTGCCCTTCTCCACCAGAAAAGCCGTGATGCCGCGATAGCCGGCCGCAGGGTCCAGCGTGGCAAACACGATAAAGAGCCCTGCCTCCCGCGCGTTGCTGATCCAGAGCTTGCGCCCGTTCAGGCGATATCCGCCCGCCGAGGCCTCCGCGCGCGTCTGCAAGGCAAAGGCGTCGGAGCCCGACCCGGCCTCGCTCAGCGCGTAGGCGCCCGCGGTGTCGGTCGCCAGCTTCGACAGCCAGCGCTGCTTCTGTGCATCGGTGCCCCAGCGCCGCACGGCATTCACCACCAGCGTGTTGTGCACATCCACCAGCACCGCCACCGCCGGGTCCACGGTGGAAATGGCCTCAATGGCGAGCACGGCGTCAAAAAAGCTGCCACCTGCCCCGTCCAGCGCCTCGGGAACCTCAATGCCCATCAAGCCCAGGTCGAATAGCTGCTTCACCAGTCCCGGCGCGAACTGCTGCTCGTCGTCCATGCTGCGCACCAGCGGCGCAATGGTTTCCTCGGCAAACTGGCAGACGGTGGAGTAAAACAGGTTCTCTTCTTCAGACAATTGTGTCAGCGGGGAAGGAGTGCGATTGGTCTCGGTCAAGAAGGACTGCCTCCGGCCTCGGAGTGTATCAAAGCCGGCGGCGAACGAGCATTGCCGCAACATGCGTCTGCGATCTGCGCCGCAAACTGAGACCAAGTAAGCCTGTTCAGCCCGTAGATTGAACCATCGCCGCAAGTTCATTGCAGAAGATATCTCTCCGAGGAAGCACAATCGTAGATGGAGAGCGAGAGGCAAGTTCCCGGTCCAATCTGTCAGGAATCTGCCCGGTCCGTACCCCCTCCCCCCCCCTCAATTTGGCAAAGCCTTGGTTTAACTTAAACAAAATAAACAAGTTACATCAAGAATCTCCGCCGAAGCTAAAATGTTAAGTTATTGATAATAAACAACCTAAAGAAATGGAAATGCCCAAAAACCGGTGCAAAAGGACTCAACAGGATGCGGAAAACTGACGTTTTGTGTCAGGGCACGACTTTATTCGTGCCGCGAATGACTCAAAATGAATGGGATGGCTTTGACCCCTGCGGGATGCTTTCGCTCAATCGCATCCAGGCGCCAGGCTCTCCAGCACCGTCTTCTCGTCTCAAATCGACCTCTCCCAAAATGAAAAGGGGCGGGCGCCTTTCTCGGCGCTCGCCCCTTTTCTTCTTCGAGGTGTGTTAGTTGATGGTGAAGGTAAAGGTTGTGGTTGCGGTGTTGGTGGCCGTCGCCGTGTCGGTGCCCGTGAGCGTGAACGTATACGTTCCCTTGGGCGGATTCTGCACGGTTGAATTCACCGAACTACTGCCGCATGCAGTCACTGCGAACCCCGCGGCGACGAGAGCGATCACGCACGCCAGGTTGCGCAACTTCCGCGAAGAGCGGCCCAGGAATCCGGCCAGCAGCAGTCCCGCGAAGGCAAAGGCGGCCGGGGCAGGGTTCGTTCCCGTGTTGCGGCTGGAGTTGCCGCTGCGGATCGCATTCAACCGGCGCCAACCCTTCTGGGAGGCGCCTGTGGGTGAAACGCAGTCAGCAGCGTTGGTATCCAGGGTCAGTTGTGTTGTTGCTGCGGCTGTTCCGGTTACTGCTACGGAGCCATCACCACTGGTGAGCATGGTGGTGAAGGAGTAGCAGAGGTTGGTGAGCGCGGTGTCGTTGCTCGTGCTGAAGCCGATGTCCACCGTGCCCGTGTAACCACCTGCCGGAGTAACCGTGATGGTCGAAGAAGAGCTACTACCCTGAGCCACCGTCACAGCCGTTGCCGCCATCTTGAAGGTGCCTGTGCCCGAGTTGACTGCCGCGACGGCGACGGATGCAGTCCCGGTCGAAGCCGCGAAGGTGGAGTCACCTGCGTACTGAGCCACCACTTCGTGGGTTCCCGCGGTCGAAAAGGACGTCGCGTACGTTGCCGTACCATTCGAGGTTAATGTCGCTGTAGCCGTCGTCCCGCCGTTGCTGAATGAAGTCCCTCCTCCATCAATCGATAGATTCACCGTTCCCGTGGGTATTCCTGTCCCGGTACTGGGCGCGACAGTGATGGTGAAGGTGACGGAAGCGCCGACATTCGGCGCGCCATTGGATGCGGAAACGGTTGTGGTCGAACTGGTCAGCGAGGCCGACGTTCCTGCATTTTTTGACCACGCCGTGGCCAGATTGCTCAGATCGACAGAGCCGAGGCCGGTGACCAGGTCATAGGCGGCGCCTGCCGCGTAGCCCTCAGTGCTGCCACTGCTGCTGCAGTATCCGAAGGTGGTTCCAGCGGTGCAGTAATTGTTGCCGCTGGTGATGTCGTTGAAGGCGGACTTGTAGGTGGTGCTGTTCGACGCCAAAGTGTAGAGCGAGGGATTAATCAGGCCCTGTCCGGTGACATAGCCCTTCTGCTGGTTGATGAGGGCCACCATGCCGGCAAAGATGGGTGTGGCAAAGCTGGTGCCGCCGGCTGCAGTGAGGTAACTGCCACCCGACACCGTGTCGCGAAAGGTGCCACCGCTGCAACTGGCTGCCTGGGCAGGCCCATTGATGCTGGCTGATTGCCACATGCTCTGGTCGCTCGAGCACAAAAGATAAGGAACGAATGCCGGCGAGGAATACAACGCCACATCGGGCACATCTCTCTTGCCGTCAGAGGGAATTCCCGGAACGCCCGTCTGCCAGGCCGGCTTTGTGAAGAGCGTGCTTGCCCCGCCGCCGGTGGCGCTCAAGCCGCCGCCATTGGCGGCGCTGGCCTGGCCGCTTGAGGCGTCGTCGTTCCACGCGACCTCTGGAATGTATTTGAGCGCCGAGGTAGTGACGTCGGCGGACGTATTCTGGGCGGTCCAGTAACCTTGGCCCTGGGTGTAATAAGCTGCGTTGGTTTGGGAGACTTCAGTGCCTCCCACGCCGGTCACATAGGGACTGCTGGCCGGATAATTAACGGCCAGCGCTTGCTGTGTCGACAGAGGAATCGTGGTACTGATCGGGTCAGAGCACGATGTCGAGCCTTGATCGCCTGACGCCGCAAAGATGGTTTGTCCCTGGGCGGCTGCCTGCTGGAAGATGGGCTCCAAAGTGAAAGTGCCCAGTTCCGGTTCGCACGTTGCATAGCTCACACTGATAATGTTGGCAAGCCTCTCGTCGACGGCGTACGCCATTGAGTCCCAAATGCCACCGCTATTTGCGCTGTTGCCCGTGTACACCAAGATGATGTTGGCGCCGGGAGCCATGGCTCCCGACCATTCCAGGTCCAGATCGGATTCGGACTCATCACCTGAATAAACTGTTGGACTTCCCGAGCCGGGCACCAGAACGAGCGTGGGAGCCTTGGGCGTGAGCCCCGAGGCAACCTGAAAATTGGTAATGTCACTGGGCACAATCGACGATTGACCCATGATGGCGATGGATTGTCCGGTGCCGTTGTAGTTCGCGAGGACGGGATTTACATCGTAGACGGTCTTGATGTCGCCGGGCGCAAAGAACACGCTTCCCGAGACGCTGGACGTGAACGTCGGGCGCACGCTGACTGCGGGGGCCGCAATGTGCATGGCTTTGGGCTTGAAATCGTTCAGATTCCGAATCGATTCGACTACAGGCGCCATCGCCGCCGGAACAGAGAGTCCCGTCGAGGGCGCGAGGTGCTTGCTGCCGGCCACCGCGTAGTAGTGCATTTGCGTCGAAAAGGCAGATTCCACCTGGCCTACCGTGCCGGAGAACCGGATCGCGTTCCGGCTTCTGGCAACCGAGTCGATGGAGAATCCCTGCTGCTGCAACCAGCTCGACACCTGGTCAATGTCGGACTGCGCCATGCCAAACCGGACGGCAAACTGATCCGGAGTGAGCCACTGGTGATAGAGCTTGGAAGCAGGATCCTGCTGTGCCGCCAGCAGCGCCTGAAGATCGGCCTCCTGCGCGGCGGAATGGTTGAAGTAGATGCTCATTCCCTCCAGCCGGGTGTCAGCGGGTACGCGGCCGGCATCGTTTTGCGCCTGGGCAAGCGGGTGCTGCGAGCTCTTCAAAACAACCTGTTCCGAACTGGTGATCTCTGAGCGGATGCGGGGCGTGGGCGACTGCGCGCCGAGCACGCCGGCAGTCATCGCGCATACTGCGATGATTCCGCATATCCTCTGTCGCCGCGATGGTGCAAACATGGTCTTCATTGGGGTCCTTGTCTTCGGTGGGGATAGAAATTTCATACACGTATCAGTCAGCGGGCGTGGTTCTTTTAATCCATGGGCGCGAACGGCGCCGGGGCGGACCAGCGAATCAACAGATTTCAGACGCCCAATAGCGCGCCAAAAAAACGAATGTCTTCGGGGCAACCTCTCGGAAGCAAAGACGAGCCCCTATCTCGGATAGACTCCGGAAAGGCCGCAAAGTTGTGGTGGGTCATGGATTTTTGCGCGGAGCCGCAAGCAGGGGAATCATCTCCAGAACTGGGAAGCTCTGCTGAAAGCCCGGCCTACTGGTCCTGCACGTCCTCGCCCACAAGCTCCAGCGACGCCACCCCTTTGGCGCGGGGAACATACTTGTCCGTGCGCCAGGCGATGGATAACTTCTCGCGACTCAACAGCTTGTGGATCTGACCACGGGCGTGATCGGCCCATGGGCCGGTCCTGTCAAGCCGCAGGTAAGCCTGCCAGTGCCGCAAGGCATGACGGCGCTCACCTTTGCGCTCGAAGGCCAGCGCCAGGTTGTAGTGGGCGTCGGCGTAGCGCGGCGACAAGGCGATCGCCTGCCGGTATGCGGCGATCGACTCTTCCAGCCGCTCCATCTCGTCCAGCACGTTGCCGAGATCGAAGAAGGCCAGCACATAGCTCGGGTCCTCCTCGGTGGCGCGCCGATAGAGTTCCTCTGCCCGGCCGAACTGGCGCAGGTGAAAATAGATGGTCCCAAGGTTGATATAGGCCGGCGCGTAGCCTGAGTCGGTGGCGAGGATCTCGTCGTAGATGCCGATGGCTCGGTCCTTCTCTCCCAGTTCCTCGGCCTGCACTGCGGTCAGAAAACGATCTTGCACGCCTCGCGGATTGCCCACGCCCGGCTTGCGCAAGGGCGACGGCTCACCCACCGCCTGCTTTTGCCCCACCCGTTCAAAATCAAAGAGAAGCTGCCGCCTGATGGGGTCGACCATCGCTCCCATGTGGCGGAAAGCCAGCCGCGTACCGGTTCGCACCAGGCTCGCTTCCAGCAGCGGATTCGCCATTCCGGCCACCGCCTTCATGGCCACAATCGAGTGCCGGATCGAAGCTGCGGACACATCGTCTTCGCGCAAGCAGCGCAAAGTCCTCAACTGCCCAAGATCCTGAAATGTGTAAGTTTGCTGCGCGGGAATCAGTCCTGCTCTTTCCCACCCTTGCAACTGGCGGGAACTGATCTGCAGAATACGCAACACATCCTGGCGGCTATAGCTGGTCACTCTTGAACGCTCCCGTGGTTTGTCCGGCTCGGCCTCGGGTTTCCATGTCGAATCCCCGGTTCTGGTCCTGGACGTGGCTCTTGGAACAGCGACGGAGGAACCGCTCTTGCTGCGATTATGCCAAGAATATGCGTGGATAAGCAGTCCTGAATCAATGTCGCAACAAAAAGTGCGTGGATAACCGGTACCTGATTTGGTTCACGCGGGCCTGGAGAGGCCTCGCCCTGTGGAAAAGCGAGGACGAAACCACTTGCCGAAGGTTTTCAGGGGTTTTGGGGTTGAACCGGAAAGGGATGGAGCCGAAAGTCGGACTCGAACCGACGACCTATTGATCCCGAATCAGCGTATCTATTCTGCGTCCACAATAGATAACAAAAGGCATACAAGATAAGTCACTTATTTTCTTGAGATTAAGGATACCCTTGTCGTACGATGGGAGGCATTGAGGTCCGCTGATGCGACCTGGTTGCTGACACAGTGTTGACACAGAGGATATATGGGGAAGCGAATTGTTGAGAAGTCCATCAAGAAGATGGACTCCCCGGAGCAGGGAAACCGAATCGAATGGGATTCAGAGATTCCTGGGTTTGGCGTGAGGGTCACCGCTGGCGGTGTCACCAGCTTCATCCTGGACTACCGGATTTTCGGTCGCCAGCGGCGCTACACCATTGGCCGTTATCCCGAAATGAAAGTGGCAGAGGCGCGGGCTGAGGCAGGGGAACTGCGGGCGAGGATACGGGACGGTCACGATCCAATGGAAGAGCGTAACAAGAGCCGCCTGGAGGCGACTCTTGGGGATTTGGCAGCAGAATACTTGGAGCGCTATGCGATACCCAACAAGCGCGCTACCAGCCTCCGAAACGACCGTCAAATGATCGACAACATTATCCGACCCAGGCTCGGCAAGCTCCGCCTCAAAGCCGTGGGGAAACGAGATATCGAGGCGCTTCACCTCTCACTGAATGGAAGACCCTACGCTGCGAACCGCCTTCTGGCGCTGCTTTCGAAAATGTTCAATCTGGCAATTGAATGGAAGTTGACCGCCGACAATCCCGCTCGCGGCATTCGACGCTTTCAAGAGGAAAAACGCGAGCGTTGGCTAACGACCAAAGAGATTCAGCAATTCCGAGAAGCCCTCGACTCTTATCCGGACCAGAACGCAGCGAACGCACTGCGGTTGTTGCTGCTCACAGGATCACGCGAGGGCGAAGTGCTCAAAGCTGAATGGGGGCAATTCGACTTCCAGGTCGGGGTGTGGACAAAGCCGAGCCACAACACAAAGCAGAAGCGCGTAGAGCACATACCATTGAGCGGACCGGCTCTCAAACTACTCAAGACTATGATGCCGGAGGATGCGGTCGGACCGCTCTTTCCCGGAGCGAACGGCGGAGCGCGCGTCTCACTGCGGCGGCCATGGGTACAGGCTTGCAAGGCGTGCGGCCTGGTCGTAGCCGAGACACTCAAGGGCAAGAGGGGCACGATTACCCGATACCATCCAACCGTCCGTATTCATGATCTACGACATAGCTATGCGTCCCATTTGGTTTCAAACGGAGTGTCCCTTCAGATAGTCGGCAAGCTCCTGGGACACACGCAGGCATCAACAACCATGCGGTATGCCCACTTACAAAATGAAACATTGCGAGCCGCGACAAATCGATTTGGTGAGATTTATACTGAGGCCAAGGTGCTTAGTTCGGGGACATAACACCATTAAGATGAAGCCAATCAACTGTAAAGGAAATGAATGTCATGGAGGTGGACTTTGCTATGCCATATGGGTAACTTCGTGCTCCACTAGTACCGTGACCGCAT
>PLXP01000251.1 GCA_003151435.1 Acidobacteriaceae bacterium
AAAATGCTGTCTTGGACAAGAGTGGCAGGATGTACTGATCGACGCCGTAGAAGGAGAGCGGCGCCGCGCTGCCCGCTCCGCTGATGGCCGCCTTGAATCGGCCGTCGGTCGCCGTGGTGTAGTCGGTGAGAATGCCGCCGTAGCTCCAGCCGCCGATGCCCAGCCTGGCCGGATCGGCCACGCCCATCGCGACCACAGAGTCGACCGCACCGAGCAGGTCTACGACTTCCTTGTTGCCCCAATCCGCGAAGATGGACTGCGCATAGGTCTGGCCGCGGCCCGAACTTCCGCGGTAGTTCACGTTCATTTCGGCATAGCCATGCGCCGCGAACAACTGCCGCTCAAAGGCGAAGGCGTGGGCGTCCTGACCGTTGGGGCCGCCGTGGATGAACAGAATGGTCGGCACGCGCTCGCCGGTCTTGTAGCCAACCGGCTTGGTCAGCAGGCCGTGGACCTCGGTGCCGTCCTTGCTCTTCGAAGAGAAGTCCTCAGTGGAGACAAGATCAAGCTCCGCCAACAGCGCGTCATTGGCGCCGGTCAACTTGCGCAGCGACGTGCCTTCAAGCGCGAAGACTTCCGGCAGATGGGTGTCGTCCTGGTGCAAGACGGCGACGTGAGTGCCCTGGCACTCGAGCGAGGACGTGGTGCCGGGCTCCGCCACCAACCGGTGCACACCGTCGCCGGTCAGGTCCACGGAGGCTGGGTATTCCGACCGGTCGTCGTTGACCAGGTAGAGCAGTTTGCCGTCGGGCAGGAAGCAAGGCTGGCTCGCGCTGCGGTCGAGCCTGGCGGCGGGATAGCTGACCTTGCCCTCCAGCGTGACCAGCGCGGGCTTCGCCTGGTTGTAGGCCGCGAGTTCCGGCTTGGCGCCCTGAATGTACGCGATGGATTTCGAATCGGGCGACCACGCAAGGCGTCCGCCATCGGGGCCGTTCCACGTGGTGAGCTTGCGCGGGGCAGAACCGGCCTTGGGCGCCACCACAAACACATCGGTGTTGTCGGTGCGGTCTGGCTCGGAGTCATGGTTACTGACGAAGGCGATCCAAGCGCCGTCGGGAGACCACGCAGCGTTCTCTTCATTCACGTTCTTGTCGGTGGTCAGCTTTTCGGCCTTCTTCGTGGCCAGATCATAGAGGTAGAGCGCGTCCCATGCGTTGTCGGCCAGGTAACCCTGGATGTCCTGCTTGAAGTGGTAGCGGTCAATCACGACGGGCTTGGGCGGCGCGGGCGGCTTGCCCTCTTCGGCGTCCGGTTCGGATTTGGGGTGCAGAGTGAGGAGCAGCTTTTTGGAGTCGGGCGACCAGAGGTAGCCCTCGATTTCCTGATCGGTAACGTTGGTCAACTGCTCGGCCTCACCGCCACGGCGATCCATGACCCACACCTGCGCGCCCTTTGCCGAACCGGGCCGCGACGACAGGAAGCCGATGTATTTCCCGTCCGGGCTGAACCGGGGAGCGGACGCGCCTTCCTTGCCATAGGTGAGTTGAAGCTGGGCCGAACCATCCCACTTCACCATCCACAGGTGAGTGAGGCCCTTGTCTTCCTTGGTGTCGGTCTGGCTGACGGTGTAAGCCACCCACTCGCCATCGGGCGAGACCACCGGGGCGGCGACTCTCTGAATGCGAGCCAGATCGTCCAGGGTGATGGCGCGCTTTTTCGGGCTATCGGCGAGGGCAGAGGATAAGGCGGCACAGAGGAGTGCAAGGCAAAGGAAGGGCTTCTGAAATGGACTCGACATGGGCAGAGATTATCATCCCGACGCCGATGTCCTACACGAGGACCGGCCTCGCGTTCCGCCTACCTCAGCCTGGCGCGCACTTCGGCCCGCACCAGATAGAGAAAGAACACCATGTTCAGCAGTCCCTGCACCAGCGCGGGCAATTCATGCCGGCTTGAGAAGATCCAGAGGTTGTAGCCGGCGAGCAAAAAGACAGCGCCCAGCGCCATGGCCCAGGCCCAGCGAAAGAGCAGAATCAGCCCCGCACTGGCCGCGATGAAGAAGGCAGCGAACACCAGGAACAGGGGCGGATAGTGGCCGCCTGAAACGACTCCCAGAATGAGGACTCCGGCCAGCACCAGCAGGTAAAGACTGATGGCTGCGAGTCCCGGCAGCGACAACACGGCGTGGCCCTGCGGCCGACGTGCATTCTCCGGTTCGTCTGTCATAGCGAGTGCAGGTAGGCCAGCAGATCATTGAGCTGGTCTTGCTCCAGTGCCGTTCCGGGCATCAGGCCGTGGCCATTCAAAATGACCCGCGAGAGGCGCTCGTCAGTGGGCGGCGCGCCCGAGGGCATCGCCTTCAACTTGGTCAACGCCTGCAATCCCGGCCCGTGCAACCCCTTGGTTGTCGTGGGGTAGTGGCACCTGGCGCAGTCCCGATGGAAGACCTGCGCGCCGCGCGCCTCCTCCGGGGTCCACAGCGCCTCGGATTTGGATGGCGGCAGCGAGCGGCAGCCGGCAAGGCCCATGGCGAGGCCGCCTGAGGCGACCATGACAGCAAGAAGAGCAGAAAGCGTGCGAATGCGCATGTTGCTCCGATGATACAAGGAGGTGGTGCGGCTCCCAAATCCGAAAGGCTGACGCCGCGCAGGGTTCAACTCACTCCGCGGCCGCGATGGCGTCGGCAATGCGGTCGACAGCCTGAGATTCGACCTCGCTTCCTGGACGGTAGCCATTGACCATGATGGAGAAGGCCAGCGTTTTGCCGGTCGCAGTGGTCAGATAGCCGGAGAGCGTGCTGGTCTCGTTGAGCGTCCCGGTTTTGGCCCACAGGTGGCCTTTGAGCGGCGAGGCTTTGAAGCGGCCCGAAAGCGTTCCATCCACGCCGGCAATGGGGAGACTGTCTCGCCAGGCTGCGCCCCATGGCTGGCGCGCGGCATACGTCAGAAGCTTCGTGAACGCGCGTGGCGCAATGCGGTCGTCCATGCTCATGCCCGAGCCGTCGTAGAAGAAGAAGTCGTTGTCGTCCACTCCCGCGCCGACCATGAACTGCCGCACCACGCGCGCGCCCTCGGCAAAGCTGCCGTCGGTTCCATGCACCTTGCCCAACAGGCGCAGCAGAAGCTCGGCATGGAGGTTCTGGCTCACCTTATTGATGAGCGTGATGTCCTGCGCCACCGGCACCGACACGCGCCTGGCCAGCACCCTGCGGCCTTCGAGCGGCGCGGCAACGGTGTCAAGCGTGGACCGCACCGGCGCCGGTTTGATGGGCATGGAACGCTCGGCGGCAAACTCGCCGGTGGCAATCGAGGACCGGTGCGCCGACGTGGCCGTTCCCGCCACCGTAACACCGCGAGCGCGCAGGGCTTCCTTGAAAACCGCCGCGGTGAACTCTGCTGGATCTTCGAGCGCGAGGCCCTCGTGAAGTCCCGAGGCCGGCGCGGTGCCAAAGGCTCGCACCATCCGACTTCCCGGCCGTCGATCCAGTCCCGGATGCGCCGTTTCACCCTTGGCGGTCATGGTCATTGTGTTGTCGAGCGTGTAGTAGTCCACGCTGGGATCCCACTCCGCCGCGGTGGGAACGGTGGGTATGTCGGCGGGCGCGGCGGGATCGGCGGTCAGGGTCAGCTCCACCGCGTTCTCGTTGAAGGTGAGCGCGGAGACGGGCGCGCCATACGCCCATTGCAGATCGTCCCACGTCCACGATGTACCGTAGGGCTCGTCGAGATAGAAGCTGTCGTCGCCCACCACGCTGCCTTCAACCGTGCGCACGCCAGACTGCTCCACCTGCTGGGCCAGCAGTTCGAGAACCTCGGTGGGACGCGGCTTCGGTGCGGGCTCGGCAGGGAGGGCGGACGAACCGGCTGGCGAATGTGGTGGTGATGGCGGCTGGTAGGGATAAGGTCGCGCGCTCAGCGTGGGATCGCCCGCCCCGAGAATCACCAGGTCGCCATGCAGCACGCCGGCAGCGTCAATGGTACCGGCGGCCACCACGTTCGTGGTCCAGGTGAGCGTCTCGACCGGCAGCAGCGCATAGGCGGCGGCAGTGGTCAGCAGCTTGGCGTTCGATGCGGGTGTGAACAGGCGGCCATCGTTCAGGCTATAGAGCGACTGCCCATCGAGTGTGTTGACGCTGATGCCAAACTCAGCATGACTCAACGCGGGGTCCGCCAGGATGGTGTTGATGCGATCGGCTAGCGCCGAGCCATGCGCAGCGGCCGGTCGGGCTGGGACTTTGCTGAGCCGGTTCTGCCCAGACAATCCGGCACAGGGAATCAGGATTACAGCCAGGGATAGAGTGAGAAACCGCCGCGAAACGTGCATGGCGGGAGTGTAGCAGGAGGCTCCGCGAATCTCCGCCTTACACACGGCCGCCTTGGCGCGCGTAATCGCCGCTCTTGCCGCCGGATTTGGACTCGAGCTGGACGTTGCGGATGACGATAGCCTTGTCGAGGGCTTTGGTCATGTCGTAGACGGTGAGTGCGGCTACGGCGGCTGCGGTAAGGGCTTCCATTTCCACGCCGGTGGGGCCCACGGTGGCGGCGGTCGCCGTGATGCGCACACCTGTTCCTTCGATCTTCGCCTGCACGTCGACGTGGGTGAGAGGGAGAGGATGGCACATGGGAATCAGGTCGGCTGTCCGCTTCGCAGCCTGGATGCCGGCGAACCGCGCCACTTCCAGCGGGTCGCCTTTGGGGTTGTTGGGCAAAGCGGCGATGACGGCGGCGGAGAGTTCGACGAATGCCGAGGCGGTCGCGGTGCGGCGGGAGGGCTGCTTGGCGCTCACATCGACCATGGAGGCCTGGCCGGATTCGTCGAAATGGGAAAGGCGAGGTTGCGAAAACTGGGGCTGCGTGGGTTCGGGCATGAGTTCCTCAGATCTATTGGAGCTTACGGCAGAAGGATGCGGACGACGGCTCCGGTTTCGAGGCGATCAGTGCCTTCAGGCACGACCAGAAAACAATTCGAGCGGGCAAACGCGGCCAGATCGCCGGAGCCCTGCGAGCCGACGGGAGCGACTTCCGGCAGTCCGCCGTCCGGCGGGTTGAAGGCGCAGAAGGAGGGGATGAACCTGGTTAAGCCGGTCTTCCCCTTCACATGACGAGCCAGCCTCGCCAGCACGAATCGCGGAGACTGCTCCCTGCTGCCGGCGAGTGCGGCCAGGACCGGAGCAGCGAAAAGGGAGAAGGTGGCAGCCGATGAGATGGGGTTCCCAGGCAGACCGAAGAACGGAAGGGACAGCCGTGCGTCAGCCGGTTTGCGGGGCAGTTCCCCGAAGACCAGCGGCTTGCCGGGCTGGATGCGTATGCCGGTGAAGTGGAAGCGGGCGCCGGCGCGGGCAAGGGCCGGTTCCACCAGGTCGAATTTGCCCGCGGAGACGCCGCCGGAGATCAGCAGCATATCCGCGTTCTCGGCTCGGCGCAGGGCGGCATCGAGAGAGTAGTCATCGTCGCGCGCAATGGGCAAAATCCAGGGCTTGCCTCCCGCCGCAGCCACGAGAGCCGACAGCATGGGGGCGTTGGAATTGCGTATCTGCCCTGCTGAAGGCACGGCGTCGACGGCTACGAGTTCGTCGCCGGTGGTGAGGATCGCCACCTTTGGCCGGAGGACGACCTCTACAGTGGCGTAGCCGCAGGTTGCGGCCAGTGCGATCTGGGGCGAAGAGAGCCGCGTGCCTGCGGGAACCAGTTCGTCTCCGGCGCGCGCCTCGGCGGCCTGGGCCACGATGTTTTCGCCGGCTTCGAGGGTGCGCGGGGCGATGAGCCGGACCTTTCTTTCCTGGCTCTCCACGTGTTCCACCATGGCCACGGCATCGGCGCCCTCGGGAACCGCCGCGCCGGTCATGATCTCCCACGCGGCGCTTTTGGGCAGCGGCCCGGCTGGCGGCTGGCCCGCGCGCGTGGATCCGGCAACGGTCAGCGATCGGTGCGACGACGCCTCCGCGGCGCAGCAGGCAAATCCGTCGCGGGTGGAGCGCGCAAAGGGCGGCTGATCGCGGTCAGCGAAGAGAGGTTCAGCCAGGACACGCCCCGACCCCAGCCCGAGTTCCAATCGCTCAAACGGAGCGCGCAGCCGGGCCAGTTCCGCGGCACGGGCGGCGACCAAATCCGCGGCTTGCGTATAGCTGAGCAGAGCAGCAGTCATGGAATGGATTGTAGAGGGTGGCGGACGGCTGGGGGCAGACGCTGAGCCCTGCGCAAATGCAGACGAGCCAAATGCGGAAACGGCGCATCCGGATGCCGGATGCGCCCTTCGCGCTTGCGTTATGGAAGCTCGACTACTTCTTGCCGGACTTGTAGCTGGAGCTGACCTTTTGGCCGGCCTGGTCCAGGATGCCCTTGGCATCGGCGGCGTAGGGACCTGTCGGGGCCAGTTCGAGGTACTTCTGGTAGGCTTCCGCGCAACCCGGAGGCAGCAAGATCCTCTGCGTCTTGTTGTCGATGGTGGCCTTCTGCACCAGGCCCTGGCCAATGATGTAGTAGAGGACAGGCTGGTTGGGATCGGCCTTGACGCCTTCATTTGCTGCCGCTACCTGGGCGTCGGCGTTGTTCATCTGGAAGAAGATGACGGCTTCGTTCCGCAGATAGAATCCTGCCTTGGGTGGATCGGCCTTGGCTGCCGCATCATACGCGGCATTGGCCTCAGGAACCTTGCCGCTGCGGGCATAGATCTCGCCCAAACCGGCATTTGCAAGGCCTTGAACGGCGGGATTCGGCTTCTTCGACGCCGTCTCGAGATCAAGCGCCTTCTTGTAGGAAGTCTCCGCAACATCGTACTTCTTCAAGCCAATCTGCGCTTGTCCCAGCTGTGCCCAGAGCACCGAAGCATCCGGCTTGGCCCCGGTGTCCTTGGTCATCAGGGTTTCGATTTCGGTGTACTTCGCGGTCTTGATTTCAGCTTCCTTGGCATCCAAAGCGGCCTTGGTAGCGGTCGCGCCCAACTGCTGCTGGGCGGCTGCGCGCGCACCGTCAGCGTCATGGACATCCTGGACGGCTGTTTTCAAGTCCGAATTGAGGCTCTTGATGACGGCGTTTGCCTTCAATGCCTCGGCATTGTGCTTGCGCATCTCTTCAGCCTGCTTTTTGGCTTCCGGCGGCAGCTTATCGATGAACTCCTGCCGCGACATGTCGTCGTCCTGGTTCAAATCCTGACCGACAACGATCTTGATGTTCGGAAGGGAATCGACCATCTTGTCGGGCGGCGTGTCGGCCTGGCGGAAGATCAACATGTACGTGCCCGGAGCAGCTTCGCCGGTGTAATCGCCGTTGGCATTCACCGGGAAGGTGAACTTCGACGTGTGGCCGTCGTCGGTGGAGAGGCTGACGGAGCCGCTGCCCTGGTTGGCGCCGGACGGATTGGTCACGTGACCGTGAATTTTACCTGTGGGCGCGGTGGGTGCGGTGGGTGCGGCGGGCGCTTGCGCAAGCACGGGCACAACGGCAAATGCCAGCAGGCCGAGCCAAAGTGAAAAGTTGCGTTTCATAATTCTTCTCCTTGGGAGCGGCGCGAACAAGCTGCCCGCGGGCTCGAAAAACATATCTGAAATCCACATCGGGAGACGCCAATAGCGGAGTTCCCAGTGCGTGCGGCGTTGCAATTGCGGCGCGAACCTGCCCGCAGACCGCTCACTCTAGCACAGCCAAAGTTAAATCAATCGACTAGCCAACACAAGTTTGTGACTCAACATGGCTGCCGCAGACGACAGAACTGTTAGATGCCGAGCAGGGCGATGATGTGTCTGGGACAGCGATTCGAGTCTATCGTCAATCCATGGACTCCAAGCCGGCATCCTGACGCATTCCATGGTAGTGCGGCGAAGGTCTCGCCGCGTGTGGCCCAGATCACACCCTACAATGAAATCATGCCCCTTACGATCAGACCGGCGACACCTGCGGATGCAGGTCAGATTCTGACATTCATCCAGGCGCTGGCCACCTATGAGCGCGAACCGAACGCTGTAACCGCGACGGAGGAAGACCTGCTCCGCCACGGGTTTGGCGAGAACCCCTACTACAACTGCCTGATGGCGGAATACGATGGCGCGCCCGTGGGCTTCGCCCTATATTTTTTTGACTACTCGACATGGCTCGGCAAGCCGGGGCTTTACCTCGAGGATCTGTTCGTCCCGACCGAGCTTCGTGGGCTGGGGATCGGCAAGGCGCTGCTGCAACGCGTGGCGGCGATTGCCCTCGAAAAGGGCTGTCCGCGGCTGAAGTGGGAAGTGCTGGACTGGAACACCCCCGCCATCGACTTCTATGGCGCCATGGGTGCGGAGTTCCAGGACGAGTGGCGCAACGTGAGGGTGACGGGCGAGGCGCTGCGCCGTCTGGCGGGGGTTGGCATCAACGCAGTGCCGGCCGGCGAACCAGCGAAAGGCGACCAGTGAGAGTGCGTGTAATTGGCGGCGGATTGGCGGGACCCGAGGCCGCACTGACCGCCGCGCGCCTGGGCTGCCAGGTGGACCTCTACGAGATGCGCGCCATGGTGGACGGGCAGCCGCGCCTGACGCCGGCACACCAGACGACGGATTTCGGCGAACTTGTCTGTTCCAATTCGCTGAAAAGCGAGTCGCCCAACACGGCGCCCTGGCTGCTGAAGCAGGAGATGCGGCGAGCCGGCTCGGCGCTGCTGCGCATCGCGGATGAGACGGCGGTTCCCGCGGGACACGCGCTGGCCGTGGATCGCGTGGAGTTTTCGCGGCTGATTGCCGAGGCAATTGCGGCGGAGCCGGCGATCCGCGTGATTCGCGAAGAGGTGACGCAGCTGGATACCGATGCCGACACGCTGACGATTCTGGCGACTGGGCCATTGACTTCAGACGCGTTGAGCGCGGAGATACAGCGCATTACGGGATCGGACCACCTGGCGTTTTACGATTCCATTTCGCCGATTGTGGATGCGGAGTTCATCGACATGGATCGCGTCTACTTTGCCGCTCGTTGGGACAAGGGCACGGCCGACTACATCAACTGCCCCATGAATCGCGCGGAATACGACTGCTTTCTGGATGCGCTGCTGGCGGCCGAGCCGGCGGAGGCAAGGGAGTGGGAGAAGCTGGACTACTTTGAAGGCTGTTTGCCCATCGAGGTGCTGGCGCGGCGCGGGCGCGATACGCTGCGCTTCGGGCCCATGAAGCCGGTGGGGCTGCGCGATCCGCGCACCGGACAGACGCCGTGGGCTGTGGTGCAGCTGCGCAAGGAGAATTTGCGCGCCGACAGCTACAACCTTGTGGGTTTTCAGAATCACCTGAAATTCGCTGACCAGGCAAAGGTACTGCGGCTGATTCCCGGCCTCGAAGGTGCGCGCTTTCTGCGCTACGGGCAGATCCACCGCAACACCTACATCTGCGCTCCGGCCTTGCTGGACGAGAATCTGCGGCTGAAGAAGCAGCCGAACATCCTGTTCGCGGGTCAGCTCTCGGGCGTTGAAGGCTACACCGAATCGATTGCCACGGGCCTGCTGGCGGGAATATATGCGGCGGCGCTGGTGCGCGGTGAGGAGCCTGTGCCGGTTCCGAGGGCAAGCGGGCTGGGGTCGCTCGTGCATTACATTACCCACGCCGACGTGAAAGGCTTTCAGCCGGTCAACATTACCTTTGACCTGCTGGAGCCGCTCGAAGAAGAGATGCGCAAGAAGATCCGCGACAAGAAAGAACGCCATCGAATCCAGTGCGAACGGGCACTGGAGGCCTTCGAAGGGTGGTGGTCTGCCACAGGAAACGATCAACCAGCGTATGCAGGCGGCTGAACATTGCACTGCGGTTAATTCTCGACGCAGTGATCACCCCATGCGAGCCAATCCGTGCCATAGTGAAGCATGAAGGTCACGCGGCAGACACCGACTGAACTGGTGGTAGAGGAAAGCCGCCTGTGGTTGGCGGGGATCTTCTTTGTTGTCTCAGTGCCGGTGTTTTATGTCGCAACTCTTGCGGGCAATGGCGGCAGTTTTTTCGCCGCAGGCTTGTTCCTGGTATTGTCGGCCATCTGCATCCGCAAGACGGTCTTCATTTTCGACAGAAATCATGGGATCGTTTGCTGGAAAAGTCTTCGTGTTTTCAGGCTTTCGAGCGGCCGCATTCCATTCAGCGACATTATCGACATCGGAACAGAAGCTGCCACGAGCAGTTCCAAACGCTTCAGCTATCGGCTGACCCTCCGCACACGGCACGGGTCCATTCCGCTCGCTTACTCATTTGGCCGCAGCAGCGATAGGAATGCGTCGGTGCGTGAGACAATCCTGAGCTTTATGCATGCCGCAGTTCATCAGAGCTGATTGCAAAAGGTGAACACGCGCCAGCGGGCTCCGCCTCGTTCGAGGCAAGCCGTGTTGGCGCTCTCCCCAGCAAACCTCATCACCGTGCGCTCCCAGAACTGGACTGCCTTCAGGTTCCTCTCCATCACGCGCACCTGCCAGGCGCCGGGGAATTGCTTCCACACGTGATGGGCGACGTGGGTTCCAATCCCGCGTCTGCGGTAACCGCGCAACACGAAGAACTCCGCCACATCCCACAGATTCCCATCTCCCTGAGGATTGGTTTCACGCTTCAGCAAGACCACCCCTGCCAACTTACCGTCCACCTTGATAAGAAATGGATGGTGGCCGGGTTCGCTCCAGTAGAGGTCGAGATCCCTGTAACCAAATCGCCCATCCGGGCCCAGTTCGAGATCCTGGAAGTCACTGAAGTCGTGTGCGTACAGTTCAAGAAGGTTCGCCACGACCGGTTTTTGCTCCGGTGTGGCCGGTAAGACTTCTATCTGGAAGACTTCAATGTGCGCGGGTTGGCTCTTTGGGTCTTGCATTCTGCGTCACCGGTAGGATCCTTCACTCTCGCTTAGATCTGCGTGGCTTGTGTGGCTTGTGTGGCTTGTCGCGCTGTCCCTTTTGCTCGCCAGGAACCTTTCCGGGCCGCGCAGTGTCCAATCAGAGAGACGGACGATGAGATCGAGGAGAGTGTACCCTGAAGACCGGAGCAAAGGTGATGCAGAGGGCGATTCAAAGGGCAAAGCGCGGGATTCCTGTTGTGATTTGTTTGGCTGGGCTGGTGGGGACGGCGGCCGGTGCGCAGGTGATGGTGAAGGCTGCGGCCCCTCCGGCCAACACACCGACCACGCCGACGGGAAAGTCCACCGCGCCCGCCGCAGCGCCTGCGCCCAAGGCTGCGCTTCCCGACTCCTTCGCAGGATGGGTGGCTGATGAGCCCCTGAAGACGGTGACGGACGCGGCACAGGCGGACAGTGCCAACGCGGCGGCGCTAAAGGAGTACGACTTTCAGGGCGCCACGCTGGCCACCTACACGCGCGAGGGCGAAACGCTGACCGTGCGGGCTCTGCGCTTTAGCGACCTGAGCGGCGCATACGGCGCCTATTCCTTCTATCGCGGCACGGGCTGGCCCAGGGAAGATATTGGGACGGGCGCGGCCTCCAACCACAACCGCGTGCTTTTCTGGCGGGGCACCACCGTGGTGGATGCGACGTTTTCGCACATCAGCCCGATGTCGGGTTCGGAGCTGCGCGAGTTGGCGAATCAGCTGCCTTTCCCACAGGGCACCAAGGCGCTGGCGCCGCCCATCCTGGCCAACCTGCCGCAGAAGTCACTGGATGGGCAGACCACCCACTATGCGCTGGGGCCTTCAGGCTACGCAGGCTCGGGTGGCGTGCTGCCGCCTGATCTGGCCGGGTTCGACCGTGGCGCGGAGGCCGTGACAGCCGGCTACACGCTTGTTTCGGGTCCAGCCACCCTAACCCTCGTCGAGTACCCCACGCCGCAGTTGGCGATGGCCCAGGAGGCCAGGATTCGGGATTACATCAAGGCAGGCAGCCATGCACAGCCGGCTTTTCCCAAGCCGCTGGTCGATTCCGACCAGGCATCGCTTGAGGTGCGGCGGAGCGGGCCCCTGGTGGCAGTGGTGAGCGGCGACGCCACTCCTGAAGAGAGCCACAAGCTGCTGGGTTCGGTCCACTACGAATCCGACCTGGTTTCGATCCCCCAGCCTACCGAGTCAGAGGTTTCGAAGACCGGGCGGCTGCTCGAGGGCATTGCGACGCTGGTGATTATCGGGTCGCTGGCGGCAATCCTCCTGGGATTCTTTCTCGGTGGAGGGCGGGCGCTGTACCGCATTGCGAGAGGGAAACCGGCCTCGTCAGTCTATGAGGCGGAGTTTATTCGGCTGGATTTGCGGGATTAGGGCCGGGACAGACGGGGGCTTCGAAGGCGCATCCGATGGGTTACCTATGGTGCAAATCCTGTGGAAAACAGGGCAGAAACCCGAAGAAAAGCCCCGAAATACCGGGGTTACGCGGCATAAGAAAGACGAACAGAAAGCGAAGGCGTTTACGTGCCACCAATAGGGCCTTCTGAATCAACTTGCTGATTGCAAAGCACTTATTTCTGCCTCGATTTATTCTTGACACTCCCTTCCCCCGCACCTACTATGCAGCCAGAAAGTTCTGATGGTTTTGCCTCCGTTGGAACTATTCTCCCTAGGAAGGAGCTGCCCTGTTGCCGGGCGGCTCTTTCCGTTTCTACGGTACTTGCGTTTCACTGGGGCTGCCGGTCAGGTCTCCTGCCGGTTCGGTCCACTCCATCCCGCAGATTTCGCAGCGCCACGTGTTGACCGGGTCCACACTTTCGAGGACGGGATCTTCGGCGCGGCAGCTCGGGCATGGCGGCGGATCGAACTCCGGCAGTTCGATTCTGGATTGATCGATAATGTCCTGCGGGATGGGCCCGGAGGCAATCGCGCGCGCCTGGTCCAGTTGATCGGCAGCCACCATGACGCGGGGGCTGGTCGCGTCAGGGTCGGAAGCGAATCTTGGTCCCTCGATCCAGCTCTCGATTCCCGCCAGCCTCAACACTTCGTAGATCTGCCATGCCTCTTCTCGCTCGTCGCACTCGCAGAGCAGGGTCTTCCAGGTGTACTCGTGGGGCAGATCGCTCTCCTCAATCGCGTCTTGCGAGATTGGCGGATCGACGGCCGCATCGCATCGCTCTGCAGCCAGACGGTACGCATTGTCCGCGCTGTCGCTCGGCGGCCGTGGAATGTCCAGTTGCCGTTTCCTCATCTCGTCGCGAAGCACCTGTTGGGCCATTTCGGTCAGACCGGCCAGGTCGACCGCAAGGGCCAGCAGTTCGCCGTCGCTCATTTCGCTGTAGAGCGCGGTGAGGCTGCGCCATTGATCGAAAGGGTTGTCTTGCATGTGCAGGAGTATAGCCGCGGAAAGGCTCGTGCAGCATCTTTAATGGTTGCGGCTTTCAGAGGTTGCGGGGTCTGATGAATGCGATCAGTTCTGCCGCTCAGAGTTTCAGGTCATGCTTAGTCTCATCCGCAGCCCGAGGCTGGTTTTCTACGGCGTGAAAGGCGGACAACGGGAGAATCGACCCCCCGGGGGGGAGAGGCACATTCAATTCGAAGTGCAACACTCCCTCATTTGCTATTGTGCTCTGACAGAGGAATATTTTCGGCAAGGCGAGTTGTTTCTGGATGGGGGTTAATACGACCAGGACTGTATTGCGCTGCCAGCGACCGCGTGTGGCGCTCTACGGTATCGAAGGCGAACACAAGGCGAATGGACCCTCCGGGGGGGGCCTAGATTTGGCCGTAACTTCCATAATCCCGATGGTTTATCCACCAAAAGCGCGGCTGGTAAGGCGCACTTATCGGGGTTTTATCGGCCTGAATCGTCAGGAATCCCAGCCGGTGGTTAACGCAGTGTTCATTGCGCGCTCCCCTCATTTCCCATTGTGCGCTGGCGGCGGGATCTTTTCTGCAAACGGAGTTATTTCCGAGTTGGCGGTAAATCACTCACAACCTCAACGCTGGGCGCTTCGAGGCCAGTTTTGCTCTGGCTGGTCGGGGCTGCGATGTCGCTCCGGTTACACGAGCGACTATGCGTGGTCAAGTTCTGGCAGTTCGCCGAACTCTTCAGGATGTTTGGAGACGAATGTGAAAAGCAACTGTGTCAGGTCGTGGGGATACTGAAAGAACTCGTTGTCCAATGCGTTCAACTTCTCCTCAACTTCGTTCGAAAAATCAGATGCGGCCGAGCTAATTGTTTCGGGGTTCGAGGGCAGCCCATCTGGAAATGCTGCGGCAATTGCACGTCTGCATATGTCCGCAGTGCTCGAAGCACCAATAGTCTCAAGGGCTTCTGTCACGAATCCAGCAGTTTCGTCGAGGATATTTTGGAAGTACAGTGAGAAGCCTCCGTTGTTTACCTCTGACTCGACCGCCCAAATCGAAGAGAAGACCTTCTGTGGAACGGATTGAGTGCTGAAGTCCTCCTTGCCGAACTTCGTTCTATTTGACTCAGAGAGTGCGATGAGAATTCCGTTCTTATCCATGACTCAGAGCCCTTGACAACAGGGGCGTCAGCACCAGCGGAATGGCGATCTGCACCCGCAGACCCGGAGATGCATTTTCAGCAGTGATGGTGCCGTGATGCACCTGCACAGCACGCTTGGCGATGGACAAGCCTAGACCCGATCCTCCGCCGTTGAGGTCGCGCGCTTCTTCCACGCGAAAGAACGGATCGAAGATGCGAGCAAGCGCGTCTTGAGGAACACCTGGGCCGCAATCGCGCACCACAATCATTGCATCGCGTTCGCTCTCTGCGATCGAAACCTGGATTGCAGATTTTTCAGGGGAATAGCGAATGGCGTTGCGCAGCACATTCTCCACAGCGCGACGCAGCAACTCGCGGCTGCCCAGCACCTCGCCCGCCATCTGTCCGGTCACTTCGATTCTGCACCCGCGGAAATGGGCTTCGACTGCGCAATCCCGCACCACTTCTTCCACGATCTCTGCCACGCGCACCTTCTCTGCGCCGCGCAGGGCGGGATCGCCCTCAAAGAAATTGATCTCCACGATGTCGGCGACCAGCGATGCGATGCGGTCCACGTCGCGCTCAATGCGATCGAGAGCCGCCTTGCTGTCGGCCGATGTTCTGGCGAGCTTGACGGCAAACTTGAGGCGCGCCAACGGTGAGCGCAACTCGTGCGAGATATCGCCCAGCAGGCGGCGCTCACTTACGATTAGCCGTTGCAGGCGTTCGGCCATCTGGTTAAACGAGCGTCCCAATTGGCCGATTTCATCCTGCCTTTTGGATTGAACGCGAGCCGACAAGTCTCCCTGTCCGAAGACTGCGATGGTTGCAGCGATTCTGCGGACAGGAGATAGGACGGCAACCGCAGCCAACCAACAAAGCACCCCTGTGGCGCCGATGACAAGGAAGTAATACGGAAGAAATTCCCACACGTGGGGCGGCCCGACCTGCCCCTCAGCGGCAAACCAATACTGTCCGTCCCGGGACCGGTGCGTGATGATCCAGTGGCCATGCGCCTGAATGCGCGATTTGACGGCAGGCGGTGGTGGCAGCAGATCCGCCTTGTTCTGACCCGAAGCGATATCGATTCCGCGTGAATCGAGGAGGTAGTGACCGTGCCCAAAGAGATGGTCGAGATTGGCAAGGTATTCCTTGAGCGCCTTCTGACCGTCGGTGGTCAACAACTCTCGCGCGTCCTCCAACTGCAACTCATCGAAGCGGTCGAACATGGGGTCGATGCTTTGCTTCTGTACGCGTTGGGAGATGGCCCGAAACAGCAGGAACGACAGCGACAGGACTGCGATCATCGCGAGCGCCACTCCGACATAGAGTGACTTCATGCGCCACAGCTTAGGCCACTCTGGTAAAGACATACCCCACTCCCCGTATGGTGCGGATCAGGCGGCGGCCACCTTCGAGCTTCTTGCGCAGATGGCTGATGTGGACATCGAGAAACCGGTCGTAGGGGGTGGCTTCGCGATCAAACAAAGCGGCGGTGATTTCGTCGCGCGACACGACACGACCGGCTGAGCGAATCAGCATTTCGAGCAGGTCGAATTCCATCGCGGTCAGTTCGACGGGCGCACCCGCGCTCCATACTTCGCGCGTGGCCGCGTTCACGCGAATGTCGCCGATGACGACGGCGGTCGATTCGGGGCGGCTAGCGGACTCGGTGCGCCGCAGCACGGCGCGAATGCGTGCCAGCAACTCATCAGGCTCAAAGGGTTTGGGCAGATAGTCGTCAGCGCCACTGTCGAGGCCGTGGATGCGGTCCTGCTGCTGCACGCGCGCGGTGAGCATGATCACGGGCAGGTCTTTGCGACGGCGCAGTTGCTGCAGCACTTCGAAGCCGTCGAGGATAGGCAGCATGACGTCAAGGATGGCGAGGTCGTATACGCCGTTCAACGCGCTGGCTAAACCCTCCCTGCCGTTGTATGCACAGTCCAGATGATGGCCCGCCTCGGCAAAAAACTCCTTCATCATGCCGCAGAGTTCCGCGTCGTCATCCACCAGCAGCAGCGAAAGTTCCTTCTGCTTTTCTGCCGTCTCCATTGCCAAAGTCGCAGGCTCCGCCAGACCCATTCGCGAGCCCCTCCGGTCCCAAGTCTCGCACAAATCAAAGCAGCCGTGCTCCACTTAACAATTCTTAAGACTGCCGTGCTGCAAAAACTGGCGCGATTCCGTAGTGGCGAAGCCGGATCGGCGATGGGGTATGGATCAAGAGGCGAGCGTTTCTTCCCCGCGAGAATACTCCGCCAGAAACGAAAAAGGAGTTCCCGACCAGTTTCCTGGTCCGATTCTCGGGGTTAAAGTGCCGGGACAGGTGCTTCCATATCGCTGCTTGGGCTCGCACTTGCATCATATTAAGTGGCGCTTTAACCAAGAAGTTGATTCTCGAATCGCTCACCCTATGACTTCAATGAACTTCCTGATTTCGTGCATGCTCCGGTCCATGTCCCTGGTGGCGCTGGGACTGCTTTGTCTTAACTCATCGGCGTTATTCAGCCAGACGCAAGCGGCACCGCAGCCACAGACCCAACCTACTCTTCCAAGCCGAGTGCATGATCCGACGCGACCTGAAATTCAGCCGAACCTTGATGTAGACCGTGACCCGATTCCCTCGCCCGATGCGGAAGATAACGGGCCGGTGAACCCGGCCGCGCCCTCGACCGGCGGCCAAACGGGAGTTCTTCAGAAACAGAAGAACGGCAGCTACACCCTGCACACTGAGGTCGATGAGGTTCTGCTGAGTTGCACGGTGATTGACGCGAAAGGCCATTCTGTCACAGATCTGGGTGGCAATGACTTTCACGTGTGGGAGGACGGCGTCCCGCAACCCACCACGTCGTTTCAGCATCAAGACTTGCCTGTATCGATCGGAATTCTCATTGATAACTCGGGTTCGATGCGGGATAAGCGTGACGCTGTAAAGACGGCTGCGTTGAATCTGCTCAGGCAGTCGAACGCGAAGGACGCGGCGTTTGTTGTGAATTTCTCTGAAAAAGCCTTTCTGGATCAGGGCTTCACGTCGGACCTGCAAGCGCTGGATCGGGGGATGTCGCACTTCGATTCCACCGGCACCACGGCGTTGTACGACGCGGTGGCAGCTTCGGCGGACGAACTTTCAAAGCACGCGAAGCAGCCAAAGCAAGTGTTGCTCATCATCACGGATGGAGCGGATAACGCATCAAGGCTGAGCCTGGAACAGGCAATCCGTCGGGTCGAGAACCTTGGCGGGCCCATGGTTTATACCATCGGGCTGCTTTACGGAGTTGACAAGGACGAATCGCAGCGGACGAGAAATGCGCTGCAGATGCTGTCGGAGGAGACAGGCGGCATTGCGTACTTCCCGAGCTCACTGGAGGAAGTGGATAAGATTGCGACCGACGTCGCTCGCGATATCCGGAACCAATACACCATCGGCTACCATTCGACCAAACCTGCGAACCTGGGAGGATACCGGACTGTGCGTGTCGAGGCACGTGCGGCGGGTCATGGCAAGCTGATCGTCAGGACGCGCAGAGGGTACTACGCCAGGGTCAAGCCTGCACAACCGACGCAGACTGCGCAAGAAACAAAGCAATAAACCCAGCGAACAATTTGATCGTGCAGGGTTGGCATTGAACGACTGCGCCATCGCGGCGGAGGCTCTCGATGCTCGCCTCGCAGTGCTGTTCGGCTCAGTGATAAATACATCCCCACAAGAGCTTCGAAAGTGTGCCTCGACCAGTTCAATCGATCGCGTGAACCGGTCGAGGCACACCTGCAGATGGCGCATTTCGCATTTGCAGGGTGCGAGGCAGGTGCGATTCCTTGAGGGATACGATTCAAGATGCGGGCCATGAAAGGAGAAGCCGAGGAACGGCTTCTTATGGAAATAACAAAGCTTTTGGAAGAGCAGAACTTCTCCCTCTTGGGTTAAACAGGTTTTGCGGAAAGGCTAAATCAGAAGGTCGCCATTGTTGAAACTTGTACTCGAGAGCCTAAACCCCAGCAGAGTCTGATCGGCCAATAACATGCCAGGGCTAACATTCCGACCTGTCGCAACAGATCTACCGCCGCAGACCCGCTTAGGAAAGAGCCCCTGCTCACGCGACCATCCAAGTCACTACAAGAATCGAATTCCCCGGATAAGTATCCGCTGATCCTTCTGGGCTCAAGTACGAGCTGAAGCGCAGGCACGCAATCGTTTAGAGGGCCCGCGCAGCAAACGATATGCGTCAAATGAGTCAGAGGAGCCGCCGAGGGCTCCTCAGCTTGAGCGACTCCGGCGACTCAATACAGGTGGAACTCGACCTCGATCACCATCTGCACAGCTACAGGATGGCCCTGATACAGCGCCGGCTTGAACTTGTATTGCCGCACTGCTTCGATGGCCTTTTCATCCAGGCCCATTCCGAGGTGACGGAGGACGCGGATATTCTGCGGGTTCCCCTGCGCATCGACGATGAGTTGGATGGAGACGCCGCCTTGGAAGTTCGCTGAACGAGCATCCTGTGTGAACTCCGGTTGAACGGAGTGCACGACAACGGGCGCGCTGACGCCGCCGCCGACGCTCATGATGCCGCCGCCATAGCCACCGCCGCTGCCTGGTCCGGCTCCGCTGCCGTGGCCCATTCCAATACCACCACCGATACCTGAGCCAAATCCTGAGCCGCTGCCGCTGCCCTGAGAGGCCAGCGCGATCTGCGGGGACTGGGACATGCCGAGATTGGAGAGATTCGTATTGTCAGGAATTTTGACCTGCATTGTGGGCTCGACTCCCAGCTTGGGGCGATCGATCCTGATGATCTGCGGAGGTGTAATCGTCATCTTCGCGACCTCAGGAGGGCGTCCCCTGGTTGGTTCGATCACCTGGTGCGCGCCGCCACCGCCGCCACCGCCCATTTTGGGTGCAAGCGGCATCACCTTTGGCGGAGGAGGAGGAGGAGCGTAAAGCGTGATGTTCACAGGAGTGACGACCGTCGCCGGAATGAAGGGTGCATGAGTAGCGATCGTCAACCAAAGCATCGCAGAAATAATAACGGCATGAACAATGAACGACACCGCACTCGACTTCCGATCGCGATGGGCCAGCGCTTGATCGAGCCCCATGAAGGTGGGCACATCGGCCATTGCGGCGTTCGGCCAGCTAACTAACCGAGGCAAAGGGTGCCTCTCGGGGAGAGGCTCATCACTTGGATCCAAGGCCAGCGACGACCGATTGTAAATATCTGCGTCCTGCCGCATACCACTGGAATCTTCGGCAAATAGTCTGCCGCGTGAAATCGGCTTGGGAGTCTTCGATATCAGATTGCCCATAGTGTTTTTGCCGGGCCCGTAGAATTCCCCGACTTCTCCTCTATTTCTTAACTACGGTTTCCTTCCGATTAAAGCGATCGTCGTGCTCAGCTCATTCGTTCTAACGATCGGAGCTTGAATCGTCGCTACCAAATGCCTTTGTCGCTTCCGGTAAGCTTTTGCCCCACCAGCGCCGCGGTGGCAAGCCATGGCAACAAGCCTAGTCGGGCGCTGCTATGCAATTCCATTCTCCGCAACATACCGGCTAGCTGTGTTCCATAGAGCCTGGCGGATTGGGGCATGATGGGTACGCGCAGAAATTCTTTGTTGTAGTAGATTTCCTCGCCGCCGAACCGAGCTGATGCCCTGACAAACTGCGGCAAGTCGAGTCCTGTGCCGCGGTAATGCTTTGCGTAGTCCGAGACGATCACGAGGTAGGTGGCGACACCTTCCCAAATGCCCGCGTCAGTCGCCGAAGACTGGAGGTCAACGTAATCGATGGCGCCCATGTCAGCTAACTCAGCGCTATCGATGATGTCGCACAACCGAAAATAGAAATGACGATACATTCTCTGCAGAGTAGAGATCATCAGGCGATCGGACGCTGAAGGAACGCGAAAGCCATGTTCGCCGATGAGAACGCGCCGAGAACGCTTCACGATGTTGGAAGCAATCACGAGCTGTTCGCCCGTTTGCCCAAGGCGCCCCATGTGAATCTCGACCGCCTCGGGGAGCCCGGGGATAAGGAAGTTCCATTTGCGGGCCAGGCGATCTCCCCAGCTCCGCGGGGCGAGTTGCGCTTGGAAGCGCGTCTTCATCAGTCTGATGACATCTTGATATTTGGTATCTGTGTACAGGTCAAGGTCACTGCCAAGATCGGGCCAGTGATCGAGGGATTTGATCACGGTTACGTCGTGCCCATGTTCTCTGAATGAATCGCAAATCTGAGTGAGGAAGGTCAACGCGGTTGTGATCCGCGCCCGCTCGGTGGCCTGCGCAGTGAAGGCCCACTCGGCACGTGTGTCGTCATGGGCTTCGCGAGCCAAGTGAAGCAGCACGTCCATGGCGCGTACAACAACGTGATTCGAGTTGGCCAATTCAAGCATTTCATCAAATTCGGCGCGGCTGAGGTTCTGAATATCGGAATTCAGCGCTTCCACTGAGGACAGAGAGCCCTTGTCGTCGTTGCGCAGGAGGAGACGAGAGAGGAGATTCATCAATCGATTTGACAGAGACTGTGTAGCTGATCTGGTCATTTTGCTATAGCCCTTCAAGATTTATTGAGGCTGCAAGTCGGACGTTGAGGGAACCGCAGGTGCATTTGCGGGCGGCTGGTTTTGTGGCGGTTCCTTGGAATCTCCCGCAGGACCGCGAGGAATCAATTCGATCGGACCTTCTTGCCGGCGACGATCCTGTCTGTACGTATCGAGAGCGCTGTCAACCTTGCGATTGCTGTCGGTGGCGACGACAGCGAGGTTTTGTCCCTCGGCGGAGCGTTGCGTTGCGAGTCCCACGCGGGCAGACGCGTCGTCAGCTCTCCGCGCCTTTGCATAGAAGAACTGCGCGGTCTCCAGGTCGCCGTCGCGCTCCGCGACGTATCCGCGATTGTTGAGGGTGAATGCGCTCGCCGAATCGAGCGAGTAGGCCTTGAGAAAATCTCGCCTTGCCTCATTCCAGTCGTTTTGATTCGCGGCGGTAACTCCTCGCATCGTCAACATGATGACGCTCGACTCTGCAGGGTCCATCTGGCGTACGCGCGCTTCCAATCGCCTGGCGCTTGCTTCAGCCATCTTGCTGACAGGTCTTCCTCTCCACGATTGATTCTGAGTGACGACCACCGGTTCCGAAGAGCGTAATGCAGCGGCCGCGCCGTAGTACTTCAATGCGTTGTCGTAGTCGCCGATGGCTTCGTCCGCCACTCCCAGATTGTTCAGCGTGAACGGATTCTGTGAGTCCAGCGAGAGTGCGTTATGCAGAAGAGCCGTGGCCTCAAAGCCGCGGCCCTGTGCGAGAAGGCTCATCGCATTCACATTCATGCGATTCACTCGCATGGGCACATCCTGGAGGCTTTCGAAGGCTGCTCTCATTGGCTTTCCCTCGAGACCCTTCGCATTGCTCCGGTCGATGTCAGCATTGCTGCCCTGCTTCGATGCCATGTCATAGAACTTCTGAGCGCGATCCAACTGTCCTTGCAGCTCGGAGATGTATCCGAGATTGTTGAGAGTAAAGGGATCAGTAGGATCGTACAGGTAAGCCTTGTAAAAGAAAGCTCCGGCTTTCTCGTAAGCGTGTTTCCGAACTGCGTCAACGCCTTCACGATTGAGGCGTTGCACAGGCGTCAGTTGGCTGCGCCGAGGAATGGTGATCCTCAGGCCATCCCGCGACCACGCAACATGAAGTCCCAAACTCGCTATGAGGACGATGACAATTAGTTTTAGCGATTTCCCAGGCATTGTGCTCTTTCTACCTTCCCATCCGGCCTCGGAGGATCGGCTCACTCGGGCACAGTTAATTTGATGCGAGCCGCGGGAGGGTGTTGCACCCAGGTAGCATATTCCCTCTGCATTTACATTCCGCAAGCCACCGAGAGGAGGTTTCGGCCATCAAAATAAACGACTAACAAATCCTGCGCTGGTAATGGTGTGTAAATATGGAACGTCTTCTTGCAATAGTCGTACTAAGCGGAGTGGCGATTGCCCAAACGGCAGCGGTAAGTGCGCAAACACAACAGATTGCGGTGACTCAGTCTGCGCTCAAAGCGGAAAGCGCAAGAGGGGATTTGCCCGCATTGCCACCAGTGCCCAAGGGGAAGAGCACAATCGTGGGCGGCGAGATCCAAAAAGTAGATCCTGTGCTGGATGGATTCACGTTGAAAGTCTTCGGTCAGAAGTCGATGAAGATACTTTTCGACGAACGCACGCAAATCTTCCGCGATGGAAACAAAATTTCGCTGCGCGATCTGAAGTCAGGCGACCGCGCTTCCGTGCAGACGATTCTGGACGGGACAAACGTGTTTGCTCTCAGCGTCCACATGCTGTCAAGGGCGCCGGAGGGCGAATGCGAGGGTCGCGTACTGAGCTACAACCCCGACACACGCGAACTGACTGTTAACTCCGCGATGTCGCGCGTGCCCATCAAGCTCCTTGTAATGGCGGACACGTCTGTCACGCGGGAAGGTCAGAGTTCGTTCACGTCGGCTCGGGCCGGACAGTCCGACCTGGTGAAGGGGGCTCTCATCTCCGCCACGTTCGCGTCAGGTAAGAACGGTCGAGCCGTCGCCAACCAGATTGCGATTCTGGCGCTGCCAGGCTCCGCATTTGTCTTCAGCGGAGATCTCTCCATGCTTGACATGCATTCAGGACTATTGGTTCTGGTAGACCCGCGAGATGAGAAAAGCTACAAGATATCATTTGATCCAGTACTCTTCCCTACAAGCCAGGATCTCCGTCAGGGCGCGCATGTGAGAGTGACTGCAGATTTCAACGGTACCCGCTACGTAGCCAGGGCAATCTCGGTGGAGTAAACGATCATGGCCCACTGAGCGATCAAGACGGGCTAAGCGATTTGGCCCGCTGCTCAATCGCGTGCACATCCGCACTCCCTTTGGCTAAACACAGCAACCGAGGTTGTCGCGTTACGGAATCGGCGAATTTGTGCGGAACGGTTGACGGGTCGACGCTCTTGAAACGGCGTGACCATGCCCGCACCGCGCGTTGCACATCAGCGTGGGCCACCTCATAATCCGTATCTCAACGGGCTCCTACGTGATCGCGTCGGTGTTGAAAAACGAACCTTCATCGAAGTGACGCTTCTGCCGAATAGGCCCCACGGGGCGGTCACCCTGAGCTACCGGGATTACCTGTTATCTAAACACGACGACTTAAGTAATTGCGCATAATCTACGCAGTATGTCGTTGTGATTCGTCCATTGGCGGAACTCGGTTTCGACTGAATCGATCACCGCTTCCAGTTGGTTGCAGTAGAGATTGTGCAGGCAGAGGCGCCGTGTAAGCTTTCAAAC
>PLXP01000078.1 GCA_003151435.1 Acidobacteriaceae bacterium
GCTGCCTGGATTTTGCAAGTGGCTCCCTACTATTATGCCAATCCCGTTGCCCCCGGCGGCGGCACTCCTGCCGCGGGATTCTATAATGCGGGCTCCGTGAGCCTGGGCGGTGCGCTCCCTGCGCTTACTTCAACGTCACCCTCACCCTTTCAGTCGGTAATTCCCGAGTCCTACCAATCGTTCAGCGGCACCAGCTATCTCACCTTCGATCCCCACATCAAACAGCCCTACGTCGAATCCTGGCAGGTGGGCATTCAACGCCAGCTCAGCCCGAACAATGTGCTTGAAGTGCGCTATGTCGGGAATGTCTCGAAAGATCAATGGCTGGGAGTCAATTACAACGACGTCAATATCTTCGAGAACGGCTTCCTGACAGATTTCCAGGCGGCGCAAGCCAATTTGGCAGCGTCTGGAGGAACCACATTTCAGGGTTCTAATCCAACCCCTATTCTGTCGCAGGCCTTTGCCACCACCGGGGCGGCCGCGGGCTTCACCAGCGGCCAGTTCATAGCCTGGTTGAATCGTGGGCAGGCCGGCGCGTTTGCCAACGACCTCGCGGGCAACTCCAGCTACCTTTGCTCCCTGGTCTCCGCTTTCAGTGGATGTAACCAGGTTGGCTCGCCTGCCACCGGTACCTATCCGGTCAACTTCTTCCAGGCGAATCCATTTGCCGCTGGGCAGGGCATCTTCGAAATGACGAATGATGGATACTCCAACTACAACGCCTTGCAGGCAGATTTCCGGCAAAGGCTGAACCATGGAATGCAGTTCGACGCCAATTACACCTGGGCTCATTCGCTGGACAACAACGTCCAGGGAAGCACGGCTCCGGGCTACTATGGCGGCGGCGGCAATAACCGCTCCGGCAACAGCGCCGGCGGCTATTACACCTTGCGGAATAAGCACTTGAACTATTTCCCCAGCTCGTTCGATATCCGCCAGGTGTTTCACCTCAGCGGGACCTACGATCTGCCGTTCGGCCATGGCCAGCCGTTCTTGGCTGGAAACCGGATTGCAAATACCGTGATCGGGGGCTGGACGATCGGAACAATCCTCACCCGCGAAACCGGCGATCCGCACCTCTTTACCGGTGGAACGAACACCGTCAACCAGAACGACTCCGGGATCTCCCTGACCGGTGTTAGCGCTTCTCAATTGCAGAAGCAGATCAAAATTCGCCCCGGCCCGGCCGGCAGCGGGCTGGTGAGTTTATTCGATCCCAAATACTTTTCCGGCTCGGGGCAGGCCAATACTCAGTACATCAGCCCGCAGTCTTTCGCCGGCAAGTTTGGCACGCTCATGTGGCTGCACGATCCCAAATGGATCAGCACGGATATGGCGATCACCAAGGTGATACCGATCCACGGGGAGATGAATTTCACCATCCGGGGTGAATTCATCAATGCCTTCAATCACACCGCCTGGGCTGGCATGGATACCGGAGTTCAGGACACTACGTTTGGAACGACATCCGCAACGGCCAATGGTCCAAGAAATATTGAAGTCCGTGGAAATTTCCGATTCTAGAAAGTTTGATCGCTGGAGCTAAGGCACTGTGCATAAATAAGTACTTCATTGTGGTGATATGGTGTAGTTCCAGTCACCGTGGAAGGAGTGACGTAGGAGTCGGATGGCGGCGAATTTTGCATCGGAGCTTTTCACTCCCTTGGGATATTTGTTTTCGTCCAGTTCAGCGCGCACAGTGAGTCCGGCAGTGGTGGTCGTTGCCGCGATTAGTTGAATGATCGTTCTGAAGCTGCGCAGGGGCTTACCGCGCCAATTGAGGGTGATATAGGAAAATAGGCGATGCTCGATCTTATTCCACTTACTGGTGCCGGGTGGCAGGTGGCAAACCGTGATAGGGATACATAACTTATTGGCCAGCATTTGCAGTTCTATCTTCCATAGGCGCACACGGTGGCCGTTGCTGCCGCCGCCATCGGCGGTGATCATCAGGCGGCTTGCTTGGGGATAGCGTTGTTGTCCCATCGCCCACCACCAGCGGCAAATCGCGTGGACGGCGAAACTGGCGGTATCATGATCCGCGCCGACACTCACCCAGCCCTTGTTATCGGCGATGTCATAAACACCGTAAGGGACGGCACGGCCCAGTTTGGGATCGATAAAGTCATGCACCTTGACCGCTTCCGGCGTAACTTTTGGATGCCATGCCCGACCGTTATTCTTGAAATTTCCGACTAACTCTTTCTTTTTGGTATCTACGGAAATGACCGGCTCATGGGCTGCCAGAAACGCCGTGGCCTGATCGTTGAGGTACTGAAACTGGGCATCCCTATCCATGTGTCCGCTGCCTTCCCGTGTTTTACGGTTCGCCTGCAAGCTGTATCCCAGTTCACGCAGGCAGTCTGCAATAACATGCGGGCAAACCGAATGCCCCTCGGCTTGCAATGCCTGAGACAAGTGGCGCAGACTTTTCGATGTCCAACGCAGTACCCGCTTCGGATCGCCCCGCGTTGCCGGTTCCACCAGTCGTTCGATATCCGATAACAAGGTGGAATCCTGCGTGCGTTTGGTCTTGCGTCCAGCCCCAGGCTTGCGTACCCGCCCGGCCTCCACCTGCTTGTTCTCCTCGATCTCTTGCACGCCACGACCAATCGTGCTGCGGGCCATGCCGGTGATTTGCGACACCACGCTCACACCGCCAGAGCCGTATGCGCGGGCTTCAGCGGCGGCAAACCGCCGCCGCCCCTGTTCGTCCAAAACAGGGGACAATTCCTCGTAACGCTGTCGAATACCGGCGGCAGACTCAACCATGCACGAACACTATCACCTCGGATTACCAATATGAAGTGCTTATTTATGCACAACGCTAAGGTTACCGGGAAACGATGTCGGCCTCGACCTTAAGAACGTCGAGTTCTCAACAATGCGCTTGCGATTTTGGCCTTTCTGCCTGCCGTGTTCCGGAACGCATTGAACGCGGCAGGGTTTTTTGTCAGGAGGGATTTTTGGAAGGGAGCCCTGTATGAACAATCGTATCCCGGGCGAATACGGGGTTGAGGATGATTGTTGCTAGAATTGACGGAAGGCAACGAATACTCACGAGCACATCCGGGGCGGGGCTCCGGTGCGGCTCATGTCCGGAGAGTGAAGTCGAATGGTACCTTCAGCGATAAAAATATCCACGGGTACAAAAAGGCAATCCAAAAAGGCCGAACATGGAACCAGCGTCGGCGTTGCGTTTCAACGCATTCGCGATTTGATTGTCCATGCCAAGCTGGCGCCGGGAACCTGGATCGTGGAAGGCGATCTGTGCGACCACCTGAACATGAGCCGAACGCCAGTGCGGGGAGCATTGTTTCTGTTGCAGCGCGAGGGCTATGTCATCGAATCCCGCAACGGCAGCAAGTCGCGCATGATTGTTGCACCGATGACCAAGGAAGACGCCAACGAGTTGTATCCGATTATCGGCCGTCTCGAAGGGCTGGCCGGGCGCAGGGCCGCTGCACTGCCGCAGAATGAGCGCCAAGCCTTGGCAGCCAAGCTGAAGCTGGTCAATGACAAACTGGACCAGATTGCGCGGGATCGGGGCTACCACGGGCCCGATATATTTGACCTTGACCATGAGTTTCATCGTCTGCTGTTGGCAGGCGGCTCCGGACCGCGCCTAACCACATTGCACCGCGCGATCGAGCCGCAGACCGAGCGCTACTGGCGGCTTTATGCGAGTTCCATCATCGGCGAGTTGCACGTTTCGGTGGCTGAGCATGAAGAGATTATTGCCGCCCTGCTGGCGGGAGATCCTGGTCGGCTTGAGGGTGCGCTCTGCACTAACTGGGAAAATGGTTGCAAGCGATTGGCGCGCGTTATCGACATGTTTGGCGAACGCGGCAGCTGGTAGCGAGTGGAGACTCGGCCAGAGGCACCAGACGCCATTGCAGGCGAGCTCGGACCGGCAGTCGGGCGCGCAGTGGCCGAGATCAATTTGACGGGCACTGCAGGCCGGCGCCTGCCTCCGCGGTCAACCCTTTGAGTGTGGAGGGAGCGACCAACACCGGAGCGAGCGCTTCCCATTCCTGAACTGCGATGGCGGCATATTGCTGTCCATCGCCGGATGCATTGAAGGCGGCGCGAAGGCAGCGCGTGGTTACCGGGTCGAATTTTACGTCGACGAAGGAACCTATCGTGGTCGGATAGCCACTCGCGTTTGCTACCGGAAGCCATTTGTCTCCACTGAAATATTCGAGGCGCCAATTGGCGGGTGGTGCGACACCCACACTCGCACCCTGGCGATGATCGCTCCAAAACAGGATGCGCGAGCCGTCGAGCGTGACCGGCTTAGCCCACTCATATTGGATCCATTGGCTGGACGGATTGTGCGGAGTCCAGCTGGCCCACATATCCGGGGGCAGCGGATTCGAGCGGACGATTCCGTCGTTGAGAGCCTTGATCCAATACTGTACTGGAACCGGTTCATTGGATGCCGTCACGTGTGCCGCCTGAGCGATGTTGCGGGTCGGGGGTGCCGGCTGAGACGGCTCATGCGTTTGTTTGACTTTGAGTATTCGAGCGGGTGAGATGCTGTCGTCCCATTGCATGGTGTCGATCGCGACACTGCGCCGGAAGTGGCCGCCTCCCTTGGCGTCTGCGGTGTGATAGATGAGATACCACTCTCCTTTGAATTCGATCACGCCCGGATGTGACGTGGTCGAAGAGACGGGGTCCAAGATAACTCCCTGGTAGGTCCATGGCCCGAGCGGCGAGTTCGATGTGCCATAAGCGATGCAGGCGTGGTAGACCGCTGGCGTACAGGGCGAATTGGGGCCGGCCTGGTTGTCAGCGTAGACCATGTAATACGTGTCTTTGCGGCGAAAGAACCAAGGTGCTTCAAAGAATCCGGTAAGACTATCCACGCTGACTTCTTTACCCTTGGGCGTCACCATATCCTGTTCGAGTTCCACGCCGCGCAGTCTCCCGAACGTTCCCCAATACAAATAAACGCGTCCATCGTTATCCACCATTGCCGTCGGGTCAATGTTCTGGATATTGTTGGGCTCGGGGACCGACTGGGAGACGATCGGCCCGCTCGGGTGCGCGTCCTTCCATGGCCCCAGCGGACTGTCCCCCACGGCAACGCCAATCACGAACGGGTCGGCATGCTCACGCTTACCCTCCTGCACCGGTGCATACAGGTAGAAGCGCTTGTCCGGTCCCTGAACAATCTGTCCGGCATAGGCGTGTCCAGGCTTGGACCAGGCAAATACCGTCTCCGGGCGCAGAATGCCTGGGTAGTGCAGCCAGAGTTTTGAGGCAACATCTTTGGTGGAAAACAGCTGCCACTCATTCATGATGAAGTCATTGACATTCGGCGGCGCCTCGTCGCGTCCGGCCAGGATGTAGAGGGTGTCACCAATCACCAGCGGCGCCGGATCGGTCGAGTAAAAAGAACCGTCGGAGAGGATCGGGTTTCCGGCGCTATGGATGACGCGGGGCTGCGGCTCCTGCGCTGTCGCCAATGTCGAAACGAGGATGGCGATGGAAAGGGCGACGGTTTGCCGGTGTCTCATAGTCCTCACAATCGAGTCAGCGGTTGGAACAGATAGAACCGACGACGTACAGCACAGTGGCCGGCACAATTATCCCGCCGGTCACTGTGCGTGAACAAATCTCTATTTGACGCTGACCTTCAGCATCACTACACCATGGCTTGGCACAGTTGCTTGAAACGTGCCTCCCGGCATCGCCACGGCCTCATGCTTCCATAGATCCCGCACACTGATTTCTTTACCTGCAAGGCTGGCAGGCAGATTATTGCGCGTAAATTGTGTTTGTGCCGCGGTATTGGTCCTATTGAAGATTCCAATAGCGACCGAGCCGTCGTGGAGAGGCCGCATCAGCACTTCAATTCCACGATCGCTCGATAAGGAAATCACCGGCTTATACTCAGGATCCTGGTCGATCGCAATGATTTCAGAATTCATCAAAATGCTTTTCGTCTCATCCGCCATGGTGCGGAGATCGTTTCCGGCAATGAGCGGGGCGGCCAGCATCGACCAGAGACTCATGTGAGTCCGGTATTCGTCCGCCGTCATGCCGCCATTGCCGATCTCCAACATATCGGGATCGTTCCAATGGCCAGGCTTTGCGTGCGTTGCGAGCTTGATCTGGCTGAATCCGATTTTGTCCATGGATTCCCAGTTGTCCGATATGTCGCCGGTTGTGCGCCACAGATTGCCGCTGCTCTTCGCTCCCCATCCCGTCCATACCTCCGCGCGGCCGTACTCGCAAAGGCTGTAGACGATTGGCCGGTGCGTTTCCTCAAGCGCCTGCCCCATTTTCTGGTAGATGGCCTGCAGCGTTGGCGCGTCCTCTTTGTAGATATCAAGACCGCTGCAAAGGTCGTATTTCAGATAGTCGATGCCCCACTCGGCAAAGGTTCTGGCATCCTGCTCTTCGTGGCCAAAGCTTCCCTCGTAACCGGCGCAGGTTTTCGGGCCAGGGCTTGAATATATGCCGATCTTCAATCCTTTCAAGTGGACGTAGTCTGCGAGCGCCTTCATGTCCGGGAATTTCTTGTTTGTGGTAATGTTCCCGTTGGAATCACGACCCAGTTCCCAGGTGTCGTCGATGTTGATGTAAATGTATCCGGCCTTGCTCATGCCGCTGGACACCATCGCATCCGCCATCGCTCGCACGGAAGCATCGTCGACCTTCCCCGCGAATTTGTTCCAGCTATTCCAACCCATGGGCGGAGTCCTGGCCAGGCCATTGTCTGGGAGGTCCGTGAGAGCCGGCAACGGCAGCGGTGCAGGCGGCATCGTCGCCTCCTTGGTTACTCTCTCCGCGACCGCCGTAAGCACACCGAAACGACCCTGGATCGTGAGCATGAGTTTGCCGTCTTGATAGGTCCCGTCGTACACAAGCGGTCGTTGTGCAGGGCGCGGAGGATTGGCATTTGTCGCCGATGGCGGTGGTGGCACAGTCACAAAATGGACTGTGCCGTCTTTGAAGCTCCCCGTAATCGGAATCCCGTTTGGCCGCCTGATCAGCAGGCCGCTGATCGAATCGCCGGCCTCTCGGATTTCAAAGTAGGTATCGCGAAACGTCCCATCCTGACCTGGGTTCGGCGTCCGCACATCCCAGTAGCCGCTGAGGTCGACCTGCGCTTCGGCGGACCGACTGATGCCAGGAATGACACAGCAGAGAAGCACAGCGAAGAAGCGCACTGAAATCCGTAATACACGATACATCGTGAACCTCCGTTATCGTTGCTGATGAAACCTTGTCGGAATGCGCAGGCTACAGTTTGCGCACGTTCACATAGTAGAGGTCGGTCGCCACCTCGAACTCAACCTTGCTCAAGGGTGTCGAAAGAACTTTCCACTCTGTTGTGGTTGGGTGCACAATCTGCCAGATGTCGCCGTGGCCTACTCGTATGGGCATCGCAAACCCCGGCTCCTCAGCCTCCCACCGATAAGAAACCGTGTGCGCAGCCTCATTGAATTGAAGCTCCAACGTTGGGATTGACGTACGGCGAAGGTACTGGTTAAACATGGGAGTCAGGTTCAAGCCCGTCTGGGAGTTGAAAAACGACACCATATCCGTCGTCATGATCGTTTGATACTTGAAGTGCTGATAATAGTCATGAAGAAGCTTGAACCACACAGCATCATCGTTGATCACGCTTCGGACAGTGTTGAGAAACAGTGCGCCCTTCTTGTACTGATCCGGAGGCGGCGTCGCGTAGGTGCCTTCTTCCGCGATCACCGGCGCCGCGTTCTTTACGCCATCTTTTCCGGTGTTCAGATAGATCAGCCCATCCGCTTTGCCCCACATGAATTCGACAAACAGGCTTTCACAATAATTTGCCCAGCCTTCGTGAATCCACATGTCGGAGCGGTCGCGCGCCGTGATGCTGTTGCCAAACCATTCATGCGCGCTCTCGTGCACGATGATGAAGTCGAACCATGTGCCGATGCCCGTTTTAGGCCTGCCCATATACCCATTCTCGAAGTGATTCCCATAGGTGATCGCTGTCTGGTTCTCAACCCCTGAGTAAAGTGCTTCCACTAGTTTGTATCCGTCCTTCGGGAAAGGGTAGTCGCCAAAGAAGTGTTGATACGCCTTCAACATGTCTTTTACCTGCACGAACTGCCGCTTCGCCTTTTCAAGATCCTCGGGGAAGACGTAGTAGTCGAGGTTGAGTCCCTCATAGGTGTCGCTGAAATGCGTATAGGTTCCGATATTGAGCGAGACGTCGTAGTTATTGATCGGATACTGCACCTTCCAGTCCCAACGAGTGAATCCGTCGTGCAGATCGGTCTTCCCCTGGAAGCGTCCTCCGGAAACCTCCACCAGGTTGCGGGGCGCTTCCACGCTCATGTCCATTGATTCAACTTCGTCGCGCCACTGGTCTTTGTTGGGCCACCAGACGCTTGCTCCCTCTTCTTCGCAAGCCGTATTCACCAGCGGTCTGCCCATCGGATCTTTGCGGAACACAAAGCCGCCGAATCGTCCCATCTCGACCGGATGACCGGAGTAGTGAAAGTCCACCGTGTATATCTGACCCTTGCGCAGGGTGCGCGGGAAATCAATGTAGATCGTTCGTCCCCCGGCACGTTGATATGTCAAAGGAATCTGCGCGCCATGGCTTCCTTCAAGCGAGATTCCATCAATGGAAAACGTGGGGACGAGGTCTAATTGAATGCAATTGCCATCCTCTAACATGCGAAAGCGAATGGCGTTCATCCCACTGATGAACTGCTTGTCAGGATCCACACGGACACGCAGGTAGTAATGGAGGAGGTCATTGTTAGAGCGATAGGGCCCATAGCCTCCAAGCAGTCGGTCGCCACCGGAGAGCGCAGGCGGGGCAGTGGGTTTGGCGGAGGGTGATGTGACCTGCGCGCCGGCTAAGGCAAGGGTAGACGTGAGCAGAAGTGTCAAGCCCGGCAGGTGACGGCTACGCAATTGCATTTAATACTCTCCTTAAAATAAAGGGAAGTTACACGATGATTGGCAAAGCGCGAAATCCTGTTTACTTCGGGTGTTTACTTCGAGTCGGCGGTCATGGTGGAACGATGCCCCGTTGTTGTCGTCCAGTAGTCAATCCAACGCTCGCGAATGCCGTTGACGCTTTCAATGAGTTTCGGGCTCGGCGTCTTGTCGTGCTCCACAACTATGACCATCCCAGTGTTGAAGTTCTTCTGCGCCTGATCGACCGCTAGCAGTCTCGGCCCTTCTGCGGCAATCACCTCCTGAATAGTGATTTTGGTTCGGTCGGCTTTGAAGATGGCGTGGCCATTGGAATCGTGGCCCGCAGGCACCAGGTTTCGGAGGATGAAAAAATCGGGCACCTCGGTGGGAGAGATGAAGCCCATGAGGTAAAGATCGAGATACGACCAACCTGTAGCTGGAACGTAGTAGTCATCGTCGAGTTGGGTGAACGTGCCGTCGTAGTTGTCCTGCCATACGCCTCCTCCCATAGCCGACGCCTCCGTGGGCCGTTGATAGGGGAATGCTACCTGCACCTGCAGGCCCGTGGCCCAATGAGTGGGACCGAGTTCGATAGTCTCGCCGCCTACTTTCGCGGAGACGAACGCAGACCAGCGATGGCCCATCTCATGCCCGATCTGCGACATCGCATAATCGTAAGGAGGGATCTTTCCGTTTCCAGTCCGCTCGGCCAGTTGTTTCATATAGGCGCCGATATTCTGCGGTGGTCCCGGTTGTTCGGACAGTTTTCGGCGATTTTTAAGTGGAAGTTCTGTTTTTCGGTTTAGGCTGCCAGAGGTTCTGGCAGGCGGTTGAAGTGTACCGGGTCGGCGATATTGCCATTGTCCCAGTGCTGATTGACCGGCAGGGTCAGTTTATCGCATTCTGAAGCCGGTCGGTGAAGCGGAGGCGGGCACTGCTGGAGAGCAACCCGCCAAGGAATAGCCGGCTGGAGACTCATCGACGCCGATGAGCGCCGGGAGTGGGCACGACTGCCGCTCCCGGCCTTTTCTTTCCACATCGGATCGATAGATTTCCCCATACCTCGAAAAACTCACCCAACAAGCCGCCGCGTAGCGGCATCCATGTTCTGAGCTTTCAACTGGGCCACGAACTCGACCAGCAAAGCTCTTGCTCAGGTGCAGGCGCACGCGCGCGCAATTCCGCAAAGCGGGTGGACCGATGCGAAGCTCCAGACACGCTGCGGCATGGGTTCATGCCAGGGACGAGTCTGCGGTCCGGCACTGAACGCATTGTTCGGCTGGCGTAACACATCGGTGCGTTCACCTCTATTTCCCGTTCCGATAGCGGCATTGTGTTCGGCGCCGCGCAGCACAGACGAAGTCAAAATCCACGAAATACTGGAGAATTCTCTATGAATTGGTTTGGCGTATTGCCGGCGATGACCACGCCCTTTACCGCGGATCTCGCAGTCGACCACGAATTCCTCTCCCGCCACGCCGCGTGGCTGCTGGAAAATGGATGCCACGGCCTTGTCGCGCTCGGTTCTCTCGGCGAGGGGGCAACCCTGGAACACGCCGAGAAGATCGCGATTCTGAAGACGGCGGTCAAGGCGTCCCAGGGGAAGGGAACACCGGTCGTCGCAGCGATCTCTGCGCTTTCCACCCATAACGCCGTCGTGCTTGCCAAGGAAGCCGAGCAGGCTGGCTGCAGCGGCCCTATGGTGTTGCCGCCATACGTCTACACGTCGGACTGGCGCGAGATGAAGCAGCATGTCGCAGCGGTGATCGGCGCTACAAAGCTTCCATGCATGCTCTACAACAACCCCATCGCTTACAAGACCGACTTTCTGGCGCCTCAGATCGCGGAGTTGGCTGGCGAGCACGAGAACCTGCAGGCGGTCAAAGAGTCGAGCAGCGATGTGCGCCGCGTGATGGCCATTCGCGAGGTCCAGGGCGATCGACTCAAGATCTTCGTTGGCGTGGACGATGTGCTGGTAGAGGCTGTGGATGCCGGCGCGACCGGTTGGGTCGCGGGGCTGGTCAACGCCTTTCCGCGCGAGTCCGTGGAGCTCTTTGAGCTGGCCCTCGCCGGCAAGCGTAAGGAAGCCTATGAGCTGTTCGGCTGGTTCCTCCCGCTGCTTCGTATGGACACCGTGCCCAAGTTCGTGCAGTTGATCAAGTGGGTGCAGGGGATGACAGGCACCGGCTCAGCGACGGTACGCGCTCCGCGGATGGAGCTTGCGGGTGCAGAGCTGCCCGAGGCGAAAGCGGTGCTGAGCAAGGCACTTGCCGCACCTCCCGCGGTGAGGTCGACTGCATTGCGGGCACTACAGGAGGCGTAATGGCGGTGGGGCAACTCTCGGGACTCTCGTTGATTGCAGGCGTCACCGCGCAACCGAGTGGAAGAACACGGCTGATTCACTGCGAACAGTCGCTGCGTCGGATGGGTGCTTCGAAAGGCCTCTGCCGCCGATGACAGACACGAGTTGGGCAAATAACCAAAGGATCTATGATGAATACCAATCGCCGTGAGTTTATGTTTGTCGCCGTAGCGACGGTGGCCGCAAGCGCCGCCCCTGCTGTGGCGCGCGCCGCTGGGGCTCAAGTACTTCCGTCCTCGGTGAAACCGCTGCCATTGCCGGCGGTGCGGCTGACGCCCTCAGACTACGCGACCGCCGTCGACGTCAATCGCACTTTCCTGCTTAGCCTGAGCGGGGACCGTTTGCTGCACAACTTCATGCAATACGCAGGTCTTCCCCCCAAGGGAGCGATCTACGGAGGATGGGAGAGCGACACGCTCGCGGGTCATACACTGGGTCATTATTTGTCGGCGCTGGTGCGCACGTATGAACAGACCGGCGAAGCGGCCTGTCGAGAACGCGCCGACTACGTTGTCGCGGAGCTGGCGCGCGCACAGGCGGCGCGCGGCACAGGCTACGTCGGCGCCCTGGGAAGGAAGCGGAAGGACGGCACGATTGTTGACGGCGAAGAGATATTCCCTGAGGTGATGCGCGGGGAGATTCATTCGAGCGGCTTCGATCTCAACGGCTCGTGGTCGCCGCTCTACACGGTACATAAGCTGATGGCGGGGCTGCTCGACGTACATGCGGCCTGGGGTAATCCTGTGGCGCTCCAGGTCGAGATCGGGTTGGCAGATTACTTCGCGCTCGTCTTTGCCGCGTTGAGTGACGCGCAGATGCAGCAGCTGCTGAATACCGAATACGGAGGACTGAACGAGAGCTTCGCGGAGCTTTCGGCGCAGACCGGCGACAAGCGCTGGCTTGACATTGCCCAGCGCATCTACGACCACAAGGTACTTGACCCGCTGGTAGCCGGACAGGACAAGCTGGCCAACTTCCACGCCAATACGCAGGTTCCCAAGCTGATCGGTCTGGCGCGCATTCATGAACTCAACGGCAAGGAGGAACCGGCGAATGCGGCGAGCTTCTTCTGGACGACGGTCACGGAGCACCATAGCTATGTGATTGGCGGCAACGCGGACCGCGAGTATTTCTCCGCGCCGGACACAATCGCCGAACACATCACCGAGCAGACCTGCGAGCACTGTAATACCTACAACATGTTGAAGCTCACGCGCCACTTGTACAGTTGGAAGCCTGACGCCGCCTACTTCGACTACTACGAACGCGCGCACCTGAACCACGTGATGGCGGCCCAGGATCCCGCGACAGGCGGATTCACCTACATGACGCCGCTGATGACGGGATCGAGCCGCGGCTATTCGAGCTCAAAGGAAGACGGCTTCTGGTGCTGCATCGGCACCGGCATGGAGAGCCATTCCAAACATGGGGAGTCTATCTTCTGGGAAGGCGACGGCACGCTTCTGGTCAACCTCTATATTCCAGCCGAAGCTACCTGGTCTACGCGAGACGCCAGGCTTGCCCTGGAGACAAAATATCCGATGCAGCCCGAGTCCAGGCTCAAGCTGACCAGCCTGGGTAAGCCGGGCAAGTTCGCCATCGCGTTGCGGATTCCGGGCTGGGCCAAAGGCAACGCCAGCGTAACGGTGAACGGCAAGCCATTCATCCCAGTCATCAGCAGAGGCTATGCGGTCGTTGAACGCCGCTGGAGGGAGGGCGACGTTGTTGCCATCACGCTGCCCCTTGAACTGCGCATCGAGTCCGCGCCCGGCGACGCGAACACCATCGCTGTTCTTCGCGGACCGATGGTGATGGCCGCCGACCTGGCGCCTGCATCGCAAGAGTGGGACAACCCCGATCCCGCTATGGTGGGCGCAGATCTGCTCGGCGGCTTCAAGATCAATGGCAAATTGGACCGCGTCTCCTACGCGACTCACGGTGTAGTGCGCCCCGCGGATCTCACCTTTGTTCCGTTCTACAGCCAGTATGAGAGGCGCAGCGCGGTTTACTTCAAGCGCTTCAGCGAAGATCAATGGAGGGTCGAGGAAGCTGCATTTCTCGCGGACCAGGCGCATCAGCGCGACGTCGCCGCACGTTCCGTCGATGTGATGCATCTGGGAGAGATGCAGCCAGAGCGAGACCACAACCTCGTTTCCGAATTATCTTACCCGGAAACCTACCGCGGACGTAACGGGCGTGATGCGCGCTCTGGCGGCTATTTCGAGTTCACGATGCAGACCCGGCCTGGTCCGCTCGTTCTGTTGGCTACCTATTGGGGCGACGAACGCGGGCGGAACTTCGACATCCTCATCGACAATGTGCTGCTGGCCACACAAGAGCTCAAGAATGACAAGCCGGGCAAATTCTTCGATGTGGAATACCCCGTTCCCGAGGCACTTACCAGGGGCAAATCAAACATCCGGGTCCGCTTCATTCCACACGACCGCTCCACGGCCGGACCCGTATTTGGCGTCCGCCTCTTCACTCAGAAGCCAGGCGGCGCGGAGACTTCGAGCTAGTTCCTTCCGGCCAGGCAGCGCCGTAACACGCGTGCCTCAGTCAAGCTTCACTGAAATGCTGCCTGCCGCTAACGTTATCGCGTGTTCATTGCCTCCGGCAAGCTTCACAACGAACCGGCGCGGCTGCGTGCGTGCACCCTTGCTATGGTGAAGTGTCAACGTTCGCCTAGCGTCATCCCAATGCATCGCAATCTCCTGGAAGTCCCCATCCTCGTATGCGAATGTTAGGCCGTCGTCATCGTAGAAGGTGAAGGCGCCGTCCGCCCCCGGATAAACGGTCAGTGTCACGGGCTCTTTGCTCGGCTGTTCTGCGTACTGCTTCACCGGACCGGTGGGCACTACTGCGCCGGCACGCACCAGCAGCGGCATCGAGTCCAACGCCGCTTCGAGCGTGACGTTGCGGCCGCCTTCGATGCCCTGCATGGTCCAGAAGTTCCACCACGTGCCTGCAGGCAAATTCAGCGTACGCTTCGTGGCGCCTATCTCATAGATGGGCGCGACGAGCAGATTGGATCCAAACAAATAGGCGTCGTCTGTTTCCCATGCCTTCAAGTCCTGCGGAAATTCCAATCCGAGGCTGCGGATGATCGGCAGACCTGTTGTGTGCGCTTCAAATGCGGCAGAGTAGAGATACGGCAGCAGACGATAGCGGGTCTCCAGGAACTTACGGCAGATGGGCTCGACAGCAGCGTTGTGCAGGTCTTCCTCATGCGGCAGAAACGATGCTGCGTTTGGCCCCATCTCTGACGGACCGTAGCTTCCCGTGTTCCATCCCCACGGACGCCGCAGTTGCCATGTGCGCCCGTGGCATCGGAACGACGGGCAGAACGCGCCGAACTGGAACCAGCGCACGAAAAGTTCAGCGGTGAACTCGGGCGTTGGCACAAAACCGCCGATATCGGTGCCCCAGTAGGGCACGCCGTTAAGGCCGGCGTTGATGCCCTCCATGATCTGCGTTTCGAGCGTCTTCCAGGTAGATTCCGTGTCGCCAGACCATAGCCAGCCCCAGCGCTGGATGCCTGCGTAGCAGTTGCGGTGGAGTGCAAACGGCCGCCGGTCCGGGCGCGTTTTGCGACCGCCCTCCCAATACAATCGGTTGCGCACGAGGCGCGAGGGTGTTGGCAGCACATCGCCTTCATCCGGCCACCAACCGTCGATACCCATTCGCATGAAGGGCTCATGCTGCGCCCAGTAGTTCGCCGCGTCGCCAGGAACGGAGGCAGCCGCGCCGGTGTCGTGCACCGAGCCATGCAACGTCTCGGGGGGGTTCACGACATGCAGAACCACGTTGAAGTGCAGCGCATGAAACTCGTCCACGATCTGTTTCGGGTCAGGAAACACCGCGTTGTTGAAAGCGAACGACCCGTGGCCGGTGTTCCATCCGGAAGGGCAGAAGCCGGTGCCGAGGTAGATCATCGTGTCGCATGGAAGATGCTTCTCGCGGAAGGTGCGCGCCTCGTCAAGGATCTGTTGACGGCTTTCCAGCGTCCGGTGCGACTGTTGAAAGCCAAGCGTCCAGCGCGCCGGAAGGTGGGGATAGCCGGTCAGCTCGGCGTACTCGCGCAACAGTTCGGCAGGCGTCTCACCGACCACGAGGAAAATGTCCTGTGCGCGAGCGACGTCGCTCGGACGCCACACGCCCGCATCGCCCGACAGATCGAACTGACCGGTCGGCTGATGGAAGTAGAGTCCCCAGCCTTTGCCCTTCAGCCACGGGATGGGATTGCGTGCGCCAAAGATCCTCAGTTCATCGCCGGCCCCGTTCCGCATGGTGTCCCTCGTCCCACGGCGATCGAGCGGATGCGTACCCGGTCCAAGGCCGTAAACCGGCGCGTTGCCGTATTGGAACAGCACTTGGTTGACTTCGGAATGGAACGCCAGTTCCTGAACCACACCGCGCTGCGAATGCCGGACGCTCACACGCAACGGGGTGGTCTCTACATGCACCGTGTACTCTCCCCACACCGCGTCGACTTGCTGACCGGGCTGATCGGCACGCTGGGTGTGAAGCGCTCCGGAATACTGGCGCGGCATAAGGCTGCCGTCGTCGTAGTAGGTGTCAACTGTCTCGTCGATCGCGGCGACTGTGATGCGTAACATCCGCGGACGAACAGCGACAACCGTCAGTTCCATGCCGGCGGGTCCGGTGCGTATTCGCGACGCGGAAGCTTGTTTGTCTGGCGGCTTGGTTGCAGTGGAATCTGCATTTTCACCGAACGCAATGTGGCGTGAAAGCAACACGCCGGCCGTGCCAACGCCGGCTGCAGTGAGCAGCCGTCGTCTTGAGATTGCAGCACCCATTGGGGAAGCTCCTTCCATGTGTGGCTTGTATAAAGTTTTGCGCTTCAGCGGTGTCATAATAAGACGTTCCCGATTTAACATACCGCAATCATGGCCACAAAAAAGACCAAGAAGTCTCCCTCCGCGAAGAGTACGAGGTCGAAGCCCGAACATGGCACAAGCCTTATCACCGCGTTTCGGGAAATTCGCGAGTTGATCGTGCGTGGCCGTCTTTCTCCCGGCACATGGATTCTGGAGGCGGATCTCGCCGAGCGCTTGAACATGGGCCGTACCCCCGTTAGGGGCGCGATTCACTGGCTGCAGCGCGAAGGCTACATTCTGGAGCACCGTAACGTCAGCAAGTCGCGCATGATTGTGGCTCCTCTAACGAAAGAGGACGCGAACGAACTTTGCCTGATTATCGGCAACCTGGAAGGAATTGCTGGACGCGGAGTCGCTCAGCTTGCGGAGACACAGCGCAAACAGATCGGCGCACAATTGCGCGCGCTGAACGGGCGCCTTGCAGGCATTGCCACTGGTCAGAGCGGGCATCCCGGAGAGATCTTCGACATCGACCGCGAATTCCACCGCCTCATCGTCCGACACGGCGCTGGTCCGCGGCTTACCACGCTGCATGGCGGCATTGAGCCGCAAACGGAACGTTACTGGCGGCTCTACGCGAGCTCGATCATCAATGACCTGCACATCTCCGTCGAGGAACACGCTGCCATCATCAGCGCCGTGGAAGCAGCCGACGCCGTGCAGACCGCGCTCAAGATGAATTGGCTGAAAGGCGCCGAGCGCCTTGGCCACGTCATTGATATCTTTGGCGAACGCGGAAGTTGGTAGTACTGCTTCTGTCGCAATTGCAGCGCGAAATTCTCTCCGGTCATCCAAATAAACTGATCCCCTTCATGTCATCGGCGGCTGCTTTTCTGGCAGCCTTCACGGCATCTTTTGCGTTGGCTGCCGGGGCGAGATGTTCCATCGCTTTCTCCAGACCGCTGGCATGTTTGCCGGTCGTCTCAGCTTTCAGCGCGGGGAAAGGGATATTGATGTCTTTGGCGAGATGGATGGCGCTGAGACATTGGTCAAAAGCCTTGTAGCCGGCGCAGGCTTGTTCAGGAGCGATATCGGAAGGCAGCATGGTCTTTACCTTCTCGGCAAGCTGCGGATTCTCCTGAAAAATCTGTCCGGCCGACTTCACCCGCAGGTTCCCGGTCGAGCCAGGATCGGCCGAACCAGCGGGTGCAGAACCCACCGAACCTGACCCGGTCGAGCCTTTGACCGGTTGCTGACCGAGTGCAAGTGTCCCGGCCAGTACCCACACCGGCGCTAGTTGGTACCACTTCATCTTGATTCCCTCCGTAAAGCTTCACCCCCAAAGGCGACGGCACTCCGGCAGTCTTTGTGAGGAGAGCGTTGATTTACAAATCCTCTGCGGGAAACTCAGAATTCGAAGTTGCCGCGGATCTCGATGATTCTGCCGAACGGCAGGCCGGTCTGAGTGTAGTTGTCGGCGCTCTTACCGAAAGTTTGGCCAAAGGAAGCATCCTGGAGGCCCGCGTCGCCAACTCCTCGGCGCGGGTGGTTGAAGACATCCAGGAACTCGCCCTGCATGCTGAACTTCATCTCGTTCCTCAATGTTATGGACTTGCTCACCGAAAGATTCGGCTTCCAGTATCGGGTTCCATAGAGCCAGTAACGCGTACCCACGGTGCCGGGCGTGCTGTTGGGGCTCAGATAATTTGAGTTGGCGCTGCCTCCTGGGCCGATGTACTTGGGATCGATCCAGTAGTTTGTATAACCCACATTGTCGGCGCTCCGATAGCGAATGGCTTTTTGCAGCTGCTTGTTCGTCACTCCGGTCAGATTGATGCCACCGTCGAACAGGTTGTTGTAGGTCTGGTTGCCGCCCACCATCTGGAACGGATTGCCGCTGGTCAGCACGTTGGTAGTTCCCAGCGTCCAACCGCCCACGGCGCGATCAAGCAGCGCTTTGCTATTCAGCAGCGCCTTGCCTTTGCCGAAGGGCAATTCGTAGCTGCCCAGCACGTTCAGCACCTGGTGAATGTCGGCGGGGGTAGGTCCGTACGCCAGGCGAAGATTGCGCAGCGTGTACTGCGAATTCATGCCCAAGGCGCGGCCCCAGGTGTAGTTGGCGGTGAAGTGCATTCCATGCCAGTTTTCCTGGCGGAATTCGATTTGCATCGAGTTATAGTTCGAGTAACCGGCCGCGGTCAGATAACCGGTGGTATTGCCCGCCACGTATGGGTTCGCCTGGAAGAGGTTGGTGGCATAGTTTCCCCCGCTTCCGCTGTAGCCGAGGTTTGCCGCGCAAGGTGTAAAAGTGGCGGGAACAAGGTTGCAGAAGTAGTTGCCGGTAGCACCGAACGGACTCGAAATGCTGTTTGCCATGGTGCCGACCTGCCCGTGCTGCAGGTTATAGATGAACCCTCCGAAGCCATATCCGCCCGCTAGATTATCCTGAAATGCGGCATCCAGGATCGGCGTCGAACCGGGGGTTCCCTGGAAGGACGCGCCGGCGTTGGTGGTCAAGTTGGTTTGCGCGGTTTGGAACTCTTTCAGAAATCCGTTCTCGAAGATATTCACCTCGTTCGGATTCTCCGCCATCCAGGTGTGAATCGAGCGGTTGCCGACGTACCGGATTTCGATCGCGTTGCCTGCGCCCAGCTTGCGCTGGATGCCGGCATTCCATGACTGAACGTAGGGCTGAGGAATCTTTGGGTCCATGGCCAGGATGGCGGCGTTCCAGGCCTGCGAGGACTCGGTCAACTGCGATGCATAACTGGTCGGTGAGATCAGGTAGTTGCTGGGGAACGTGCCTTTCAGGTAATTGGCATAGTGCTGGCTGCCGCCAGGATAATATCCTTGCGTCGACGTATCAGACGCGTTCAGGCTGTAGTTCTGGTAGAAGAACGAGCCATAGTCCGAGGCGTAGGTCCAGAAGTCCTGGTACTGGGGCGTGTAACGGTGGATGGAGTAGCCGGCGCGGAAAACAGTGTCGCTGCCGCCCAGCAGTTTGCCCAGAGGTCCCTCGCTTACCATCGGCGTCCAGGCGACACCAATATTGGGCTGTGGGCTCCGATTCCACGGCGCGTATGCGTGGCTGTGGGTGAAATAGCTTGGATCGGCATCGCCCTTGAATGATCCTGGTTTGAACTGGTTGTTCATACCGGTTGGCCCCCAGACGCCCGCGGCAGTGGGGCTATAGTAGACGCTGTTCAGATCGTGATCGTCGCCGGTGAAATCCCAGCGCAGACCGTAGTTCACGGTCAGGTTGGGCTTCACCCGCCACGAATCCTGGAAGTATATCCCGGAAGCCTGCTGCAACTCATCCAGGTTCAGCGCGCCGTACTTGGAGAAGATGTGCGTTTTTGGATTGAGGGGATGGCTTCCCGCAACCACCGACAAGTCGCCGGTCAGAACGGCGTAGAAGCTTTGCATTTCGCCGATCTGCGATCCGTTTGCGGTGGCCAGCGTCGGGTTGTTGGAACTGAAGACGCTCAGGCCAGGGTCGTTGCCGCCCATGCCCATTACCACGTTGTCATAGCCTTGCGGCGGGTTCCAGTAGTGATCCTGCTCGCGATAGAAGCTGGCGCCGAAGACCACGTTGTGCGAGCGATGTTGCCAGCTCAGGTTGTCGGTGAAGCTGAAGAGGGGATAGAAGCTCGAAATGCCGGAGTAGAAGAAGTCACCCGAGGCGCCCGAGTAGAGGCCATCCGCGGAGCCATTAAGATTCCATGGCGCAGCCCACCAGACGATGTTATGCGTTTCGTTGTACTTTCCGGCTCGCGACTTGTAGGCAGAATCGCCATAGTTGTAAAGGTATCCGCCCTGGAATTGGTTGATCAGGGTCGGCTTGATGATCCAGTCCACACCCAGAGCCGCGGTGTAGGCCGCCGACTTGCTTCCGTCCTGCATCCATGTGAAATCCTTGCCCGGGAAAGACGGGAAGAGGTTGGAGGGCGCGCTGGTCTTGGTCTCGTTGAAAGCCAGGTGGGCGCGCAGGTTCTCAGTGGCATTCCAGTCCACGCGGAAGGTGGGGTAATAAAAGTTCTGATTGTTGGGCACGTGGAAGTTGACCTGCTGCACGTTCTGCGATACGTACTTGTCAGCGCCGTTAATGTCCCCCAGCGTTCCGGCCGAAAGCGAAGAGTTGATCTTGGCCATTTCCGCGGCGATGCCAGTATCCATAGTCGACTGCAAGCCCGCGGCCTGCGCCACTGCGAAGAGATTGACGGTGTGCGAGCTGCCGTCGGTACCCAGATACGTGTAGTTGCCTGCCTGCAGCGCCGGGGTCATGAAACTGCTAAATGGAGCACCGTTGCCGGGAATTGAGTCCTGCTCATAGGCGCCAAAGAAGAAGAGTTTGTCTTTGATGATGCGCCCGCCGACGCTGCCGCCGAAATCGTTCTTGTGGTAAAGAGGCTTCGGAGTACCGAAAAAGTCGTTGCCCCATGAGTTGGCGTTGAACGAAGAGTTCTGCAGATTGACGAAAACGCGGCCATGATACTGATTGGTGCCGCGGCGGGTGGCCAAGACGGACTGCATGGCTCCCTGGCCGTAACCCTGATTGGCTTCCAGGCCGCTGGTCTGGATCGTCATCTCCTCGACGTTCTGGATGCGTGGCACAGTCGCCGCCTCGATGTTTCCAACGGCCTTCATGCGGCTCGAATTGCCGACGATGCCGTCCATGGTGTTGACCTGCGCCTGGCCAACCTGGTTATTGAAATACCCAGCCGCAACGCCGGGGATGAAATAAAGCAGCGCAGTCGGATCTCGGTCGTCCATGGGGAGGTTTTCGATCTCCTTGAGATCGACCGTCGTACTGATCACGTTCGATGTCGAGTCCACCAGCGGAGTCTGATCGACCTGGATCGTCACCTTTTCGGTCACTGCGCCAACATTGAGTACCGCGGTCACATCCGTCACACGCGAAGCCTGGACGGTCACGGCGTCATAGACCGCGTCTTTATATCCGGCTTTGGTTATGCTGAGCTTGTAGGTGCCGGCGTTCAAAGCGGGAAAACTGTATGTGCCGCCGGCCAGGATGGCGCCATGCCGAACGTCGTTGGTGGCTAGATCCCGCAAAACGAGCTCTGCGCCTGGAACGATACCACCTGTCTTGTCCTGCACGGTGATCGTTAGAGTTCCCTGGTTGCCCGACTGCGCAAGAGCGACGCGAATGGGCAATGCAAAAACCAACAAGCCCGCCAATATCCCTAACCCGCCACCAAGTTTCTTGATCATGTTCACCCTCTCCCTCCCCCCACTACTGGCCTTCCCAAGTTGAAAACTTCAATTGTCAGAAAACCTTTTCCTGTTGCGCCGAGGATCACGTGATTCCACAAACTCTTTGAATGACGAGGCTTAGGACCGCCGAACATCGCGACAGGCAGAAAACGCATTCCAGTATCCACATTTGAACGAAATTATGTATTTAATCTTGTATATTTGGCAAGTAAAATCGCCCCGACATTGTTTTTTCGAAGGTGACAGTCCGTGACTGAGGGAAATTTGCACCCGACGTTTCACAGCCGGCATTCGGCCATTACGTAGATCGCGAAACGAAGAAGTAGGCTAAGCATTCAACATTGACAGGACCTCCAGTGTTGAATACTAATTTGTATACATTGCTTTGCGAGGTGGCCGATGGCCGCGAATCGTCGTGAATTCTTACTGAGAGCTGCCACTTTTGCGGCCAGCAGTTCTTTGTCGTCACTTGCTCTTGCCGCGGACGGCGCCACGATGACAGCTTCGCCAAAGCCCGCCAATGGCACCTCGTCTTTTCTTCTTGAGTTCGATGGGAGCGTGCTGACGAGTCTCCGGTTCGCGGGGGATGCCTTTCCGACCAACTATGTGGCGACGGATCAGAAGCTTGGCCATGTCGAGATCGTGTGGCGGCGTCCGAATGGTCCGTGGCAGAAATTCTACTCGTCGGAAGCTGCCTCATCGCAGATTGCTACCGGCAATTATCGCGCGCAGGACGATCGCGGCGAGGCGCTGGCCATCACTGTTGGCCTCGAGCCGCAAGGCAGCATCCTCCGTTGGACGATCACGCTCCGCAACATGTCCGGCGATCCGGTCGAGGTCGGGGATCTGGCGCTTCCCCTGCCCATGCACTCCAGCTTCAATGCCAAGGAGCCTCCCACTGCTTCGGTTCTGAAGCACAGCTTCATCTCCGGGCACGGCTCTTTTCTGTTCTGGATGCGCTCCAACTGCGTTGGACCGTACCTGGTGATGACGCCCGAGCGCGATACCCACCTGGAGTATTGGGACCACATGCCGCCGGCGAAAGGGCAGCGTCCCGCGTTCCGCGCCTATGTCCATTCCATGGCCGTGGGTGAAGCTGTGCAGGCCGCTGGTGGCCGTTGGCGCCAGCCTCGCACAAGCATCACTCTGGCGCCCGCCGGCAAGCCCGGAGCCGACCGCGAATATGCTTTCCAACTGGCATGGGCGCAGGACTATGCCGGCGTCAGGCAGCGGCTGGTGGATGCGGAGTTGATTGATGTGGAAATCGCACCCGGCATGACGGTGCCGTCCGATCTCTTCACCTGCATCTCGATCCGGTCCCATGATCGCATCGAAAGCGTAGTTGCCGAGCACCCCCAGCAGACGACCATCGAGCCTCTCGGCGAAAGAGAAGGACGCAGGCTGTACCGCGTGAAGTTTGGGCGGCTCGGCGAGAACATGCTCACCGTAAACCACGGCTCCGGCCGCTCTACCAGGCTGGAGTTCTTTTCCGCCGAACCGCTGGAAACCTTGATCCACAAGCGCGCGGCGTTCATCGCAAAGCACCAGGTTCGCGATGCCGGCAAGTGGTACAACGGCCTGCTCGCGGAATGGAACATGGACTCACAGGTGCAGCTGGGGCCGGACAACTACGACCGCATCAAGGGGTGGCGCATCTATGAGGTGACCTGCGACGACCCGGGCTTGAGCAAGCCGGCCTACCTGGCCAGCAAAAACGCCGAGTTCCCCGACCAGGCTCAGGTCGAAGCGCTGGACTACTACATTGAGCACTTCGTCTGGGGAGGCTTGCAGCGCACCACCGAGGAGACCGACAGCTACGGCATCTACGGCATCCCCGACTGGAAGCAAAACCGCGATAGCAGCGACCCCGGAAACAAGGGCAAGCGCCATATCTGGCGGCCTTACGATTATCCGCACATCATAGTGATGTACTTCAGCATGTATCGTATCGCCCGCGATTATCCGGGGATCGAAATGAAGCTGGACCGGGCGACCTACCTGGAACGCGCATACGGCACGGCGCTCGGCATGTTTACCATTCCCACGCGAGTCACCAACTGGTCCGCATACGAAACGGGTTTCTATAACGAGGTCGTTATTCCGCGGCTCATTGAAGAACTGGAACTAGCAGGCAAGCACGACGAAGCGGCGCAGTTGCGCATGCATTGGGAGAAGAAGGTGGGGTTCTTCGTCAGTGGAGGGCCAAACCTCTTCGGTTCGGAATATGCTTTTGATTCCACTGGCTTCGAGTCGACGCAGGCTATCGCGCGTTACGCGCTCGATCATCCAACCTCGGCGGGCATCACGCCGGAAGCGTCTGCGAAGTTCGCCATCACGCAGATCCGGGCCAATCTCTTCTGCCGCGGCGTCATAGAGAAGGCGTATTACTACTACGGCAGCGACTATCGCGGAGGTGCGGGCGATTCGTTCACGTTGAGTTACATGTCACCGATGGGTGGTTGGGGCGTGCTGGACCACGCGCTGCACGATCGCAGCGAGCTCGATGCCACGATCCGCCTCGGCTACGCTTCGTGTCTCAGCGCATGGTCGCTGATGAATACGGGCACACCTGAGACGGACTTCGGGTACTGGTTTCCGGGGGAGGGAAACGATGGCGGAACGGGAGGCGGCTTCGAGCCTGCGGCATTCGGCACAACATGGCTCGGCCAGCCGCACCACCGCGGCCCATGGTATTACTCCTCCGAGACAGACCTGGGCTATTGCGGCGCGCTCCGAGGAGCTTCGACGATCGTAGCGGATGATCCCGTCTTTGGCCGCTTCTGCTTCGGTGGGGAGATGCGCGCCGAAAACGCATCCATGTATATCATCCCCCGCGACGGAGTGCGGCGGCGTCTGCACCTGAGAACAGCCGGGCAACAGATCGACCTCGAATTGACAGGCGGCCGGTTCGCAAAAGAACAGCCGATCCAATGGTCCGCTGATCCGCTGAGGTTCCTCTTTGCGCTCGAAACGGAGACCACCGGCAGCGGAGAGGTGCGGCTTTTGATTGCAGGCTTGCCGGCACGGAGTTACAAGGTTATTTGTAATCAGGAGACGAACGAATTCCGCCCTGACGGAAACAAGCCTTTGCGACTCCGTATCCCCGCCGGGACCGCGAACGCTAAAGTTGAGATCGTTCGCAGCTAGTCGTGGCCAGCAGCATCTACCGTCCACGAATTGCGTGGTTGAGTGACGATCCGCACAATTACAAATTGAGACGAAGAAGGCCACGCCGCAAAGACGTGGCCTTCTCGCCCTGAATTCGAGTGGTCTAGACGATTGCCTGCATCCAGACCTTGGACTCGATCTTGCGTTGGTAGCGGCGGTGGGCCGGCGCGGTTGACGGTATGGTGGCTCCCGGAAAGGCCGCTCCTGCGTTTCCGGCCGGTTTGTTTTTGGTATTGTTATTCGTTGCACCGGGTGCGTAGTTCACTGCGCTGTCGCCCGGAACCTCCGGACGTTCCTGCGCCACACGATTCATGCGCGCAAAATTCGGAACTGCGAGCATCGGCGTTCCATCCTGCCACGTACCCGTGATGACCATGACTCCACCGAGCAGATCGGGCCGCCATTCAGCTTTGAGCGGTTCGTTGCTCAACGCAAGGTCCAGACTTTGTCGATCGGCCGTCTCCACGTTGTAAATCAATGGCCCATACTGCAACGCCAACAGGTTGTCATCGGCCTTGATCCGCGGATCCGCCTTGATGCGCTGCACTACCATCGGCAGCTCGAGTTCGATGGTATCGCCGCGCTCCCAGCGGCGCGTGATCACCGCGTAGCCCTTGACGATCTGCGGCGTAACGGGCTTGCCGTTTACGGCCAGCCGCTTCAGGCCATCGACGTTGGGCGTCTTCGTGTAGAGCTTCGAGGTCGCGCGATCGGGTACGCGCACATGCACGCTGAAAGTCTTTGCCTCCTCGGGATTGATCGTGATGGCGACTGCGCCTTTCCACGGGTACTCGGTCTTCTGCACGACCTGCACATCGGTGCCGGCGATCTTGCCTACATTCACGCGGCTCCCTATGAACAAGTTCACATGCAACGCCTCCGGCCCCTTGGTGTAGCTCCACGTAGGCACCATCAACAGCGTGCGCGGAATATTCCCGACACAGCACGGGCAAACATGCCATGGCGTGCGCTCAGTATTTATCAGTGGATTGGTATAGCAAAAGTTCTTGCCTTCCATGTCTACCGCCCCGAAAAGAGCGTTATACATGGTTTGCTCGTATAGATCGGCAAACTTCGCATCGTGGTAAGCGAGGTTCATCTTGTACTGGAAAAAGATGAGGCCGCAACTGGAGCAGGACTCGCAATAAGCTTCGTTGCGCAGCGAGTAGTTCGGGCCGAAGCCTTCTGACGTTTCTCCACTGCCGATGCCCCCCGTCACATAGAACTTCTTGTTGACCATGTTGTCCCACAGCGCCAGTACAGCGCTCTGGTAGTCCTGATCGCCGGTCTCTGCCGCAATGTCAGCCATGCCGGAGTAGAAGTACATCGCGCGCACCGCATGCCCCACAGCTTCGTATTGGCGAATCGGCGGCAAATGGCTCTGATCGTATTCCTGCCCGCCCTTGCGCGAGTCGAGAAGGAACTTTGCCAGCTTGATGTAATCGTCGCCCCGGCCGTTGCCTTCTGTGTCGTTCACGAATCGGCCAAAGCGCACCAGCGCCTGCTCCATTTCCTGGTGACCGTCGAACCAATCCTTCTTGCCGGGTCCGATGTGGGCCACCCAGCAGTCGGCCAGCTTCTTGACTCCGTTGTAAAGGCGCAGGTCCTGCCCGTTGGTCAGCGTGTGATGGTTGATCGCCGACTCGATGAAGTAGCCCGCGGTATACCCTTCGTGATTGCCGCGATGCTCCGGCGACCAGCGCTCCGGCCACACTCTGCGGTCGGCGAGCGTATACGCCGTCTGCAAATATCCGTCGTGTTCCTGCGCGGCAAGAATGATGGGTATCCATTTTTCGAGCGTCACCTTCATCTTTTCCTGCGCGGCAATGATGTCCGGGTCTCCCTGGGGATCCACCATGAGCGCAATGCACATCGACTCAACCGTCTGGTGCACCCACGCATTCGAGAAAACGTACCCCTTGTGATGTCCATGCGGCTCGCCGCTGAGCGCCTTCGCAGCCTCAATAAAGTTGTCCAGGCCGCCTTGCCCCTGCTTCAGGTCGGTGCGTTCGCACTGTTCCACGCAATGCGGAATCCAGTCGACAATTAGCGTCTTGGCGCGCTCGTTCCACATCGGGTTGTCGATCGCGTAGCGCGTCGTATACACCACGTTCAGCCTCTCCTTCGGAGGAGCTTTTTCAGCCTGCACCGTCAGCCTCGACTTGCTGTTTTCCGTATCGCCGAATGCCGTGATCTCAAGCAGATATTCGCCCGGCTCGGAAAAGGTCGCCGTCGTGTCGGCTGAAGCGGAATCTGCGAAAACAACCTGGCCCGGTCCCGAGGCCTTGCTCCAACGCAAACGATGAGCGGTTGCCGGCATGAGCCAGTCGGCCTTGCCTGACAAGTAGGTTTTGCCGCCAAGCACCACCGCCCGATCCACGCCAGCCTCAACGCTTGGCGGGAAGAGCGGCACCGGGCCGCTGCTGTACACCTTCCATTCCAGAACGCCCGTAGAGTGTGTGCCGTCGGAACTGATCTCGAGCCGCAGCCTTATTGTCTTGACCTCGTCAAAGCTGGTGCTGTTAAAACCGTTTGGATCTACACCCAGTCCCTTCGCATTCGAGACGGGCATAAATTCGCTACCATTCCAGTAGGTCACCCGATATGAGGACGGTGCGCCCACGCCCTCACCGTCGACCCACCAGTACACCTCCACGCGGTTCGTGGTGACCGGCTTTCCCCACTCATACTGCACCCACTGCGCATCTATGTGCGGCCAGTTGCCGTAGCTGCCATGGCTCTGGTCGCGTGAGTTGACGGGATCGAATCCATCGTTCAGGGCCGTGAGTTTGGTGTCCCCTGAGGTGTACGATGCCGAAGCCGTGGCGACTTTGGCCAGGTTAACCGTGACATCGCCGACGACGGCGGCCAGAGCCCTGGAGCGATCAATGGCGGTCAGCAACGCTGCGCCCGCTACACCAGCTAGAAAATGTCTTCGGTTGACGTCGTCGCCGGAGTTCCGCAAAGAGATTTCATTCTTTCCCGCGAACGGTTCTGGATTGGCCGTGTCGGAAACTATAGGGGCCTGGGGCCAGGAATTAGCAGGCTTCATGATCTGTTCCTTTCAGCAATATTCATGCACCGGATGTTGCGAGGGGACCGGCGGGACTTGGATGTTTGCCGCATAAACAAGAGACGCGTGAATCATTGCTTTCGTGTAGCGTGCGGGCCGTTCCACGCCGGAACCGCCTCCGCCGGAGCGCTTAGCTCCGTTTGCCAGGGAATTTACTCCTTCGGCTACATTGTATGCGTAAATGTACGCATCAAAGTTTAACTTGTCCAGTCTGATTCTTTTCGTAAGCGTCATTTTCTGGCCGCCTTGTTTTGGGGTTGTTCAGGGTTCAAGCTCGACTTGTGGTGGCCATGTGGCCACGGAGGGCTTGGATGGAAGTCGGAGGCGAGGTTGGGGAAGGCGCTTCTGGGCGTCGGGGGTACTGGATTGCGGAGGAGAAGCGGCGGATCGTGGAGCTGACGATGTCGTCGAGCCAGTCGGTTGCATCGCTGGCGCGGCAACATGGCGTGAACGCGAACCAGGTGTTCTATTGGCGGAAGCTTTATCATGCGGGCCAGCTTGGTGGGGAGAGTGCCGCTGACGCGCCAAGCCTTTGCCTTCTCCCAGTTTCGGTGGGCAACGAAGAGCCAGCAGAGGCCGAGGCATCGGAGACAGAGCGGGACACGCACGAGAGTGCGGAGCTGGGCCTGACGCTGAACATCGAGATACCTGGCCGAGCTCTGGTCAGCCTTGCGGGCGCCGTCGATGCCGAGATTGTTCGTGCGGTTCTTGAGAGTTTGCACGGATGATCCCGGCTAACACACAGATCTGGCTTGTGGCGGG